>CADCTQ010000152.1 GCA_902805615.1 uncultured Cytophagales bacterium
CCCTCCTCCATCAAGGCTACGATTAGGACACTTTTTGAAATTAGGTGAAAAGCCGTCAGTGAGACACTGACGGCGGCGAAGTTGGTACGGGACACGGTCCCCAATTACCCCAACCAGGCAGGTGCAGGCCACCCTCATGATTTCCGCACGCCGCCGTCAGTGTCCGCCGCCGTCAGTGTCTCACTGACGGCTCCGAATGGCCTTTTAAGCATGTGGCCCAAATGTGTCCTAATCGTAGCTCCATCAAGGAGGGGACAGGGGTAGCCTCTCCCCAACACCGCTTCAATTTGAATCACTACTTTAACACCATCTTCCCGTCTTCTTTACACCACCGGCTCCTGACCCACACCCAATCCTAAGTGGCTTTAATACAACGGACAAGCCTCGCTACGTATTAAAGCCATTTTGCTTTCCCTTCCAATCGTATCACTCTGTTAATATTTATTTTAACTTTTTTGAGTATTTTTCACGGCCCACCCTTGGATATTTGCTCGGTTTGTAGTTCTTTTGAACAGCAACCGTTAAAATTTATTGCGGGTCATTTCCCGGCAGCGACCGGAGAAATACCCTTCCGGTACCCGCCCAAGATTGCCAGATAGCCCCTACGAGCACCCACGAACAGGATTTTTTCACCAAGCCCGTACCTTAGCCCCACGCCCGGAAGACCCCATGTAGTCGCTTGCCGCCATTGATTGCCGTTCAACGGCGCATTGATGGCACTCCTGACCATTTGCCCAATGGTTAACGCCCTCTTATTGCCCCAGCCTTTCTTGCCGCAAGCCGCCGGCGTGTCCGTGCGGCCCGTTGCGTACCCCTTCACCGACCCTTCTTAACCCCGTCCCTATGAAAAAAACAGTTTTACTCCCCCTGCGGCTCGTACTCCTCTTCCTGCTCCCGGTCCTGCCCGGCCAAAACCACGCGTACGGCCAGAACTGGCTCAACGCCAACGGCAACAAACTCTACGATGCGCAGGGCAAGGAAGTACGGCTCACCGGCATCAACTGGTTTGGCTTCGAAACGGCCCAACTCAAATTCCACGGCCTCTGGACCCGCGACATGAAAAGCGTGCTCAAGCAGATCAAAGACCTGGGCTTCAACTGCATCCGCATCCCCTACACCGACGCCATGCTCAAGCCGGGCGCCGCCATCCAGATTGATTCGTACGGCTCGGACCCCTACACCGGCGTAACGCCCATGAACGGCGACATTGCCCACGTCAAAACGCCTCTGGCGCTGCTCGACGAGGTGGTGAAGTGGTGCCAGGCCAACCACCTGAAGATCATCCTCGACAACCACGCCCGCATTCCCGACGGCTACCTGGCGGAAACCATCTGGTACTCGGCCGAAGTGCCGGAGGCGACCTGGATTGACAACTGGGTGTTCCTGGCCAACCGCTACAAGACCTACGACGCCGTGGTTGGCATGGACCTCGACAACGAGCCGCACGGCAAGACGCCCGGCTCCCCGACCACGGCCACCTGGGGCAACAGCAGCCCCGGCACCGACTGGAACAAAGCCGCCGAACGGTGCGGCAACGCCATTCTGCAAGCCAATCCCAACGTGCTCATTCTGGTGGAAGGCATTGAACTGGTCAACAACGAACCCTACTGGTGGGGCGGCAACCTGCTGGGCGTCCGGAATTACCCCGTCAAGCTGTCGAACCCGGCCAAGCTCATGTATTCGCCGCACGAATACGGGCCGACCGTTCACCCCCAGCCCTGGTTCACCGACCCGGCGTTCCCGGCGAACCTGCCCGGCATCTGGGACAAATTCTTCGGCTACATCTACAACCAGGGCATTTCGCCGCTGCTCGTGGGCGAGTTCGGGATCAAAACCCCGGGCGGCGCCGATGAAGTGTGGTTCAAAAACTTCCTGGCCTACATGGGCACCAGGTACTCGTGGACGTTCTGGTGCTTCAACCCCAACTCGGGCGATACGGGCGGCATCGTAGGCGACGACTGGGTAACGACCGTCAAGTGGAAACACGACCTGCTCAAGCCGTACCTGGCGCCGATGATTCCCAACGGCACCGTGACCACGCCCGTCAACCAGGCGCCGGTTGCCAATGCGGGCCCCGACAAAACCGTGACCCTGCCCGCCAGCAGCGTAACCCTGGCCGGCAGCGCCACCGACGCCGACGGCACGATCATGGCCTACGCCTGGTCGCAGGTGTCGGGCCCCAACGCGGCCACGCTTTCCGGCGCCGCCACGGCCAGCCTCTCCGCGGGTGGCCTCGCGGCAGGAACGTACGTGTTCCGGTTGACCGTAACCGACAACGGCGGCCTCAAGGGCACCGACGACGCTTCGGTGGTCGTAAGCGCCACCACTGCCAACCGGGCTCCCGTCGCGGGCTTCACCGCCGCGCCGGTATCCGGCCCGGCCCCCCTGGCCGTCTCGTTTGACGCGTCCGCTTCCAGCGACCCCGACGGCGACGTCCTGGCGTTTAGCTGGAACTTCGGCGACGGCACCACGGGTACCGGCAAAACCGTGAGCCACACGTACCCCGCCGGTTCTTTCACCGCCACCCTCACCGTAACCGATGGCAAAGGCGGTTCGAATGCGGCCACCAAAGCCATTGCCGCCAGTGGTACCACCGCGCCTTCGTCCCTGAAAGTGCAGTACCGCAACGGCGACGCGAGTGCCACCGACAACGCCGTCAAGCCGCACTTCCAGATCGTGAACGCAGGGAACACGGCCGTGCCACTGAGCGAATTGAAAATCCGGTACTGGTACACCCGGGAAGGTTCGGCCGGGGAAAGCTTCTGGTGCGACTACGCCAACCTGGGATCGTCCAACGTGACGGGACGGTTCGTAACGCTGCCGGCTCCCGTCGCCAGTGCCAACGGCTACCTGGAAGTAGGCTTCTCGACAACGGCCGGCCCGGTTGCGGCCGGGGGCAACAGCGGGGAGATTCAGGCCCGCTTCTCCAAGAATGACTGGTCCAGCTACACCGAAACCGGCGACTATTCCTACGACCCCACCAAGACGGCCTACGCCGACTGGAGCCGGGTCACTTTGTACCGCAACGGCGTGCTGGTGTGGGGCACCGAACCTACCGGCCCGGCCCGCCTCGGAACCGGGTCCGAAGCCGCCTCCCTCCGCACCCTCCCCTTCCCCAACCCGGCCACGGAACGGGTGACCCTCCGGCTGCCGGAGCGGTGGATGCAGCACGGCCGGATCATCGTGATGACCGCGAACGGCCAGGTGGTGCAGACCATCACCCCCGCAGGCGCCGAGCATACCCTCGACCTGAGCCGGCTCAAACCCGGAGTGTATTTCATCCGCGTCGCCGGTTCGTCCGGGCAACAGGTCTACAAAGTAGTCAAGCAATAAAATTTCAAAAGGGAAGCTTTTATCCACCTTCTAACCCCATTTCTATGAACAAAAGATCACCCCTCGTGCTCCTGGCACTGCTGTGCCTCATCGCATTCCCGGCTTTCTCGCAGGCCCGGTACAATTACGGCGAAGTGCTGCAAAAATCGTGGTTCTTCTACGAAGCGCAACGCGCCGGGGCGCTTCCCACCGGCAACCGGGTGGGCTGGCGGGGCAACTCGGCCATGCAGGACGGCGCCGACGTGGGCATTGACCTTACCGGCGGCTGGTACGACGCCGGCGACCACGTGAAGTTCGGCTTCCCGATGGCCTTCACGGCAACCGCCCTGGCCTGGGGCGTCATCGAATACCGGGATGCTTACGTAGCCAGCGGGCAACTGGACGAAGCCCTCGACAACCTGCGTTTCGTCAACAACTACTTCATCAAGGCGCACCCGTCGCCCAACGAGCTGTACGGCCAGATCGGCACGGGCAGCGTGGACCACGCCTGGTGGGGACCGGCCGAAGTAATGCAGATGCCGCGGCCGTCCTACAAAATCACCGCGGCCAAACCCGGCTCCGACCTGGCCGGCGAAACCGCGGCGGCAATGGCGGCGGCGAGTATCCTGTTCAAAACCTCCGACCCCGCGTACAGCGCCACCCTGCTGACCCACGCCAAGCAGCTCTACACCTTTGCCGATACGTACCGCGGCAAGTACAGCGACGCCATTACCGATGCTTCGGCCTTCTACAACTCCTGGAGCGGCTACCAGGACGAACTGGTGTGGGGCGCCCTCTGGCTGTACCGGGCCACCAACGACGTGACCTACCTCAACAAAGCCAGGCTCGAATACCCCAAGATGAACAAGGAGCAGGACGGCACGCCTTCCTTCAAGTGGTCCATGAACTGGGACGACAAAACCTACGGCAGCTACGTGCTGATGGCAAAGCTGACCGGCGAAGCCACTTACAAAGCCGATGCCGAACGGTGGCTCGACTACTGGACGGTGGGCGTGAACGGACAAAAGATCACCTACACCCCCGGCGGCCTCGCCTGGCTCGACACCTGGGGCAGCCTGCGGTACGCGGCAAATACCTCTTTCGCGGCTTTCGTGTACAGCGACTTCATCACCGATGCCGTCAGGAAAGCCCGGTACCACGACTTTGCCGTTTCCCAGATCAACTACATGCTGGGCGACAACCCGTCCAAGCGGAGCATGGTGGTCGGCTTCGGGGTGAACCCGCCGGTCAACCCGCACCACCGGACGGCGCACGGCTCCTGGACCAACAGCCTGCAGGCCCCGGCCAACAACCGGCACGTGATCTACGGCGCCCTGGTGGGCGGCCCCGACCGGAGCGACCTGTACATTGACGACCGCGGCAACTACATCACCAACGAGATTGCCACCGATTACAATGCCGCCTTTACCGGGGCCGTGGCCCGGATGTACGGGGAATTCGGCGGGGCGCCGCTGGCCACTTTCCCGGTGGCCGAGCCGGTCGGCGAGGAGTTTTTCAACGAAGCCAAGATCAACGCCCAGGGCTCCAACTTCACGGAAGTGGCCGTGTGGGCCAACAACCGGTCGGCCTGGCCGGCGCGGATGACCGAGAACGTGTCGTACCGGTATTTCGTGGACCTGACCGAAGGATTCGCCGCCGGCTACACCTTAGCGAATTACACCGTGGCGCTCAACGGCAGCGGCGCCGTGGCTTCGGGCCTCAGGGCCTGGGATGCGGCCAAAAACATCTACTACGTGGAAGTTTCGTTTCCCAATACGAAGGTGTACCCGGGCGGCCAGGAACACACCCGCAAGGAAGCCCAGGTCCGGGTGTCGCTGCCCAATGCGCCGGCTGCCGCCTGGAACCCCGCCAATGACTGGTCGTACCAGGGACTGAACGCCACGGCGCTGGTCAAAAGCGACTACATTCCCTTCTACAACGCCGGCGTAAAACTGTACGGCAACGTACCCGGCAGCGGTGGCGGTACGCCCACCAACACACCGCCCGTCGTGGGTTTTACGGCCACGCCCACCGCGGGCACGGCCCCGCTGGTTGTCGCCTTTGACGCTTCGGGCTCGACCGACGCCGACGGCGACGCGTTGACCTACGGCTGGAACTTCGGCGACGCCACTACCGGCACGGGCAGAACCGTCAGCCACACGTACGGGGCCGGCGGTCCCTACACGGCCACCCTCACCGTCAGCGACGGGAAAGGCGGCTCGGCCACGGCCACCCGGACCATTACGATCACCACCGCCCCGGGCAACCAGGCTCCCGTTGCCAGCGCCGGCCCGGACAAGTCGGTCACGCTGCCGACGAACAGCGTGGTGATTGCGGGGAGCGGCACCGACACTGACGGCACCATTTCGGCCTACGCCTGGTCGCAGGTAACGGGTCCCAACGCGGCTACCTTGTCGGGGGCGGCCACGGCGACGCTTACCGCCGGCGGACTGGTGGCGGGAACGTACACGTTCCGGCTCACGGTCACCGACAACGGCGGCCTCAAAGGCTCCGACGACGTGGCCGTGGTGGTCTCTTCCACCCCCACCGGTCCGGGCAGTCTGAAGGTGCAGTACCGCAACGGTGACCCCAGTGCCACCGACAACGCGATCAAGCCGCACTTCCAGGTCGTGAACGCGGGCACGACGGCCGTGCCGCTGAGTGAATTGAAAATCCGGTACTGGTACACGAAGGAAGGTTCGGCCGGGGAAAGCTTCTGGTGCGACTACGCCGTCGTGGGCAGCAGCAACACCACGGGCCGGTTCGTCGCCGTCTCCCCGGTAGCGGGTGCCAACGGCTACCTGGAAGTGGGCTTCACCCCGGCGGCCGGCTCGGTCGCAGCCGGGGGCAACAGCGGCGAAGTCCAGGCCCGCTTCTCCAAGACGGACTGGTCCAACTACACCGAGACCGGCGATTACTCCTACGACCCCACCAAGACGGCCTACACCGACTGGAGCCGGGTCACTTTGTACCGCAACGGCGTGCTGGTGTGGGGCACCGAACCTACCGGCGCCGCCCGCTTCGACTACAACGCCAAGGGGGACGGCCTGGAAATCCTTTCTTTCCCCAACCCGACGACGGACCGCGTAACCCTCAAACTTGCCGATGCCTGGAAGGGCGGGCGGCTGGTGGTGACGGATGCCAATGGGAAAGTAGTGCAGTCAGCCAACGTACAGGCCGCCGAGCACACGCTTGACCTGCACGGCGTGAAAGCGGGCCTGTACTTTATCCGGATTTCGACGGCATCGGGCCAGGTGGTGCGTAAGGTGGTGAAGAATTAGGCAGATGTGCGGATCATGCGGTTGTGCAGATTCATGCAAGCAGGAATGCTTGCATGAATTGTTTTAATACTTTCTACTTCCACTATTCCCTTGAAGATGTTATAACTATGTTCTAACTTCATTCTATAACAAATGCTTATGAGAACTAAAATTGTCAGGATCGGCAATTCCCGAGGCATCATTTTAAATAAAAGCCTTTTGCAGCAGTACGGTTTGAAGGAGGAAGTAGAAATTCATCCTCAGGAGAACGGTTTACTCATTACGCCACTTGCCGAAGCGCCTCGCCAAGGGTGGGACCAGCAGTTTAAGGATGCCATTGCCGCAGGGCATCTTCCAGAATCAGAAATGCTGGAGGGATTTTCCAACCATTTTGAGGAGGACGAATGGCAGTGGTAATAAACCGGTTCGAAGTGTGGATGGTTAACCTTGACCCTACGCTGGGCAGTGAGATCAATAAGATACGTCCTTGCCTGGTAATTTCTCCGAACGAGGTAAATCATAATTTGACCGCAGCAATTGTCGCGGCATTGACGAGTACCCGTAAACCTTACCCTACCCGGGTCAATTGCAACTTTGACGGCAAACCCGGACAAATAGCCTTAGACCAAATCCGTTCCGTGGATAAAGCTCGCTTTTTGCGCAAGATGGGTGTGCTTGACGACTCCACTTGCCAACAGGTATGTTTCCTTCTGCGGCAGATGTTCCAGTACTGAATATAAAAGCGTAAACAAAAAAGGCTTCCCGTTGCGGGAAGCCTTTTTTGTGTGGGTATGGTGCGCAATTAGCTTTTCACCGCACCAGCAGCAACCGGTTGCGTAGCATTGCGGCGCTGGTAAGCGTCTACTACGAACGGTACGGCGATGTAGATGGTCGAGTACACGCCGGTGAGTACGCCGATCAAGAGGGCGAACGACAGGCCCTGGATGGTTTCGCCACCGAAGAGCAACAGCGTGAGCACCACCAGGAACACGGTCGTGGACGTGATGATCGTGCGGGAGAACGTGTCGTTGAGGGCCTTGTTGACCACCTTCGACGGGTCGGCGTTGAGGGCGCTGTCATTGAACGTTTCGCGTACCCGGTCGAAGATCACCACGGTGTCGTTCACCGAGAAACCGACGATGGTCAGGATGGCGGCAATGAAGTTCTGGTCAATCTCCAGGGAGAAGGGCAGGAAGTCTTTGCCCAGCGTGTACACCGTCAGGATCACCAGCACGTCGTGGATGACGGCGATGGTGGCGCCGAGGGCGTACTGCCACTTCTTGAAGCGAATCCAGATGTAGGCGAAGATAAAGGCCATGGCCAGCACCACGGCGATGATGGCCGAGTTGCGGATGTCCTTGGCTACCGTCGGGCCTACTTTCGCGCTGCCCTGGATTTCGTAGCCGTTGGCCCGGTAGGAATCGAGGCCTTTGCGCACGGCCTGCTCCACGCGTTCGGCGGCGTCCGGCGACACGTCGTCAATCAGGTACGGCGTAGTGACCTGCACCTTGTTGGAGGCGCCGTAGGTCTTCACCTGCGGGGCGCTGCCCAGCGGACCGGCCAGGGCCTGGCGCAGGTCTTCGGAAGAAGCGTCACTGCCCTTGAACTCGACGATGTACGTCCAGCCGCCCTTGAAATCTACGCCGTAGTCGAAGCCGCGGGTGAGCATGGAGACCACGCCGGCCAGGATGAACACCGTCGAGAAGATGTAGGCCATCTTCCGCTTGGATACGAAGTCAAAGTTGAATTCCTTGAACAGGTTCCTGGAGAACGCAGTCGTGAAGGTAAAGGCTTTGCCGCTCCGCAGGCGCATTTCGGCGATCAGGCGGGTGACGTACACCGACGTGAACAGCGACGTGGCAATACCGATCATCAGCGTGGTGGCAAAACCCTTGATGGGGCCGCTGCCGAAGAAGAACAGCACGGCGCCGGCCAGGAACGTGGTGATGTTGGCATCCCAGATGGAAGTAGCCGCCAGGCGGTACCCGTTGGCCGTGGCGTTGACCAGCGTCTGCCCGGCGCGTAGTTCGTCTTTTACCCGTTCGTTGATCAGTACGTTGGCGTCCACGGCCATACCAATGGTAAGTACGATGCCGGCAATGCCGGGCAGCGTCAGTACGGCTTCGGCCGGTACCAGGAAGCCCAGGATCAGCAGGATGTTGAGCAACACGGCGATGTTGGCCACCCAGCCCGAAGAGCTGTAGTAGGCGACCATGAAGCCCACGATGATGAGGAAGCCCACCAGGATGGAGAGCAAGCCTTTGTTGATGGATTCCTGGCCGAGGGTCGGGCCCACGACGGTTTCTTCCACGATGCGGGTCGGTACGGGCATTTTGCCGGCTTGCAGGATGTTGGCAAGGTCCTTGGCCTCGTCAACGGTGAAGCTGCCGGAGATGGACGAGTTGCCACCGGCGATTTCACCCTGCACCACGGGGGCGGAGTACACCACGTTGTCGAGCACGATGGCAACGCGGCGGCCTACGCTCTGGGCGGTGAGGCGGCGCCAGGCTTTTGCGCCCTTGGCGTTCATCTGCATGGATACTTCGGGCTTGCCGAACTGGTCGAAGTCGGGCCGGGCGGATACGATCACGTCACCCTGCACCGGGGCGCCCTGGTTGCGGTTTTTCTTGATGAAGTACAGGTTGGCCACCTGGTTGCCGTCGGTGGTGGTGGCCGGTTTGGCATCCCACACGAAAGCCATGTCGCCGGGGAAGATGGTACGCACTTCGGGGCGGTTGAGCAGGGCGTTTACCCGGGCCGTGTCGCGGACGTTGGCGGCCAGGCCGTTGCCGGTGGGCACGAACAGTTTAGCCAGCAGGGCGCTCTGGCCGGGGTTGGCGGCGGTGTCTTTCTTGGCGGCGGCGTTGGCCGTACGCTTGGTCGTATCGGCGGCACCCCCGGCGCTCAGGTCGTCGGTGGTGTCGGCGGGAGCGGCGGCCGTCTGGTTGTCGGCGGCCAGCGGGTCGTTGGCGTTGGCCTGCAGGCTGTCGCCGGCGGCGGGTTTGCCAGTAGCGGGTTTGCCGGCCTGCTCCTGCTTGAGCAGGTAGTCGTTCAGCTGCACGTAGTACGGGAAGAACTCATTGGCCTCGTACACTTCGTAGAATTCGAGCTTGGCGGCACCCTGGAGCAGGTTGCGTACCCGCTTGGGGTCTTCGATGCCGGCCAGTTCGATCTGGATGCGGTTGGTGCCCTGCAACTGCTGGATGTTGGGCTGGGTGGTGCCGAAGCGGTCAATCCGGTTGCGGAGTACCTGGAACGAAAGGTCAATGGTGTTTTCGAGCTGCTGGTCCACGTACGCGAGTACTTCCTGGTCGGCAGACTGGAAAGTGATGCGGTCCTGGTTGGACTTGTTGGCGAAAACGCTGGCCAGCGAGGTGTTGGGGGAACGCTTCTTGAAGGCTTCGTAGAAGAATTCAGTGTACTTGCCCTGGCGCGTGTTGTTGGCGGCCTGGGCGTCGCCGAGGGCCTTCTGGAAGTTGGGGTCCGGGTTGTTGCCGGACAGTACGCGGAGCACGTCGGGCGCCGATACTTCCATCATCACGTTCATGCCGCCCTGGAGGTCAAGGCCGAGCTTTACTTCCTGGTTTTTGATGTCCTTGTAGGTGAAGCCCAGGAACTGCGGCTCCGTCCACACCGAATCCAGGAAAGCCTGGCGCTTGGCGCGGTCCACCTGGCCGTTGGCCGCCGTGGCCGCCCGGGTGGCTTTGTTTTCGATGTTGCGCGCAACGAAGGTAAATGACAGGTAGTACAGGCAGATGAGCACGAACAACCCCGTCAGGAACAGGAGGAAATTTTTATTACGCATTGAAATGGTGGGTAGATGAGTAAGGTGATAAGATGCGGATGAGGAGGGTGTTGCCAGGCACGCGGCCCGTCGGGGGATGCACGAAAACCGGGATACTGCGCGGGGGCAGTGCCTGGAGGCAAAAAAAGAAGAACCGGGAACCCCGTTATGGGGCGTTGGCGACGATCAGGTGCGAGAACACCTTGGAGAAGTACGTGTGCCGGAAAACCGGGTGCCCCGGGTCGGTGACCCGGACCGTGTCGGTGCGCAGGACGAACTGCCGGATGAAGTGGCAGATCACCTGGTGGAATTTGATGGAAACGGCCGAAACCATTGCCTCGGGCGAGACGCTGGGTTTGACGACGGTCCTTTCGGGGGTACCCTTTTCAACGGCTCCCTTGGGCTTGGCGGACGCATCGGGCGCGAAGGCCGCCGCGGCCGATCCGGTCAGGAACGACACGAGCAGCACGAGGCTGAAGAGGGTCCGCAATATGGAGGTTGAAAATCGCATCAGATCAAACAGGGTGCAAATGTAAGCATTTCTTACCCGAAGCTACAAAAATCGGGGCAAATTAAACCATTGCTCCCTAGCCGCTTAACCCGTCAGTTTTTGCGAAAGTTTCCATTTTTTCCGGAATCTTACGCGGAACTTTCCGCCCGTTTTGCGGCGGCCGGTTACCTTTCCGGCCCCACTTTGCCCGCAACGCCCCCGAAAAGGGGGCTTTTCAGGGGCTTGGGAGGGCCGCGGATAGGTAACCGGGGGAGGTAAGGTCGGGGCCAATAATTTGCCCTATTTTGCATTTGCGGGTTGGGATAACCCGCCGCTTATCCTCTATATTTGCACAAATAGGTATAATTCCTTGAATATCTCTCTATTCGTATCCTCCTAAAGTTATAGCAAAAATGCAACAATATCTGCCTTCCGATTACCTGCCCATCCTCGTGCAACTCGTGCTGGCGCTGGGCTTCGTGGTGACCACCATGGTAGCGACCAACTACCTGATCCCCAAGTTTTTCAAGAACCGCGTGCACGGCAAGGTGAAGGACGACACCTGGGAGTGCGGCATTGAGCCCCAGGGCGATGCGCGGACGCCCATTTCGATCAAGTACTTCCTGACGGCCATCCTGTTCGTGCTTTTCGACGTGGAAATCATCTTTTTGTACCCCTGGGCGGTCAACTTCAAGGCGCTGGGCTGGCTGGGCTTCGTCGAAATGCTGGTATTCATGACACTGCTCATGGCCGGCTTCTTCTACGTCATCCGCAAGGGCGTGCTCAAGTGGGATTAGCACTTTTTCGTGAAAATTGGAACCGGATTAGAAAGCCCCGCTTCCGGTAAAATATCGGGGTAAAAAAGAACATTTTAAAGAAAATATTGGTTGACAAGTATAGAGCCCGTACGTAAAGGCGGCGTCTACGTAAACTCATTACAACCAGCACCAACATTTTTATTTATGAGTACAGTGAACATGGTAGAAGCACCGGCAGGCGTAGAAGGCTCCGGATTTTTTGCGACTTCTTTCGATAAAGTCATCGGCATGGCCCGCGCCAACTCGTTGTGGCCCCTGCCGTTCGCCACTTCCTGCTGCGGGATCGAGTTCATGGCGACCATGGCCTCCCACTACGATTTTGCCCGTTTTGGCTCCGAACGCCCCTCCTTTTCGCCCCGGCAGGCCGACCTGCTGATGGTGATGGGCACCATTGCCAAGAAGATGGGTCCCATCGTAAAGCAGGTATACCAGCAGATGGCCGAGCCCCGCTGGGTGATGGCCGTGGGCGCCTGCGCGTGCAGCGGCGGCATTTTCGACACCTACAGCGTATTGCAGGGCATTGACCGCATCGTGCCCGTGGACGTGTACGTGCCCGGCTGCCCGCCCCGCCCCGAGCAGATCATCGAAGGATTGATGAAAGTCCAGGAGCTGGCCCGCAACGAAGCCCTGCGCCGCCGCAATTCCGACGAGTACAAGAACCTGCTCGAATCATACAACATCCGATAGAGACGTTACCCGGCGGGCTGCCCGCGGCGGCCCGCCCTTTCATCCACACCCGTACCCCGTACATGAGCAATCAGGCCATTATTGACGACTTAACCGCCCGCTTCGGAGACTCCCTCATTGACATCCACGAGCCGTATGGGATGCTTACCCTCACTGCCCCGCGGGAAAACATCATTGACGTTCTCCAGTACCTGTACAACCACAAGACGTTCAAATTCCAGTTCCTGACCGACATCACGGGCGTCAACTACGCCGAGCTGCCGGGCAACGAGTTTGCCGTGGTCTACCACCTGCACAGCTGGACCAACAACGTCCGGATGCGCATCAAGGTGTTTGCCCCGGCGGAGGACCCGGTGTTCCCGACGGCCACCGGCCTGTTTGCCTCCGCCAACTGGATGGAACGCGAAACCTTCGACTTCTTCGGCATCGTGTTCCGCGGCCACCCCAACCTGACCCGCGTGCTCAACATGGAAGACATGGACTACTTCCCGATGCGCAGGGAGTACCCGCTGGAAGACCAGACCCGGCACGATAAAATTGACGCTTACTTCGGAAGATAATCCTTCCAGAACTTACCATTGACTCACCATGCCTGATACCAAAGACATACAGCCCGACCTGCAGATTGCCCCGGTACAGCCGAAGGTGCAGGTGGAAGTAGGGCAGGCGCTGCCGCAGTACGACAACGAGCTGACCACCCTGAACCTGGGCCCGACGCACCCGGCCACCCACGGCGTGTTCCAGAACATCCTCCAGATGGACGGCGAGAAGATCATCTCCGGCGTGCCGACCATCGGCTACATTCACCGCGCCTTCGAGAAGATCGCCGAACACCGGCCGTTCTACCAGATCACGCCCCTCACCGACCGCCTCAACTACTGCTCCTCCCCCATCAACAACATGGGCTGGCACATGACCGTTGAGAAGCTGCTCGGCATTGAAGTGCCCAAGCGGGCCCAGTACATCCGCGTGATCGCCATGGAGCTGGCCCGCATCGCCGACCACCTCATCTGCAACGGCATCCTGGGCGTGGACACCGGCGCCTTTACCGGCTTCCTGTACCTGTTCCAGGAGCGGGAAAAGATCTACGACATTTACGAAGAGATCTGCGGCAGCCGCCTCACCACCAACATGGGCCGCATCGGCGGCATGGAACGCGATTTCAACGAACGGGCCGAAGCCAAGCTGCGCAAGTTCCTCCAGGACTTCCCCGCCGTGATGAAGGAGTTCGAAGGCCTCTTCAACCGGAACCGGATCTTCATGGACCGCACCGTGGACGTGGGGCCGATCACGGCCGAAAGAGCCATCAACTACGGCTTTACCGGTCCCAACCTGCGGGCCGCCGGCGTGGACTACGACATCCGGGTGATGAACCCGTACTCTTCGTACGAAGACTTCGATTTCGAAATTCCCGTGGGCCACAACGGCGACACGTACGACCGCTTCATGGTCCGCAACGACGAGATCTGGCAGAGCTACCGCATCATCGAGCAGGCCCTGGCGAAAATGCCCAAAGGCCCGTTCTTCGCCGATGCGCCCGAGTACTACCTGCCGCCCAAGAAGGAAGTGTACCGCAGCATGGAAGCGCTGATCTACCACTTCAAGATCATCATGGGTGAGATTGACGCGCCGGTGGGCGAAGTGTACCACCCCGTGGAAGGCGGCAACGGCGAACTCGGCTTCTACCTCATCAGCGACGGGGGCCGCACGCCCTACCGGCTGCACTTCCGCCGGCCGTGCTTCATCTACTACCAGGCATTCCCCGAAATGGTGGTGGGCACCACGCTGTCGGACGCCATCGTGATCATGAGCAGCCTCAACGTGATTGCCGGGGAGCTGGACGCTTAAACAAGAATTAACTGCGGAGCAATCCGTGCCCCTACGTACACATGAACTTTTGCAAAACGGGCTTAGCGGCCTTACTGCTTTTATTGAGTGTTGGTGCAAGCGCCCAGAAAAACTTTGTGGAAGGATACGTTGTTAACAATGCAGGAGACACGCTGCGGGGGCTGATTGACGATAAGAACTGGCGAATGAACCCGGAGGCGATCCAGTTCAGAAGGAATGCGGAAGAGCGACCCGTCACGTATACGCCGGCCGACATCAGCGCCTTCCATCTCCTTTCCGGGGAGTATTACCGGTCCAAGGTCGTGCAGTATGACCAATCACCAGTTGCGCTGGCGGAGTTGGGCAATTCTTCGGACCCCAAGTGGCAACGGGATACGCTCTTTCTTAAGGTAGAGGTGTCAGGCAAAGCAACCCTGTACTTCCTCCAGCAGAAGAATAACAAGCAGAACTTCTTCCTGGAGACCGGCGGCGCGGGTGCAGAAGAGTTGTTGAACGTAAAGTACTTCCGGTTCCAGAATGGTGACAAGCATGCCGTCACCAGCCAGCAGTACAAGTCGCAATTGCGGAATCGCCTGGGGGACTGCAACGCATTGGGTACTAAATTCTACGAGGTGGAATATGATTTGAAGTCGTTCAGGAACGTAATCGAGCAATACAACCGCTGCGGAGGGCAGGAGCAGCCAAGCGTGCGCCGGGACAAGGACCGGGGCAAAACCTTTGAATTCGGCCTGGTAGCGGGTGTTCACGTGACGAGGCTTAAGTTCTCGTCCGAAGAACTGGCATACAGTGACCTGACCGCGGGTACCTACGCAAAACGGGTAAATGAGGTGGCGGGCTTGTCGTTAGACCTTGTTTTTCCGAGGGCCCACCGGCAGTACATGATCCACAGTGAGTTGGTGTACAAAGGCAACTACGTAACCAATGCTTTCGAGAGGACGGAGCCGGCCAGAAGGTCCACCATCAAGGGAGATTCCTGGTTCCGGATGAATTGCGTGCAGGCCAACGTCATGTTTCGCTACCACCGGGCAACGTTCACGAAAGTGCGTCCCTTTTTCCAGGCCGGCGTCATTGCCGCCAGAAGCGTAGGGGCTGACAACCGGATGATCCTGGAAACCTCCTATTCCTGGGGAGGCACTAACCGCACCGAACGTCCTGCCCTGGCGGTCACGAACCGGACGACTGCCGGACTGGCGGGGGGCATCGGCGCCACGTGGGGTAACTTTGGGCTGGAAGCCAGGTACGAAACGGCACTTGGCCCGAGTGCCGCCCGGGAATTGCGGTCTTCCGTGAATACGGCATACGCCTTGGCAAGCTACACGCTGCGGTAGCATTACGGGCCGGAAAGGCAATCAGGGTTGACTGATACGTTTAGAAGTGATTTAAAAAACTTAATAGATACATAGGTTCATGAGTACGATTGAGGTGACCCCTGCAGAACCCGTGCGGTTCCCGGAAGAGACGCTGAAGAAGGTTCAGGAAATCATCGGGCGTTACCCGGAAGGCCGGCAGAAGTCAGCCATCCTGCCCATCCTGCACCTGGCGCAGAACGAATGGAACTGGCTCAGCGCCCCGGTGATGGACTACGTGGCTTCCCTGCTCGACATCCAGCCGATTGAAGTGTACGAGGTAGCCACGTTCTACACGATGTTCAACCTGGAGCCGGTGGGCAAGTACGTGCTGGAAGTATGCCGCACGGGCCCCTGCTGCCTGCGTGGCGCCGAGCAGGTGATCGAATACATTGAAAACAAGTTCGGCATCGAAGTGGGCCAGACCTCACCCGACGGCCGGATCACCCTGAAGACGGTGGAATGCCTGGCGGCTTGCGGCGGGGCACCCTGTTTGCAGGTGCGCCTCAAGCGCGAAGGCGGCATTCACAAATACTACGAAAACCTCACCCCCGAGAAGATTGACGAGTTGGTAGACCGGGAGTGGGTTTAGCAGAATAATTTTTCGGAAATTAAAATGGATGGTTATATGCTCGACTTGCCGATTATGGGTGTAAATGCCCCCAAAGAACACCAGAGAGTGATCCGAAAACTTGCCATGAAACTCGGCAACTTGTTTGAAGACGGCAGCATTCCGTATGAGCCTTTTCCGGAAACGATGATAGATGAAGGAAAAACCAGCCAAGCCCCTGATCTGATTCTGTTTGACAACGAAAATTACCAGAATAAGGTAATCATCGAAATTACAACACCTCTCGGGTTGAAGAATGACTTCGAAAAAGTAGCCGTAATAGCAGAAAAGTATGAAGTGGCAGAGGGTTTTGCTTACGACTACATCAAAAAGCAATGGCGCAAGTACAAGTACGGTGTAGGAGAAATCACCGAGAACCCCTCGTACTGTGAATCAATCGGGTACGATTTAAATACATTCTTATCATAAAGGTTTTCAATTCATTTGCACGTCTGCAAATTCACCATAAGGAGATTGAAAAATGGGTCTTAAAATATTAACCGAACATATTGCCAAGCCGGGCATCGAAACTTTCGAGGTATACCGCAAGAACGGGGGCTACGCCGCCGTGGAAAAGGCACTCAAGACGATGACGCCCGATGAGGTCGTGGAAGAAGTAAAGAAGTCCGGCCTGCGCGGCCGGGGCGGCGCCGGTTTCCCGGCCGGCATGAAGTGGGGCTTCCTCGCCAAGCCGGAAGGCAAACCCCGCTACCTGGTGTGCAACGCCGACGAAAGCGAACCCGGCACGTTCAAGGACCGTCACCTGATGGCCCATTCGCCGCACACGCTGATCGAAGGCATGATCGTGTCGAGCTACGCCCTGGGCGCCAAGACGTCCTACATCTACGTGCGGGGCGAAATGCTGTACGTGATCCGCATCCTCGAAAAAGCCATTGAAGAGGCCCGGGCCAAGGGCTTCCTGGGCAAGAACATCCTGGGCACCGACTACTCCCTCGAACTGTACGTGCACCCCGGGGGCGGCGCCTACATCTGCGGCGAGGAAACGGCCCTGCTCGAATCGCTGGAAGGCAAGCGGGGCAACCCGCGCAACAAGCCGCCCTTCCCGGCCGTGTCGGGCCTCTACGCCTGCCCCACCGTGGTCAACAACGTGGAGACCATCGCGGCCGTGTCGTGGATCATAAACAACGGCGGCGAGACCTACTCCAAGATCGGCGTGGGCCGCAGCACCGGCACCAAGCTCATTTCCGCGTGCGGCAACATCAACAAGCCCGGCGTGTACGAGATTGAACTGGGCGTGCCGGTGGAAGAGTTCATCTACTCCGACGAGTACTGCGGCGGCATTGCGGGCGGCAAGAAGCTCAAGGCCGTGGTGGCCGGCGGTTCTTCCGTACCGATTCTGCCCGCCAACCTGATTACCAAAACGGCCAACGGCGAAAGTCGCCTGATGACGTACGAATCGCTTTCCGACGGCGGCTTTGCCACGGGTACCATGCTCGGCTCGGGCGGCTTCATCGTGTTCGACGAAGACCAGTGCATCGTGCGCAACACCTGGAACTTCAGCCGCTTCTACCACCACGAATCCTGCGGCCAGTGCAGTCCCTGCCGCGAGGGAACGGGCTGGATGGAAAAAGTGCTGCACCGCATCGAGCACGGCCACGGCCACATGCGCGACATTGACCTGCTGGTAGACGTTGCCAAGAAGATCGAAGGCAACACCATTTGCCCGCTGGGCGACGCCGCGGCCTGGCCCGTAGGCAGCGCCATCCGCCACTTCCGCGACGAGTTCGAGTGGCACATCCGCAACCCGCAGGAAGCCACCCGCAAGGGTGCCGTGTACCGCAAGGAAGCCGTGTTGGTATAATTTGTTTTTTTGATTGTCGAATTGCGACGCATTAAAAGCCAGACGAAAAAGTAATGTTCAAAGTAACGATAGATAACATTGAGGTAGAGGTAGAACCGGGCACCACCATTTTGCAGGCGGCCCGCAAGATCGGCGGCGACGTGGCGCCTCCCGCCATGTGCTACTACTCTACGTTGAAGGGAACGGGCGGCAAGTGCCGGGCCTGCCTGGTAAAGGTATCGGCCGGCTCCGCCAAAGACCCCCGTCCGATGCCCAAACTGGTGGCCTCCTGCATCACGCCGGTGCAGGACGGCATGGTGGTGCAAAACACCACCAACCCTGAAGTGCTCGAAACCCGCAAGGGTGTGGTGGAATTCCTGCTCATCAACCACCCGCTCGATTGCCCCATCT
>CADCTQ010000153.1 GCA_902805615.1 uncultured Cytophagales bacterium
TCTCTACCCACGGTGCCCGGAAAGGTCTCGCCGATACGGCCCTCAAAACGGCCGATGCCGGTTACCTCACCCGCCGTCTCGTGGACGTGGCCCAGGACGTGATCATCAACGAAGAGGATTGCGGCACCCTGCGCGGCCTGATCGTGACGGCGTTGAAGGACAACGAAGACATCGTGGAACCCCTGTCCGAGCGTATCCTCGGCCGGGTTACGGTACACGACATCTTCGATCCGCTCTCCGGCGACATGATCGTTGGGTCGGGCGAAGAAGTGACCGAAGACGTTGCCATCCGCATTGACAACACGGCCATTGAGTCGGTAGAAATCCGTTCGGTACTTACCTGCGAAGCCAAGCAAGGCGTGTGCGGCAAGTGCTACGGCCGCAACCTGGCTTCCGGCAAGATGGTGCAGCGCGGCGAAGCGGTAGGCGTAATCGCCGCCCAGTCCATCGGGGAACCCGGTACCCAGCTTACCCTGCGTACGTTCCACGTGGGTGGTGCTGCATCGAGCATCGCGGTAGAAGCATCCATCAAGGCCAAGTTCGACGGCGTCATCCAGTTCGAAGACGTGCGTACGGTCACCACCGTCAACAGCGAAGGCGAGAAGATCAACGTGGTGATGGGCCGTTCGGGCGAAATCAAGATCGTGATGGAAGGCGTCACCGAGAATGCCGAGAACAAACTGCTCAGCAGCAACCACGTTCCCTACGGCTCATTCCTGCGGGTGAACGAAGGCCAGCGCGTGAAGAAGGGCGAGGACCTCTGTTTCTGGGACCCGTACAACGCCGTGATCCTGTCCGAAATGGACGGTACGGTGGAGTTCGACGCCATCGAGGAAGGCATCACCTACCGCGAGGAGTCGGACGAACAGACCGGCTTCCGCGAGAAAGTGATCATTGACACGAAGGACAAGACCAAGAACCCCGCGGTAGTGGTGGTTCCCAAGGGCGGCGGCGACACCAAGTCGTACAACATGCCGGTGGGGGCTCACCTGACGGCGGAAAAAGGGGCGTCCATCAAGGCCGGCCAGGTACTGGCCAAGATTCCGCGCGCCATCGGCAAAACCCGCGACATCACGGGTGGTCTGCCGCGGGTAACGGAACTGTTCGAAGCCCGTAACCCGTCCAACCCGGCCATCGTCAGCGAGATCGACGGCGTAGTAACCTACGGCGGCATCAAGCGCGGCAACCGCGAAATCTTCATCGAGTCGAAGGACGGGGTGAAGAAGCGTTACCTGGTGCCGTTGTCCAAGCACATTCTGGTGCAGGACAACGACTTCGTCCGCGCCGGCTACCCGCTGTCCGACGGCGCCATTACGCCCTCCGACATCTTGTCCATCAAAGGCCCCACGGCCGTCCAGGAGTACCTGGTGAACGAGATCCAGGAAGTGTACCGCCTCCAGGGGGTGAAGATCAACGACAAGCACATCGAGTGCATCGTGCGCCAGATGATGCAGAAGGTAGAGATCATCGAAGCCGGTGATACCAACTTCCTGCAAGGGCAGACGGTAGACAAGTTCGTGTTCCGCACGGAGAACGACGCGGTGATGGACAAGAAGGTGGTAACCGAAGCGGGCGAGTCCGACAAGTTCAAGCCCGGCCAGATCATCAACGCCCGCCAGCTCCGCGACGAGAACTCACGCCTCAAGCGACTGGACCTGCAACTCGTGCAGGTACGGGATGCCGAAGCCGCGGTGTCGCACCCGACCCTGCAAGGCATCACGCAGTCGTCGCTCGGTACGGAGAGCTGGATCTCGGCCGCTTCCTTCCAGGAAACGACCAAGGTACTCAGCGAAGCCTCCATCCGTGGCAAGACCGACAACCTGATGGGCTTGAAAGAGAACGTGATCGTGGGTCACCTGATTCCGGCCGGTACCGGTTTGCGCGAATACGGACAGCTCATCGTGGGTTCCCAGGAGGAGTACGACGAACTCGTGGCGGCCCGGGAGAAGAACCAGAGAAAGCGCGAGCTTCAGGACTAACCAATTTAATCACATGAAGCGACAGGTTGCAGGTTGCAGGGCGGGCTACGGCGCCGCGGGTAACCGGCGACCTGTCGCTTTTTAACCGCAGGAACATGGCAGAAGACCTTAAGAAAAAGCAGGAGCCGGAAAACCAGATCAACATTGAACTGGCGGAAGACATGGCCGAGGGCGTGTATTCCAACCTGGCGATGATTGCCCATTCGAACAGTGAGTTCGTGATAGATTTTATCCGTTTAATGCCCGGCGTACCCAAGGCCAAGGTAAAAGCCCGGGTAATTATTACACCGGAACACGCCAAGCGGTTGCTGACGGCGCTGAAGGACAACATCCGCAAGTACGAGGATACCTTCGGTCCCATCAAGCAGACCGACGACGTATTCAACTTCCCGATGAACTTCGGCGGCCCCGTGGGCGAAGCCTGAGCCCCTAATTATTAAAGGATTGATTTTGTATTATTTGCGAAATTGGTCTACATTTGCGTTCCCAAATTCAAAAGCAGCAAATCCAACAATAAATGCCTACTATACAGCAGTTAGTAAGAAAAGGGAGACAAGAGCTAGTCACTAAGTCCAAATCCCCGGCACTAGATTCTTGCCCTCAGCGCAGAGGAGTATGTACCCGCGTGTACACCACTACGCCCAAAAAGCCGAACTCCGCGATGCGTAAAGTTGCCCGTGTAAGGCTTACCAACCAAAAAGAGGTAAACGCATACATCCCCGGGGAGGGCCACAACCTCCAGGAGCACTCCATCGTGCTCATCCGCGGCGGCCGGGTAAAGGACCTGCCGGGCGTACGGTACCACATCGTGCGCGGTGCGTTGGATACGGCCGGCGTGAACGGCCGGAAGCAGGGCCGCTCCAAGTACGGGGCCAAGCGTCCCAAGCCGGGTGCTGCTGCGCCGGCAGGCAAGGGGGCACCGGGCAAAGGCGCACCGGCCAAGAAGAAGTAATCTCCGGCTCTTTGCAACCAGTATCTAAGACTCAAACAGGAATACGGCCGGCGGCATAAGGGCGCCGGCGAATCACTAAAACAATGAGAAAGTCAAAACCCAAGAAGAGATACGTGCTGCCCGACCCCAAGTACAAGGAGGTAATGGTCACCAAGTTCGTGAACAACCTCATGTACGATGGCAAGAAGGCCGTTGCGTACGACATTTTCTACAGCGCGTGTGATCTGATTGCCAAGCGGACCAACGAAAGCGGCTTGGATATTTGGAAAAAGGCGATGAACAACATCATGCCGGCCGTTGAAGTAAGAAGCCGCCGGGTGGGTGGTGCCACCTTCCAGGTTCCCTCGGAAGTGCGCCCCGAACGCCGCCAGGCCCTCGGCATCAAGTGGCTCATCCAGTACGCCCGCCGTCGCAGCGAAAAGACGATGGTGGACAAGCTGGCCGGTGAGATCATTGCCGCTTCCAAAGGTGAAGGTGCAGCAGTAAAGAAAAAGGACGATACCCATCGTATGGCTGAGGCGAACAAAGCCTTCTCTCACTTCAAATTCTAAAAATTCCGCCTTTCCGGGCCGCCCGTTCAATCATGATAAGGGTGTGCCCGGAAAGGCTTTGTTTACTATCACCACATGGCACGCGATTTAAAATACACAAGGAATATAGGGATTGCCGCTCACATTGACGCCGGGAAAACCACGACCACGGAGCGTATTCTGTACTATGCCGGGGTGAGCCACAAGATCGGCGAAGTACACGACGGCGCGGCTACCATGGACTGGATGGAGCAGGAGCAGGAGCGGGGCATTACCATTACCTCGGCGGCCACCACGGTAGGCTGGGAATACCGCGGCTCCAAGTACCACATCAACATCATTGATACCCCCGGCCACGTTGACTTTACGGTGGAAGTGAACCGTTCGCTGCGCGTACTCGACGGGCTGGTGTTCCTGTTCAGCGCCGTTGACGGCGTGGAACCGCAGTCGGAAACCAACTGGCGCCTGGCCAACAACTACAAAGTAGCCCGCCTGGGCTTCGTGAATAAAATGGACCGCTCCGGCGCCGACTTCCTCGGCGTGTGCCGCCAGGTAAAGGAAATGCTGGGCAGCAATGCCGTGGCGCTGCAATTGCCCATCGGTTCGGAAGACAACTTCCGCGGCGTGGTGGACCTGGTGAACTTCCGGGGCATCGAGTGGAATGAGAGCGACAAGGGGATGACTTTCCGCGAAGTGCCGATTCCCGACGACATGATCGAGGAAG
>CADCTQ010000154.1:0-18026 GCA_902805615.1 uncultured Cytophagales bacterium
ACGAGGCCAACGAACGGCTCATCTGCGAATACGAGGGCGAAGAAATGGAGATCGGCTTCAACGCCCGCTTCCTCATTGAAATGCTCAGCAACCTGACGGCCCACGACGTGACCATCGAACTGTCGGCCCCCAACCGGGCCGGCCTGATCGCGCCCCGCGAAAAAGAAGACAACGAAGACGTGCTCATGCTCGTAATGCCCGTGATGCTTAACAACTACGTGTAAAAAAGCACCCGCAACCTTACGCGTACCGAGGCTTGGCTTTCCCACAAAACCCTCCGCATCTTGCTGCCGGGGGTTTTTGTTTTTTACGGCATGTTACGGTCCAAACGACATACTCCGCTTTCCCGGCTCGGCCGGACCGTCCTGCTGGCCGCGGTGCTGCTCTTGCACGCGGCGGCCCTGGCGCAACGGCCCAAGCTCTCCAAACTGCCCAAGTTGCCGAAGCTGCCCAAGGTCAAAATGCCCCACATCGGCTTTCTCCAGCAACCCGACTCGGCCTTGAGACGGCAATACATCCGGGAATTCGGGCACTGGAAAACCGGCCGGCTGGTGCTCTCCACCCGCAACCTCCAGTTCGAGCTGCGGAGCCGTACGCGGCGGGATGCTTTCATCCAGTTCCGCCCCAGCAGCAGCACGACGCTGGGCGTGGCCGGTTACTCCCGCCGCCTGGGGCTCGAACTGGGCTTTAAACTGCCCACCTCCGGGGAGCGGCAGAAACGGTTCGGCAACAGCCGCATCGTGGACTGGTCCACCACCTTCTACGGCGACCAGTTCGGGGCCGACGCCTTTTTCCAGCGGTACCGCGGCTATTACGTGCGCAACGGCTACGCCGTAGATTCCCTGTGGCGCCGGGGCAACCCCTACCCGCGTTATTCCAACCTGGCGGCCTTCCACCTGGGCGGTAACATCTACCACGTGTTCAACCACAACCGGTTCTCGTACCGGGCCGCTTTTACGCAGATGGAGCGGCAGGTGAAAAGCGCCGGCTCTTTCCTGCTGATGACCTCGGTGGCGATCATGAACTTTTCCAACGAGGGCCAGGCGTTCATCCCGTCGCGGCGCCTGCCGGGGTACAACAACAACAATCTGGGCTACGCCCGTTTTTACAACCTGGCCCTGGCGCCGGGCTACGGCCACACGTTCGTGCGCGACCGGCTGTACGTTTCCCTGTCGCTGTTCATGGGTTTCGGCCTCCAGCACCAACGGTACCGGATGAACGACCGGATCGAGAACGTAGGCCAGGTGTTCCGCAAGTACAACATGCGGCTGGCGACGGGGTATTTCGGGGAAGTCTTTTACGGCGGGGCCGGCCTGCTGCTCGACAACTCCTCGTCGCGGGTGCAGGACCTGGTGCTGGCGGTCAGTACGCCGAGTCTGCGGCTGTTTGCCGGCGTGCGTTTCTGAAAACGGTTCGGGTTTTCGAAACCCGAACCGTTTTTTGAGCAACCCGAACCGTTTTTTTCCAAAATAAACCCCGTAAGGTCCGGCGCACTTTTGATTTTTGCGCGGGCTTGTGGGATATTTGGTGTATGATCAAAACGTGGATAGACCGGAACATCAAAGGTGACCCCGTCATCTGGTGCGTGGTGATTGCCTTGTCGCTGATGAGCGTACTGGTGGTGTACAGCGCCACCCGTTCGCTGGCCTACAAAATGATGCAGGGCAACACGGAGTACTACCTGTTCAAGCACGGCGGCCTGGTGGTGCTGAGCCTGGCGGCCATGTGGGGCGCCCACCGGGTAGACTACCGCCTCTACGCCAAGCTGGCGCGGCTGGCCCTGTGGATTTCGGTGCCCCTGCTGCTGCTGGTGTACTTCTTCGGCCGCAACATCAACAATGCGAGCCGGCAATTCCTCATTCCGTACATCGGCTCCTCCTTCCAGCCGTCGGACTTAGCCAAGCTGGCCCTCATCACCAGCATTGCGGCCATGCTGGCCAAGCGGCAGCAGCACATTGACGACATCAAGGAGTCGCTGATCCCGATCCTGATCTGGAGCGGCGCCATCTGCGGCCTGATTGCGCTGGCCAACTTCTCGACGGCGTTCCTGCTCTTTGCCACCTGCATGCTGCTCATGTTCATCGGCCGGGTGCCGGTCAAGTACCTGTTTTCGCTCATCCTCATCGGGTTCGTGCTGGTAACGGTGGGCTTGTACGCCGGGGACCGCCTCGGTACGGTGGTCAGCCGGATCACCAACTTCCTGGACCCCAACCAGGTGCCTTTCCAGGTGGAGCAGTCGTACATTGCCATTTCCACGGGCGGGGCGGTGGGCAAGGGCATCGGCCACAACGAGCAAAGCAACATCCTGCCCAACGCCTACAACGACTTTATTTACGCCATCATCGTGGAGGAGTACGGCCTGCTGGGTGGCGTGGCCGTAATTGTCCTGTACCTGGTGTTCCTCTACCGGGGGATGCTGGCCGTTTCGCGCAGCGACCGGGCTTTCGGAGGGCTGCTTTCGGCGGGCCTCAGTTTCAGCCTCGTGATCCAGGCCTTTACCAACATGGCCGTGGCCGTGGGCCTCATTCCCGTGACGGGGCAGCCGCTGCCCCTGCTCAGCATGGGGGGCACGTCGCTGCTGTTTACGGGCATGTCCATCGGCATCATCCTCAGCGTGAGCCGCGAACGGGAGAAGACCGAGCCGCGGCTAGCGAAATCGTCTTGAACCATGATTTGCCTGATGAAATGATGAACATGATGCGGGGCCTACCCATCGTGTTAGCTTTGTAGCCGGTAAGCTTTGCTTGCTGAAGAGATGAACATGATGCCGCGCCTACTCCGGGTTTATTGGCGGGGCGGACGTGGTGATGTTCTTGATTTGCCGGAAGAAAAAGAGGAACGTGATGAAGTATGCGTAAAGCCCGAAAAGCTTACAAGCCGGGGAAGCGCACTTTCCCGCTAAAAGATTTTTTTGGCTTAACATAGTAGCATGATTACGCATGCGTACAAACACGAGGAGTTAACCCGGAATATCATTGGTTGTGCCATGAAGGTACACACGGCAATGGGCAGTGGTTTTCAGGAAGTGATTTACCAGCGGTGCCTGGCGCTTGAGATGGGGAAGCAGGGGATTGATTTCGAACGGGAGATGGAGATGAGCATTTTTTACGACTCCACCCAAGTCGGTACCCGGAGAGTGGATTTCCTGGTTGAGAATAAAGTAATGGTTGAATTGAAGGCGATCACCCAACTGGACGAGGTACACTACGCCCAGTGCCTCAACTACCTGAAAGCTTACAAACTGGAAATAGGTCTGCTGATCAATTTCGGCAGTAAGCGTCTGACCTTTAAAAGGTTTCATAACAACAAACTGCACGCTGACCTCTAGCCTCCCTTTCATTTTTGGCGCTACAACCAACTGTTGCAGCAGCTTATCATTCCATCCTTCAATCAAGCGAATCAAGGTTCAGAGAATATGGCGCAAAAAAGAATTATCATTAGCGGGGGCGGCACGGGCGGACACATTTACCCGGCCATTGCCATTGCCAACGCGATCAGGCAGCAACACCCGGAGGCGGAGATTCTCTTCGTGGGGGCCGAAGGCAAGATGGAAATGCAGAAGGTACCGCAGGCGGGCTACCAGATCATCGGCCTGCCCATCGCCGGCATCCAGCGGAAACTGACGCTCAAAAACCTCGCTTTTCCCTTTAAACTGATCAAAAGCCTCCTTAAGGCCCGGCAGATCGTGCGGGAGTTCCGGCCCGACGTCGCCGTGGGCGTGGGTGGGTACGCCAGCGGCCCCCTGCTCTACGCCGCCGGTTCGCGCAACATTCCCACGTTGATCCAGGAACAGAACTCCTACGCGGGGCTCACCAACAAGCTCCTCGCCAAGCGGGCCCGGCGCATCTGCGTGGCGTACCCGGACATGGACCAGTTTTTCCCAAAGGACAAAATCCGCATGACGGGCAACCCGGTGCGGCAGGACATTGCGCAGTTGACGCAAAAAAAACAGGAAGCCCTCGCCTTCTTCAACCTCTCCTCCGACAAGCCGGTGGTGCTTGTGATCGGCGGCAGCCTCGGGGCCCGCACCCTCAACGACAGCATCAAAGCCCACTTGAAGGAACTGGCCGGCGCCCCGGTGCAACTGATCTGGCAGACGGGCAAATTCTACTTCGAAAGCTGCAAGATTGCCTTTGACGCCGTGAAGCCGCGCAACGTCTGGGTAAACGACTTCATTACCCGCATGGACCTGGCTTATGCGGCGGCCGACGTGGTGATTTCCCGGGCCGGCGCCCTTTCCATCTCCGAGTTGTGCCTGGCCGGCAAACCCGCCATCCTGGTGCCGTCGCCCAACGTGGCCGAAGACCACCAGACCAAGAATGCCCTGGCCCTGGTGCATGCCCACGCGGCGCTGCTGGTGCGCGACGCCGATGCCCGGGAGAAGCTGGTGCCTACCCTCATGCACCTCGTCAACGAGGAACGCGTGAAGCAGGAGTTGTCGCTGAACATCTTGCACCTGGGCAAACCCGACGCCGCCCGGCAGATTGCGGAAGAAGTGCTGAGCCTGATCCGTTAGGGCAGACCGAAAGCCGGCATCCTGATTGTGGCGTTTGCCGTAGCATTGCGGTATGGCCGCTACTTCCCAACCCACGTTTGCCCAGAAAGTACTGCAATTCTTCTTCAGCCTGGAGGAACCCGAGACGCTGCCGCCCGGGGTGCAGATCATGAACCCGTACGTGCGGCCCGAAATCGAGCCGTTGCTGCGGCAGTTCTACGAGAAGTTCTTCAGCGACACCCGCCGGCGGGTGTTCATCCTGGGCATCAACCCGGGCCGGTTCGGGGGCGGCGCCACCGGCATTGCGTTTACCGACCCGTCGGCGCTGCGCAAGTACTGCGGCATTCCCAACGACCTGCCGGCCACCTCCGAGCTGTCGAGCAAATACGTGTACCGCTTCATTGAGGCACTCGGCGGGGCGGAGGTGTTTTACCGGCACTTTTACATCGGCTCCCTCTACCCGCTGGCCCTCATCAAAGACGGCAAGAACTACAACTACTACGACCAGCCGGGCCTGTTCGAATCCCTGAAGCCGGCCATGATCGAATCCCTGACGCGGCAAACCGCCTTCGGGGCCGACCGCCGGGTTGCCATCTGCCTCGGCCGCAAGAATGCCACGTACTTCGAAAAGCTCAACAAGGAGCACCCCTTCTTCGAAAAAATCATTCCCCTGGACCACCCCCGTTACATCTTACAGTACAAAACCCGCCTCATGGACCAGTACGTGGCCGAGTACGTGAAAGTGCTGGGCGAATGGGTAACGGAATAGTAGTTCATTGTCGGGGGCCAGTACACTTTTCCCTTTGCGTCTCTATTGCGATCCTTGCGGTTAGGTCCTTTGCGGTCTTTGCGCTCCTCTGCGCCTTTGCGTGAAATCCGCCTTTGCGTGAAATCTTCACAAACAAAAAAGCCCCTCCTGACGAAGGGGCTTCTCTTGAAAGACATTCCCGTTAGAACTCAAACAGTTTGTTGTACTGGTTGTCGTTGGGCGAGTTGGGGCGGCGGACCGGGTGCTGCGCCGGGGCCTCCAGGTCGAGGTAACGGCCGCTGTTGCCCTGGTCAATGAGTTGCTGCTTCTCGTCGCCGAGCAGGAACGAGATGCCTTCCTTCTCCCACTTTTCGAGCATTTCCAGGCCCTTCTCTTCGTACACCCCGTTTTGCAGGTCAATCGAATCCATGAAGTTGGCCGACAGTTCCATGAAGCGTTCCATTTCGCCCACCTTGCGGCTCACGTCGTCGGCAATGGCTTCCATGGCCTGGTCGAACATCTGGCGCTTGTCCTTGTCGCCGGTGATGATGTTGAGGGCCGAACGCATGGCCGAATGGCTGTTGCGGATGGCTTCCCGTTCGATCTTCTTCACCTGCACCTGGTCCTGGATGTCTTCGAGCAGGATTTCGGAGTTCTCGTACATCTTGGTCAGCACGCGGTAGAGGATTTCCATGCGGCGGTACAGGTCGCTGAGCTTCATGTTGGACTCCTGCATCCGGCCGGCCTTCCGCGTCTTGAGGATCATCTGGGCCTGCTTGCCTTTTTCGCGGGCCTGGTTGGCCAGGGCGAGGCTGGCGTTCATGGTCTGCTCGTTCTGCGTCATCAGGTCCTTGAGCTTGCGCATCTGTCCGCGCAGGGCGCCGATCTGGCGGTCCATCTTCTGAAGGTTGTCCTTAAGGCTGTCAATGTACGATTCCAGCACGCCGATGGGATCAATGTTGACGAATATGCCGGTGAGGCCGCGCATGATGCTCTTGTACACGTACCAGATCAGGGTGCGGAACTTGGAGTCGAGCAGCACGTACAGCAACGCGCCGATGCCCACGAAAAGCAACCCGGCGTAGAGGGTGTTTTCCAGGATGTTGACGATGTAGGGCAGCGCTTTGTACAACAGGTAGCCGGCACCCGCCACGATCCCCACGCCGAACACCATGCCCGTAGTGCCTTCGGGCCGCTCCCAGAAAGATTTAGGTTTCAAATTGTCTAAGCCGTTCATATCCGTGTTTGTTTATCGTAAATACCTTTGAATGTTCTGAATGTCCACCTGGATCTGGTTCATGACTGCCTCCAGAGTGAAGTGAAAATTGTTCTTCGTCGCCTCGATCCGCGTGGTGGCCTCGGTAATCACGCCCTGGGCCTTGGCCAGTTCCTCCTGGTGCATCGCAATTTCGTCGGTGAGCCGCTTGATCTGTTCGGCCTTCTGGGCGATCAGCGTTTGCAGCCGCTCGGCGTCCTTCTGCTTGGCCGTCACGTTGAGGTCTACCTGCTGATTGACGGCCCGGGTGAAGTTGTCGCGTTCCTTTTCGAGCACCGTTTGGTAGAAGGCGGCGCTTTCGAGGAGCCGGTCCACGGTGAGGCCCATGGTGGCGGCCGTGGCGTACGCCGACTTGTACCGGGTGGACTCGTCGGGAATGATGCCCGCGAGGGTTTTCAGGGAGTTCTTGTACTCAAAGTAGTCGAAGCCCTGCTGGTTGTTCTCCTCCATGGCCTTTTCCAGCGATTCGAAGATGCGCTGATCCACGGTGCCGCCCGCAAACGTGGGCGGGGGTGGCGGTGCCGGCCTGTTTGCCGGGGCCGGTGCGGGCGGCGGGACCGTTCCGGTCGGTTTGGCCGGGGCCGCGGGCGGCGCCGGGTCCGTTTTCGGGGCGTCCTCGTCTACAATGAAAAGCGATTTAAGGTTTTTGAACATAATCTCGGGTCATTAGTGCATTTCGGGACAGTCGGCCGGCGCGGCCCGCGACAAGTTTGCAAAAAACCTGCTTCTGCGCAACCGGCCGGGAAACCGTTTATTGGTACTCAATCGGAAAGGAAAAGTTTTGCCAAACCTCACATTCCATTGAACTACGGCCTTTTTGGTTTCGATTTCCCGAAATTTTATTTACAGCACTTTATGGGGGAGGGTATTGCAGGTAACCCGGGCGGTAAAAAATTATTCACCACGGAGACACGGAGGACACGGAGTTACAGGGAGAAAAGGGAGATTAAAAAGGGATTGGGAATGACCACCGGCGCAAACGCTTTTTCTACACCTACGCGCTGGGTCCTTCGGCCAGGAGCTTCTCGACGAACTGGTTGAACTCCTCCACGAACTCGTCGTAGTACTTGCCCGTACCGGGGCCGCTGAAGCCGGTGTGGATGCGGCGCACCTTGCCCTGCTTGTCAATGAAGATGGTGGTGGGGAAAGCCAGTACTTTTTCGACCATCGGCAGCGAGGCGGCCACCGCGTCGGTGGTGTTGAGGCCGGCCAGCAGCACGTCGTAGCCAATGTTCATGCGCTTTTTCATCCGTTCGAGCTTGGCCCCCGAAGCTTCCAGCGTCGGCACTTTTTCGTACGACAGCCCCACGATCTCCACGCCGCGGGCCTTGTTCTTGTCGTACCACGGGGCCAGGAAGTTGGTTTCGTCCATGCAGTTGGGGCACCAGCTCCCCATGATCTGCACGATCACCACCTTGTTGCGGAACTTGGGGTCGCTCAGCGAAACGGGCTTGCCGGCGAGGTCCGGGAAGGTAAAGTCAATGCGGTCGTGGCCCTTTTTGAGGTACGCCAGGGCGTTGGCGTCGGGCAGGGCCGCCTTGTCGTCGCGCTTGGCCGTCCACTTCTTGTAACCCTTGGCTCCCGACCAGAACTCCCCTTCGAGCCGGTTGCGCGAACTGTCGAGGTACGCCTTGAACAGGTACACGTGCGAACCGTCGAAGGCCGACAGCTTCATTTCGTTGCCTTCCACCTGTCCGGCCAGGTAGCGGTAGTCGCCGGTGGGCGTGAGGAACGTGCCCGTCAGGTCGTTGCCCTGCTGCTTGAACACGCCCACTGCCCGCGTGGAGTCCTTTTCGGTGCGGAACGTCACCGTCCAGTTTCCCGAAACGTCGCCGGCCGGCTGCGCATTGGCCGGGGCAAAGCGGAAGGTCTGCCCGTATTCGGCGGAAAAAGGCAGGTCATAAGCCCGCTTGCCGGCGTCGTAGCGGGTGTACCGGCCGTACAAGCTGCTGTCGTCCACGGCGGCTACGAGTTCCGAGTCGAAAAGGTCCATGGGGACGTGGAGGGAGTCGCCGCGCACGTGGGCCGTGTCGAGCGGCAGCCGCTCGGTGCCGTTGCGCACGTACACCAGGAACGTCGTATCGTTCAGCCGGGCCAGCTCCAGGCCGAAGGGCAGCTCACCGCCCGGCGACCCGATCACGGCCCGCCACGTCCCCGGGAGCAGCGGTGACGATTCATTTCCGGACGATTTTTCCCCGGTTTGGCAGGCCGTTAACAGGACCAGGCCGGCAAGGAACAGTGGCAGCAGCGCCTTTTTCATTTCTCTATCTATTTAGTAGGAATAGTGGTGTAACAAAGGTACTAACAAAAGCGGCCCGGAAAAAGTTGGCTGGCGGCGGCCACGCGCCAAAAATCCGAGTTGGGCGAATAAAATTCTGTAATTATTTAAAGTTTAAATATTATTTCTACGTCATTTGCTATTTCACGAAATAATTTTCAGATTACACCCAGTAATCCTCCGGTTGAGAGTTGCTTATCCTGCCCCGGCACGCGTAGGCAACTTTTAATCTCCTCTTCATAGACCAAACAGGCCGCAGCAATGCGGTTTGTTTTTTTCCCCCAACCCGGTTCTTTCCTTACCTTTGCCGGGTTGCACCAACCGGCCGCCGCTTGTACCACGTTCCCGTACTCCTCGAAAAGTCCATTGCCGGGCTAGACATCCGGCCGGACGGCATTTACGCTGACCTGACCTTCGGCGGGGGCGGCCATTCCCGGGCCATTCTCGAAAAGCTGGGGCCGGAGGGCAAGCTGTTCGCCTTCGACCAGGACCCCGACGCCGCCGTCAACGCCGCCGCCATTGACCACCCGGGCTTTACGCTGGTGCCCACCAACTTCCGCTACCTGCGGCGCTACCTCAAGTTGCACGGCGTGACGCAGCTCGACGGCATCCTGGCCGACCTGGGCATCTCCTCGCACCAGATTGACTCGGCCGAACGCGGCTTTTCGACCCGCTTCGAGGGCGACCTCGACATGCGCATGGACCAGCAGGCCGACCTTACGGCCCAGAAACTCATCAACACGTACCCGGAGGAGCAACTGCACCGCATCTTTGGCCTGTACGGCGAAATCACCAATGCCCGCACGCTGGCGGCGGCCGTGGTGAAGGCCCGCTTCACGGCCCCCATCCGCACCATCAACGACCTGAAAGCCGTGCTCAACAAGTTTGCCCCGCGCGGCAAGGAGTTCAAGTACTACGCCCAGGTGTTCCAGGCGCTGCGCATCGAGGTGAACGACGAACTCAAGGCGCTGGAAGAAATGCTCGAACAGTCGCCCCAGGTGCTGCGGCCCGGCGGCCGGCTGGTGGTGCTCGCGTACCATTCGCTGGAGGACCGGCTGGTGAAAAACTTCATCAACCACGGAAAATTTACCGGCGAGGCCGAAAAAGACCTGTTCGGCAACGTAAAAGTGCCCTTCCGCCCCGTGACCCGCAAGCCCGTGGAGGCCGATGCCGAAGAACTGGCCCGCAACCCCCGTTCCCGCAGCGCCAAACTGCGGGTGGCCGAGAAGATTTGACCTACGGAGAAAAGAGAAAAAACGTAACCGCAAAGGGCGCAAAGGAGACGCAAAGACCGCCAGGAGGATCAGGATTCACAGAATTAAAGGATCAACAGGATTGCGGCGCAGACGGAGAGTACGCCTATCTCTTTGCGCAGCGAAAAGACCGCCTTGCGGGAAGACGACGCATCGCGGGAAGGCGACGCATCGCGGGAAGGCGACGCATCGCGGGAAGGCGACGCATGGCGGCTCCCCTCCTCGGAGGGGCCGGGGGTGGGTTTACTTGAATGCGACGGATGATATAGGGTTCACCGCATTGTGGTAATCTTCCTGGCACAGCGCCCAGCTTTCTGAGAATTTTCACTTCTATCAATCTTCCTCTTGCAGTGATCCTCTGAGAATTCGTATCATGGCGGTAAACCCACCCCCAGCCCCTCCGAGGAGGGGAGCCGCAACGCGACGCTTTCCCGCCATGCGGTCTTTTCGCTGCGCAAAAAAACACGCGTACTCTCCGTCTGCGCCGCAATCCTGCTAATCCTTCTCTCCTGTGAATCCTGATCCTCCTGGCGGTCTTTGCGTCTCCTTTGCGCCCTTTGCGGTTCAGTTCCTCTCACTCCTCACTTCTCGCTCCTTTTTTTCTCCGTGTCACTCCGTGCCCTCCGTGGTGAACCCTTTTCTACAATCTCCCTCTTTGCACTCCCTCTTTGCAAACACATTCCGACGTAAAAAAACCGCCGTTTGCTAAGGTTTTTGGTTTTAAACTCTGAACTTTAAACTTCTACCCGATAAACTCCCAAATTCGCTAACTCCCTCACTCCCGTATGGCGATCAACACGCACAAAGTGCCCAAGAAAGAACCCGTGCCGGCGCCGCGCCGGAGCACGTGGTCGTTGTTCAGCTTCCTGGAGAACTACCTGCGGCTGGACGGCATTTTCGAGCACGGCCTGCCGGTCCGATACATCCCGCACATCCTCTTCATCACCTCACTGGGCATCATCTACATCGGCAACATCCACTACGCCGAGAAGAACATCCGCCAGCTCGATAAGCTCAAGCGGGAGGTGGACGACATGCGTTCGGAGTACACCACGCTGAAGGCCGAATACATGTACGACAGCAAGCAGTCGGCCGTGGCCGAACGGGTGGATTCCATCGGCCTCTACGAGAGTTCGGTGCCGCCCTACAAGGTGAGCATGCGGAGTTCGGAGGAAGAATAACGCGGGACGGCGCGAAAAAACGGCCCCGGGGCGGTCCCGGCCGCAAAGATTTTCGGGAACGGGCTTCGCCGTGTTGGGTGCGCTCTCTAAATTAGTTGCGGAATCGGTTTTTTCTTCCCAAGCCACTCTTTTTACGCCGTGAACATCAAAAAATCCATATTACTCCGGGTCCGCATTGCCTTCCTGGCCATGGTGCTGGGTGCCGCCGCCATCATCGGCCGGATTGCCGACCTGCAATGGATGGAAGGAAGCAAGTGGCGCAAAGCCGCCCAGGACAAGATGGTGCGCTACCGGCAGGTAAAAGCCACCCGCGGCAACATTTACTCCGACAACGGCAGCCTGATGGCCACTTCGCTGCCCTTCTACCGGCTGGCGATTGACCCGACCATTCCCGAGGAGAAAGTATTCAACAAAGGCGTGGATTCCCTCGCCCTGCTGCTGTCGCGGTTTTTCGAAGACCGCACCCCGGGCGAATACGAACGCCGCCTCCGGGACGTGCGCAAAAACAACAAGGCAGCCCGCAAAGATGGCCGACGGGAACGTGAGTACCTGCTCATCAACCACAAGCTGGTGAATTTTCAGGAGAAGAAGATGATGGAAAGCTGGCCCATCTTCCGCGGTGGCCGCATGGGCGGCGGGGTGATCTTTGAACGGGTGGACATGCGCTACCAGCCCTTCCGGCACCTGGCCCGCCGCACCATCGGGTTCATGACCCAGGGCCGGGAAGGCGCCGGGCTCGAATACAGCTTCAACACCCAACTGGCCGGCCGGGACGGCGAAGCCCTCTTCCAGCGCATTGCCGGCGGCAGCTGGAAGCCCCTGCGCAACAGCTCCGAAGTGCCCTCCGAGCCGGGCTACGACATCCAGACCACCATTGACATCAACATCCAGGACGTGGCCGAGGCTTCGCTGCTGCGCCACCTGCTGGAGCACCAGGCCAACTACGGCTGCGTGGTGGTGATGGAAGTAGCCACCGGCGAGATCAAGGCCATGGCCAACCTGGGCCGGCTCCCCTCGGGCAACTACGCCGAAACCTACAACTACGCCGTGGGCCAGCAGGGCCGCACCGAACCCGGCTCCACGTTCAAACTGGCCTCGATCATCGCCCTGCTCGAAGAAGCCAGGATTGACCCCACCGACAGCATCAACACGGGCAACGGCGTGCTGCAATACTACGACCGCGAAATGCGCGACTCCAAAACCGGCGGCTTCGGCAAGATCACCATCCAGCAGGCCTTCGAACTGTCGTCGAACGTGGCCTTCGTGAAGCTTATGCGCGACCACTTCGGCACGCGGCCCAACCGCTTTTTCGAGTACCTCGAATCGTTCGGCCTCACCCGTCCGCTGGGCTTCCAGATGATGGGCGAAGCCGTGCCCGTTATCAAGCGTCCCAACGATCCGGGTTGGAGCGGCCTGTCGCTGCCCTGGATGTCGGTGGGCTACGAAACCCAGATTTCGCCGCTGCACATCCTGACCTTCTACAACGGCATTGCCAACAACGGGGTCATGATCCAGCCCATCATCGTGAAGGAAATCCGCTCGGAGGACCGGCTGGTGGAAGCCTACAGCGCCAAGGTGATCCGCGAAAAGCTCTGCACCGAAGAGACGCTGCGCAAGGTGCGCGCCATGCTCGAAGGCGTGGTGGCCCGCGGCACGGCCAAGAACATTGCCAACAGCGACTACAAGATCGCCGGCAAAACCGGTACCTCGCAGAAGCTCAAGAACGGCCGCTACACCAAGAGCTACTACACGTCGTTCGTGGGCTACTTCCCCGCCGACAAGCCCAAGTACAGCTGCATCGTGGTCATTGACGAGCCCAAGGGCATCCGGCAGTACGGCGCCAACGTGGCCGGGCCGGTGTTCAAGGAAGTGGCCGACAAGGTGTACGCCCAGGACCTGGAAATGCACAAGCAAATGGCCGCGGGCAAGTGGGAGCAGGAAGGCGAATTTCCGACCATCCGGGCGGGCCACGCCGACGAACTGCGCTTCATCTGCAACGAACTCGGCATCTCCAACCACGGGCCGCAATCCACCGACTGGGTGGTGGCCCGCACCAGCAACAACTCGGTGCAGTGGTTCAGCCGCCAGCCCAAACCCGGGCAGGTGCCCGACGTAACCGGCATGCTGCTGCGCGACGCCCTCTACGTGCTCGAAAACCGGGGGCTGCGCGTCAATTTCACCGGCCGCGGCCGCGTGGTGTACCAGTCGCAGCCCGCCGGCAGCCTGGCCCTCAAGGGCAGTTCGATCAACATCAAACTGGCCGAATAACGGCCGGAAGGGCGTTTTGGAAACCCTCCGGCCGGGGAGAAAAAAGTTTATTTTTAATTTTTTCCCAAAAACTGACACTGTACATTATTTGGGACAACTAGCGGCGGCAAAAGGTCACATTGGCGTAGATTTGTGAAGGTTTTTTAGCCTTTCTTTTCATTTACCCGCTTCAATCCGGTACTGACCTTGCTTCTACGAGATTTACTCCAATCCGCTTCCCCGGTTGCCGTGCGCGGCAGCCTGGACGTTCAAATCGCCGCCGTCTGCTTTGATTCGCGCGAAGTACGGCCCGGAAGCCTGTTCATTGCCGTGAAGGGAACGCAGACCGACGGGCACCAGTACATCGCCAAAACGATCCAAGCGGGTGCCGCGGCCGTGGTGTGCGAAACGCTGCCGGCCGAAACCCCGGCGGGCGTCACGTTCGTGCAGGTGGCCGACAGCGCCCAGGTGCTGGGTAAGGTCGCTTCGGAGTTCTACGGAAACCCGTCGGCCAGGCTCAAGCTGGTGGCCGTAACTGGCACCAACGGCAAAACGACCACGGTTACCTTGCTCTTCAAGCTCTTCCGCAAGCTGGGCTACAACGTGGGCCTGCTTTCCACGGTGCAGAACCAGATCAACGAAACGGTAATCCCGTCTACGCACACCACCCCCGACGCCGTCAAGCTCAACGCCCTGCTCGACCAGATGGTGAAGGCCGGCTGCACCCACGCCTTCATGGAAGCCAGTTCGCACGCCATCGTGCAGGAACGCGTGGCCGGGCTCCAGTTTGCCGGGGCGGTGTTTTCCAACATCACCCACGACCACCTCGACTTCCACGGCACGTTCGACAACTACATCCGGGCCAAAAAGAAACTCTTCGACGAGCTGCCGGCCTCGTCGTTTGCGCTGGTGAACCTCGACGACAAACGCGGGCTGGTGATGCTCCAGAACACGGAGGCCAAAAAACATACTTTCTCGCTGCAAAACGTGGCGACGTTCAAGGGCAAGCTGGTTGCCAACACGCTGCACGGGCTGCAAATGGAGATCAACGGCCAGGAAGTGTGGTTCAAGCTGATCGGCACCTTCAACGCCTACAACCTGCTGGGCGTGTACGCGGCGGCCGTGCTGCTGGGCGAAACGCCCGAAGAAGTGCTGACCCAGCTTTCGGACCTGCAACCCGCCCCCGGCCGCTTCGACCAGGTGCTTTCGCGGGAAGGCATCACCGGCATCGTGGACTACGCCCACACCCCGGACGCCCTGGAGAACGTGCTGGAAACGATCCATTCGCTGCGCGAAGGCCCCGCCCGCATCATTACGATTGTGGGCTGCGGCGGCAACCGCGACGCGGCCAAGCGGCCCGTAATGGCCGACATTGCCTGCAAGTTCAGCGACCTTGCCATCCTCACTTCCGACAACCCGCGTTTCGAGGAGCCCGAGGCGATCCTGGCCGACATGGAAAAAGGCGTGAAGATCACCGACCGCAAAAAGGCCCGGGTGATCGTGGACCGGCGCGAAGCCATCCGGCAGGCCGTGCAGGTGGCGCAGAAGGGTGACATCATCCTGCTGGCCGGCAAGGGTCACGAAACCTACCAGGAGATCAAAGGGGTGAAGCATCCCTTCGACGACAAGCAGGAACTGGAGCGTCTGCTGAATGCGCAATCATAATTACTGAGTACCCCATCCGGTACGCCCCCGCAATACCCCCCGCGAAGTTGAATGAGCCAGGCACATGTTACGAAGCAACCGTACCGGCGCAAATGCAGAAGGAAATGCTGCGGCCCGGACCCGAAAAAAGAATGCCGTCCCCGTGCCCTTCGTGGCAAAGGCGGCCTGTGATCCCCGTTACTGGCTGATGCTGTTGCATAAAGGCCAGGTCGCCATGTACTACTCCATCAAATACCTCAACGACGCCGAAGGACTGGCCGGGCTCACCACGGTCATCGTCAAAACGGCCCAGCAGAGTCTTAGGTAATCCCGCACCCCGCATCCCCACATTTAAAACGATATAGAAAGTGCTTTACTATCTTTTTGATTACCTCGAACGGCAGTTCGACCTGCTGGGCGCCGGGGTGTTCCGGTACATTTCTTTCCGGGCCGGCATGGCCGTAATCATCTCCCTGGGCATCAGCATTCTGTACGGCAGCAAGCTCATCAACATGCTGCGCCGTTTGCAGATCGGTGAATCCATCCGGGACCTGGGCCTGGAGGGGCAGATGCAGAAGAAGGGCACGCCCACGATGGGCGGCCTCATCATCATCGGCGCCATCCTGGTGCCCACGCTGCTCTTTGCCCGCCTCGACAACGTGTACGTGATCCTGCTGCTGGTCTCGACGGTGTGGCTCGGGCTGATCGGCTTCCTGGATGACTACATCAAGGTATTTAAAAAAGACAAGGAAGGCCTCAAGGGCACGTTCAAGGTGGTGGGCCAGGTGGGCCTGGGCGTGATCGTGGGCCTCACGCTGTACTTCCACGACCAGGTGGTGGTGCGGGAGTTCCAGGGCCAGATTGACTACCACAGCGTGGAGCAGACGCCCTTCAGCGACATCAAATCCACGATCACCAACGTACCGTTCCTCAAAAACAACCAGTTCAGCTACCACGACCTGGTGCCGTTCCTGCCCGACGAGTACACCTGGGTGGTGTACGTGGTGGTGGTGATCTTCATCGTGACGGCCGTGTCCAACGGGGCCAACATCACCGACGGCATTGACGGGCTGGCGGCGGGTACGTCGGCCATCATCGGGCTGACACTGGCGTTGTTTGCCTACATTTCGGGCAACGCCATTTTTTCCAACTACCTCAACATCCTCTACATTCCCGGCTCGGCCGAGATCGTGATTTTCTGCGCCGCCTTTACCGGGGCGTGCGTCGGGTTCCTGTGGTACAACTCGTACCCGGCGCAGGTGTTCATGGGCGACACGGGCAGCCTCACGCTGGGCGGCCTGATTGCGGTGCTGGCCCTGTCGGTGCGCAAGGAGCTGATGATCCCGGTGCTGTGCGGCATCTTCCTGATCGAGAACATTTCGGTGATCGTGCAGGTGTATTACTTCAAGTACACCAAGAAGAAGTACGGCGAAGGCCGGCGCATCTTCAAAATGTCGCCGCTGCACCACCACTACCAGAAGTCCGGCTACCACGAGGCCAAGATCGTGACCCGCTTCTGGACGGTGGGCATTCTGCTGGCCGTGCTGTGCCTTGCGACACTGAAGCTGCGGTAATTTTTACTCCTACACAATTTTTGACGATTGGGTGGTATGGCGGAACGGGTACCTCACGTATTCCGGGGCAAGGTGGGCATCGCCAACATTGCCCTGGCGGTCATCAATACGGTTCTTTTCGGGATCATTCTCAAAACCACCGGCCGGGTGCCTGATTATAAAAGTGCATTCGGGAACGCGGTTGGCCTGCCAGTTCCCCTGGGAATGGTAGGGTGGATGGCGAGCAGCGTGATTGCCATTTTTTTCCAAAGGCATTTGCCCTATGGCGAAAGAGTGGGACGGGTTTCGGCAGTAGCCATCCTGGTGGTTCAAATCCTGTTTACCCTTTTTTGCCTGTGCAGCCTGATTACGGGTCCGTAGAGGTTCCTTAAGTTAACAGCATTCATCCGGTACGCTATGCATCAGTTCAAAATCAGTCCCGCCGGTATTGCCGAGGTTAAACGGAAGGCAATGCGAACTACCGTTCCTGTCATGATTGCGGCCGTCCTGGTGGGTGGGTTATTACCCGAATTAGCTGGCAGGGGCCGGGGCAATTTCGACCCAACCACGCTTTTCCTCCTGGTTCCGCTCATGGCGATTGTATTGGGATGTGGGTTCTGGAAGGGCTTTAAACAGCAAAGGCAGTTGCTTGAGAGCTACACGCTGACGGTGGAAGCGCACGACGTGGTACGGGAACAGTTTGATACGCCTACCATTAGAATTCCCAAAAGTGAAATAACGAGTATTACCCGGAACGCGAACGGCAGCTTTTCAATCAAGGGCAGCAACGGCGCCGGGGACATCATCATTCCGGCACAAGTGGACCATTTCGCGGAATTGGAGCGGCTCCTGGAAGAGGTTCACCCGGTAACCGTACTCACGTCCCCTTCTTTGCTGCAAAAATACAATATGCTACTGGGCTGGGTGATGGTTGGGCTCATGGCCCTGCACTTCATTTCCACCAACGCAGCAGCGGTGGTGGCTTCCGGGGTTGCTATCATCGGGCTGACGCTGTGGTCATTTTTGGTGACGGTGCGTAACAAGAACGTAGACAACAAGACCGCCCGGGGCGCCTACTGGTCGTTGTTCGTGATCCTGGCCGTACTCGTGCGAATCTTCTACAAAATTTTGTAAGGCCTACCAGCCCCTTTTCTACACCATTGACACTATCTTAAGCGCCATTCCGGAAGACCTGGTCTTCTGCCACCTTTAGGCGCCGTTCAAATTCGCTTAGGCGGTTGTCGGTTCTTTTTAACCGCTCCTCCAGCGTTTCGCGTCTGTCTTCCCAGGCAGACAATTTTTGATTGATCTGACGAACTTCCACCAGTATCTTGGTAACCAGTTCGATAAG
>CADCTQ010000154.1:18036-18342 GCA_902805615.1 uncultured Cytophagales bacterium
GGCTACGGCGCGGCTCTACTGGGCAAGGCCAAGGGCTTCTCCGTTTTCCTCTCCGATAAGGGCAAACTGGCTGACAAGTACCGGCAACTGCTCGGGGAGAATGCCATTGACTTCGAAGAGGAAAAGCATTCGGAGGAACGCATCCTGGCCGCCGACCTGATCATCAAAAGCCCGGGCATCCCGGATAAGGTGGAGTTGGTGCAGAAAGCCCGGGGAAAGGGTATTCCGGTGCTCTCGGAAATCGAGTTTGCGGCCCGGTACACCAACGCCCGGCTGATCGGCATTACCGGCTCCAACGGCAAGACC
>CADCTQ010000155.1:0-1257 GCA_902805615.1 uncultured Cytophagales bacterium
GCCGATGCCCACGTTGTTGACTTTCACTTCGAAGATGGCCCCGGTGTAGTAGGAGAGGCCCCGGGCCAGCGTGACGTCGAATTCCAGGTGCGGGTTGTCGAGGCCGAAGCCCGCCACCAGGTCGGTTACCCGTTCGAGTTCGGTGAGTCCTTCGCGGCCCACGGGAGAAGTTTCGAAGAGGCCGCGCAGGCGTTCGATTTTTTCGACAAAGGTGCCCTGCATGGTAAACACCGGGTCGAGCTTGCCGATGGATTCGGCCGAAAAGCCCCTTTCGGTGAGTTCCTGCTCTACTTTTTCGCGGCCGATCTTGTCGAGTTTGTCAATGGCGACGCAGAGCGGACCTTCCTGGCCCGGCGCCCCGGCGATTTCGGCCAGGGCCGTGAGCACCTTCCGGTTGTTGACCTTGATGGTGTAGTCGGTGATGCCCAGCCCACCGAGCACCTGGTTGATCATGCACACGATTTCGGCCTCGCACAGCAGGGAGTTGGTGCCCACCACGTCGGCGTCGCACTGGTAGAATTCGCGGTAGCGGGCCTTGGCCGGACGGTCTCCCCGCCACACTGGCTGCAACTGGTAGCGTTTGAAAGGAAAGGTGAGTTCATGCCGGTTCATGACCACGTAGCGGGCAAACGGCACCGTCAGGTCGTAGCGGAGGCCCTTTTCGGAGATTTTGGGCGTGAGCTTTTTATAGCCGGCTTCTGCATCGGCCGGGGATGCTTCGGAGAGGAAATCACCGGAATTGAGGATTTTGAACAGCAGTTGGTCGCCTTCCTCGCCGTACTTGCCCATCAGCACCGACAGGTTTTCCATCGCCGGGGTTTCGAGCGGCAGGAAGCCGAACTGCTGGAAGGTCTTCTTGATGGTGTCGAAAATGAAGTTGCGCCGGGCCATCTGCACCGGCCCGAAGTCACGGGTGCCTTTCGGCAGGGTAGGTTTCTGCATGGTTTCAAATGAAGAACCGCAAAACTAGCTAATTGGCAATGGAAAATTAAGTACAACTTTATTTTCCGCAGGTCCTTTACAGTACGGCTCCAAACCAGGGAAATCATCCCCCTGCCCCCTTCGGCTATCGCACCAACCAGCCCGCAAGGGGGACCGGTAGTGGGCGGGCTCCCTCGCAAGGAACGGTCCGTGCCCATGGGACGCCCAAAGTTCCCTTCCACCCGTACCTTGCGGCGGCACCGCCAGGTACGGGGTCCCCCTTGTGGGTTTGTCCGTGGGCAAGCGAAGGTGGGTTTCCCCCAAAAGGGTAGAGGG
>CADCTQ010000155.1:1267-4170 GCA_902805615.1 uncultured Cytophagales bacterium
CCCCCCTGGTCGCGGGTCGGAACGGTGATCTTTGTCATGGGTACACGGGTTGGGTTGAAAGGAATGGAAGGAAAAGAACCCGCGCGGGGTATCCGGCGCGGGGCCGGCAGGGGCATTGGAAAAAGAATGCCAAACCGCCCGGCGGCCCCGGGCCCGGCGCCGAAAAGGGGTTGCCATGGCGAAAAAACGGCTTTTACGACCCGGCGCACGCGGCCGGCCCGGTTCCGCGATCCGCCCGCAACATCCAACGGCGTGGAGTTCAGGGCGGGTGACCTCCGGGGAGGCGGAGGGTTGGGGATGCAGGGTGGGTTTCCCCCAAAAGGGTAGAGGGATGAAAAAGATTAGGCGGCCATCGGGTGGCGCCCATTAATTTCGAATTCTAGTGGGCTTAAGTAGCCTAACGAAGAATGGATTCGTTTGCGGTTATACCACACCTGGATGTACTCGAAGATGTCCTGGCGGGTGTGGTGGTGGCTCTGGTAGGGCTGGCGGTAAATCAACTCCTGCTTGAGTGTGGCAAAGAAGCTCTCCATGACGGCGTTGTCGTAACAGTTGCCTTTTCGACTCATTGAACAGGTGATGTGGTAGTCTTTGAGTAATTGTTGGTAATCGTTACTGGCATACTGGCTTCCCCGGTCAGAGTGGTGAAGCAGTCCCCGAGGCGGTTTTCTGTTGAGTAAGGCCATCTTTAAGGCTTTGATTACTAATTCTTTCTCCATGGTGTCGTCCATGGCCCAGCCGATTACCTTTCTGGAATACAAGTCCAGCACCACGGCCAGATACAGCCAGCCCTCTTTGGTCCAGATGTAAGTCATGTCGGTGACCCACTTCTCATTGGGCTTTGTGGCCTTAAACTCCTGATTGAGTGTGTTTTGGGCTACGGGCAATCCGTGTTTGGAATCAGTAGTGACCATAAACTTCTTCTTTGGCCGGGCGGCAATCTGGTTAACCTGCATGAGACGGGCTACGCGGTTTTCCGAGCAGACCACGCCCTGTTTCTTCAAGTCCACGTACACGCGGGGACTCCCGTACGTCTGCCGGCTCTGCTGATGAACGTGCTTAATTTGTTCCAAAAGCTGCTTGTTGGCCTGTTTTCTAGTGCTTTCCGGTCTTTTCAGCCAGGCGTAGTAGCCACTCACTGATACTTCCATGGCCCTACACAAGCGTTCCACCACGTGCTGCTGACTGTGCTCCCGGATAAAGAGGTATCTCACTGGGAGTTCTTGCTGGACCCCAGATCAAGCCCTGGTTTGAGGTCCAAGATACCTACTGCCTTTTTTAAGATCTCAACGGTCTCCTTCAAGCGTTGATTCTCCCGCTGCAACTGGCGTAGTTCCTCCTCTTTGCTGTACCCCTTACCGGGAAAAGCCTTTTCTGGGTCCTCTTTGAGCTCTTTCATCCACCGGCCCAGCACGCTACTGGGCACCCCCAGATCACGCGCTGTCTGACTTTGGTTGCCATGCTGGTGAGCCAGCCGGATGGCCTGCTCTTTAAACTCCTTCGAATAATTCTTCCTGATACTCATGATACGACTGGGTTGGTGCTACGAGTGGTTTGGGGGGGTAAAGGTATGCTTTTCCTCTCCTCCACTCTTACGGGGGAATACCAATCGCGTCTCTACTCACCACTGGCTACTCCTCCCCTTCCTCCTCTTCATCTCCCCCTACCGGCCGGATGAACGCACTGCGGCGGGGGGCGGGCATTACACTGTGTTCGCCTTTTACGGTTTTCCAGATCACCTCGCTGAAGGCATCGTCGGGGATGGCGTCGGCCTGGGCAAAGTTAAACTCGGCCGACTTGCGGGCATTGTCGTTGTAGGCCGTGTTCTTCTGGTCGAGGTCTACCGCGCTGGGCCGGGCGGTGTAGGCCGCCAGGTCGGGCTTGTTGGTGAAGGGGCGCCACAGGGGCGTGGCCGCCGCGTCGTACTGGCTCATCGGCGGCAGGCCCAGGATCAGTTCCATCGTGCGCAGGATGCCCGCCGTGGAGTACATGGTGTGGTCCACCTGGCGGCGCTTCACCCACGGGCTGATCACCAGCGCCGGCGACCGGTGGGCGTCTACGTGGTCGGGGCCGTTCTGGGCATCGTCTTCCACCACGAACACCGCCGATTCGCCCCAGATCTTCGTCTTCGAGAGGTGTTCCACGAACCGGCCGAGGGCCAGGTCGTTGTCGGCCACGTGGGCGAAGGGCGTGGGAGCCCCTACCCGGCCGCCGCTGGTGTGGTCGTTGCCCATCCGCACGGTGCTGAAGCGGGGCACGGCGCCGGCCGCAATCAGCGAGTCAATGTCCCGTTCCCAGATTTCCTCGCGGGTAATGTCTTTGATGCTCAGGTCGTAGTCGGGGTAGCCGGGGCACATGTGGCCGGTGAGGGCCGTGCCGCCCCGCTTGGCGTAGGCCTCAAATTCGCCGTAGCTCCGGTACGAAAGGCCCGCCCGCTGGCAGTAGTCCCAGATAAAGCCGTCCTTCGGAAACGCCACCTCCCGGCTGCCCTCGTAGTCGTAGGCGTAGGCCGCCACGGACCAGTTGTGGCCGTCGGCGCTTACCTCGGCGTCCACGTAAAAGTTGTCGAGCAGCACGAACTCCCGGGCCAGGGCGTGGTGGTTGGGCGTGATCCGTTCGGGAAACAGGCACAGCGCCGTGTCGCCGTTGCCCTCGGGGATGTCGCCGAACACCTGGTCGTAGGTGCGGTTCTCCTTCACGATGTAAAACACGTACTTGATCGGCGAAGGGTCGCCCACGCGGCGGGGAATGGGGTTGCCCTGGGTTCCTTCGGCCTCTTTCTCCTTGTTCTTGTTGTAGGGCGTGTTCTTGTAGACCACCTCCGAATACACGGCGCGGGTCTTTTCGTCGGGCGGTTCAATGAACGACAGCGTGCCCTTGAACAGGGCGGCGATGTACTGGGT
>CADCTQ010000156.1 GCA_902805615.1 uncultured Cytophagales bacterium
TGATGTGTTGCAAACCGGGTTTGAAATTGATCCCAGTTCCATTCCATACCTTATTAAAGGGATAAAGAGCTGGAAAAGAGCAGAATACGGCCAGTAACCCGGCACCCAACGACAACCGGGTTCCTCACCGCAGGGCTGACCCGTATTGGGTGATTTTAGGTATGGCGGCTGGACTGCACCGTATTTTTTCAAAGCGGACGAAGCGGCTAATGAATTCACGCAAAAAAACCTAAAGCGGGCATTGTTAAGAAGTCCGCAGGTAACCATCAGCGAACAACAGTTCAAAACAGGGTATGAGAAAGATCGTTGCAGCAATCAACATGACGCTTGACGGGTTTTGCGATCATACGGCAATACTGCCAGACGAAGAAATACATCAACATTATACAGATTTGTTGAGTGACGGAGATGCGATTCTATACGGAAGAGTAACCTATCAACTCATGCAATACTGGCAACCGCTGGTAAAAAATCCTTCCGGTGAAAAATCAATGGACGACTTTGCCAGCGCCATAGACAAAATTCCAAAAATCGTCTTCTCGCGTACGCTGAAAAATGCAGAATGGGACAGTGCCAACCTGGCAAATCAACCGGTTGAAGAAGTGGTTTCTGAACTCAGGCAACACTCGGGTAAAGACATTTTCGTCGGCAGCCGGAGTTTGATTATACAGCTGATGAAACTTAACTTAATTGATGAATACCAGCTTTGTGTTCATCCGGTTATAGCAGGAAAAGGTTTGCCATTGTTCGAAAACATAACCGACAGGACAATTCTTGAACTTTTTAAGACAAAGACATTCAAATCCGGAGCAATCATCCTTTACTACGGACACAATCGATCTTGATCAGATAAGGGATTGGAATGGTTGAGGTTGGCTTTGACCCCTTCATAAAGCCGTAAACAGATGCAACGATCATGAGGGAGGGTGGGTCATCGTGTTAAATCAATTGGAGATGAAAAATAAATTGTTGGTTGGTATTTTGTTTACATTGGTTCTGCCCGGTTGTGAGCAGCGGGACCCGGATCATCAGAAGACAATCGAACTGAGTCAGGTTCGCTTGACGGTACCCGAAAATTGGCGAAAAATTCCCAAACAGGGCTATGATTCGGAGGTGGGAGAGATTACCAATGGGCAGACAACCCTACAGTATGATTATGGATGGTACGGTTATGCCTTCACCAAAGAAACTGCCGCTACGCATCACCGAACCAGCACTACTATTGATGGAAGAGCGGCCCTGATCGTGCAACCCAGGCAAAAGGGAAAGGGCGTTGTTGGTTTGTACGTCCAGGCAGACAGCCTGAACCGATTCACTTTGATTGCCAAAGACGTGAAAAACGAACAGAGCATCTTAACCATTTTCCGTTCCTTGAAAGTCAAATAAGGGAAGCACCGGCCTGTAACACCACCTGTACCAATCACCGGGCCGCCCTGGCGCAGGGCCTGGTGGCCTTGCGCCAATATAAAGCCATACAAGATGAAAACAAGATTCCTCCGTACAGTAATAACTTCCCTGTTAGCAGTAGGAACGCTGGCCTGTCGGGAGTCCGTTCCTCCTGATGTACAGACAGTAGTCAGCGGAATGGTAATTGACCCGGTTAAAAACAAACCTTTGGAAAACGCCAAAGTGGTATTATACGGGTGCAACCAAACCTTCATGGGAGTCTTCTGTACCACCCCGTTGGATTCAACCCGAACCAATCAGAAAGGGGAATTCGAAATAGCATTTGCGACCGAAGGACAAAGTATTGACTATGAGGTAGCAGTGGCTTACGATGAGAATTACGTCAACTCTACCCGGCAGCGGATACAGGCCGGACAGACGAACCGGGTTGAGTTGAAGGCGAGGGAGCTAAACTTGCTCAAAGCCGCCATCAGAGTAGTAAGCAATCCAGCCGATTCTTTGATGGTTGGGACTTTCTACAGCAAGCCGAGTACACTCTACGGTTCATCCATTGATACCATCCTTTATCTGAAGGTATTACCCGATGCGGCTAATTACGTAACGTATTCTCTTTGGGATGCAAGCACTGGCATTGACAGAGGAACCATTGACACGGTCCGATCTACGCTGGCTGACACTACTCTGTATGAGAAAGTAATTCAAAAAGCAACGGATCTACCAAAGAGATAACGACTTATAATAATAAATCCAACGATAACCCGCCCTTCCCAACGCATTGCTCCGGCGCACCGGGAGGGGTGTACGTGGTTCTGTTCGTTGGGATTACCATTGAGGTGATATCCAGTAATGGCACACAGCTGTGGCCTGTTCAGAAAGTAATGAAAAGGATAACGCTTGGCAAAGAGGACGCTTTGTACCCTTATATCCTTGGGGCAGTCAATGATTATATGAAAACACCAGATGGTGTAACAACCCAGGTTGGTACGGGCAAAAAGCCCTGGTGGAAATTATGGTAAATCAAAACTGCGCATGAGAAAGATAGTACTACCGCTCATCCTGGTGCTGATTACGCTGCCCGTATTCGCCCTGAAACCGGAAAAGGCCTACAAAATCACCCCTGACTCCTTGGGGCTTGCCTACAAGGAACAATACGTAAAGAGCAAGGATCAAATTGACCTGATTACGTGGACGTACAGCCCCAATGCCGCCAAAGACAAGCAAACCGTGATCGTACTGGCTTACGGGGATACGGGCAACATGTCGCACTGGGTACACCAGGCCCGCATCCTGAGTGAAGCGGGCTACCGGGTCATCACGTTCGATTACCGGGGCTTCGGCAAGAGTACTGACTTTGCCATCAACCCGGATTACCTCTACTACAATGAGTTTGCCCGGGACTTGAAGGCAATCATGGATTTTGCCCGCAAGACCTATCCGCGAAGCAAACAAGGCTTGCTGGCTTTTTCGATGGGCACCATTATGGCAACGCTCGTGCTGCCCGGGGCGAAAACCGACTTTTTCGTCGGGGAAGGCTACGTGAAAGACCCCAAAGCCATCGTCGCTTTTATCAAAGGGGCAAAAAACAAAGAGGTGCTCTTGCCCCCGGGCAGTGAAGCGTACCCGGGTCAAGCCCCCAGGATCACTTGTCCGGTGTTGCTCATCGCGGGTAAGGCGGACCAGGTCACTACCCTGGCCGATGCCAATGCAGTCGCCCAACAGGCCGGGAACCGGAAGGTACTCGCTTTCGAAGGCGGACACGGAATGGGCTTCCAAGCCTTGACCCGGAATACCCCGGGAGACCTGTACGTGCAGGCCATAGACGATTTTGTCAGGTAATCAAACCATTGCGCGCCCTTGGTCAAACACTAAACTCCCCGAACCCGGATGAAACTGAATACGATCATGCCGAAAGCCCTCAAACCTTACTACCGGTCTGAACTGAGGGCCTATCGAAAAGACATTGAGAACGGCAATCTTCACGCGGCCTGGAAGCACCTGGAAAGGGCGCACGTCATCGGACAGGCGTATCCCTTCGCGCATAGTTACGTCCACTGGAAGATGCTGCAATTCGGGTTTAAGATCAAAAACAACCGGGAGATAATGGGCCAGATCCCCCGGTTGCTGGTCGGCGGCGTCAAGTCATTCGTTGGAAAAATCCCGGTAGGCAACACGGGTGGCGCCAACGTACCGCCCTTGCGATCATTGCCGATTGAAAAGGACATTCAGGCCATGTTCAAAAGAGCAGGCCTGTAATTAATTAGTTTTGGCGCGTATATTTACTGCCCGTATACCGCTTTTTTAGCCTGTTTAGCCTATGCGTTCACCCAAAAAACTACTTCCCGGTTTTAAAGCCACCTGTATCATTGTGGGCACGATGGACATGCTTCTGGCGAGCAGCATGTTTGCCAAGGGCGTGATGCGGGGGATGGCGGAGTTCAACGTTCCGCAAGCGCAGCTCTCCTCCCCCCATTATGCGGATGCCATGTTCTGGGTGTTCCTGCACATGTTCATGATCGGTGCGCTGATCATCAGCATTGGCCTGCTGGCCGAAAACCCGCTGAAAAAAATGTGGGTCGCCCGAGTACTCGTGCTGATGCATTGTGTGTACGCCTTTTTAGACGTACAAACCTCGGACAACTATTTCGGCAACGCCCTTTACCAGGGTCCGCGATCCGTCATTCCGGTATTCATTGACGTGTTGTACATCCTGCTTTTTCTGCGGTTGAGCTTTCCGAAAAGGACTGAAAAATCCCTTCAACCCTCCGCGGTTTGAGGGTTAAAATAGCACTGATTGCATTGTAAAGGCAGTAGACAGGTATTACGTCACATCCTCTCCCCGCTGTCGTTCCTGCAGGGAAGCAAAGCTCGGCGAAGCCAATCTTTGTAGTGACAGGCATTGTCAGACGATCATTAAAAAGATTGGCTTCGCCAATGACAGCGAGAGGGAGCTAACTCGAATTAATCATTTATTCAGTTTATAAAGTACGGATGATGACAAAAGCGTATCTGGACAGTGTAAAAAAGCAGTTCGAATATTACCAACTGCTGGGCGAAAGGACCTTTGCCCAACTGAGCGAAGAGCAACTTTTCTGGCAGTACAACGCGGAAAGCAACAGCATTGCCGGCATTGTCAAACACCTTTGGGGCAACATGCGCTCCCGCTGGACCGACTTTTTGACCAGTGACGGCGAAAAGCCCTGGCGTGACCGGGAAGCCGAATTCGACGGCGACCTGAAAGACCGGGCCGAGTTGATGGCCAAATGGCAGGAAGGCTGGCGTTGCCTGTTTACGGCCCTCGACTCCCTGACCGAAGAAAATTTCGACACGGTTGTTTACATCCGCAACCAGGGGCATACGGTCATGGAAGCCATCAACCGGCAGTTGGCCCACTATCCCTACCACGTCGGGCAAATCGTTTTCATCGGCAAAATGGCGCTCAATGAAAGGTGGTCATCCCTGTCCATTCCGCGGGGCAACTCCGCGGCGTACAATGCCGATAAGTTTTCCCAACCCAAACGGAAAGAGCACTTTACCGACGAATACCGGAAGGCGCAGGAAGAATGACCGGTGCTACTTTCAACGGCCGGCGGTCCCACCAATCCCTGCCGGGGAAGCCCCGCGCATTACTGCTTTCGTTCACAATACGACAAACGCCGCCAATGCCGGGCGGCGTTCTCTTTTGCCGGTGTGGGCACCGCTACGGCCAGGACGGGGCGCCGCGTACCTTTCGCAACGCTTCCCGCCACGTGTGCAGTTGGACGATGATTTCCAGTACCTGGCCGGGCAGTACGCCGCCCGGCTGGCCCTCCCGCAGCAACTCGGCTACGGTAAAGATGGCGTGGTTGCAAAACGCTTCGAGGTATTCCGGCGTCTCCTGTACCAGCATTTCGAGCAGCGGCAGCAGGTTGAGGCCGGGGTTGTTGTCGATCAATTCAAGCATTCTCATGTGGTCATGGGTTGGTTCTGGCTTGCGCATCGGGTTGGCGGTTTGGAAGATTGTGAAGGAGTTAAGCAGAAAGTGGACGGTTGTTATGAGCCTATTGTCCTGTCTCTGTCATGACACAAATATACGTCCTGTTTCTGTCATGACAAAACACTTTGAGCAAAAAGTGTACTCCTATTTTCCAGTCTTTGGGCTACCTTTGTCAGTACAAAGACTAATAATCAATGACACAGGAAAAGACCAAGTTTCAGCTTCGGATTGAGGAGGACTTAAAGCAGCGGGCGGAAAAGGCCGCCCAGAAGAAAGGGATCAGCGTGTCGGGCTTGTTCCGCCTTTACCTGATCGAAGGGCTTGAAAGGGACGAACAGAAATGGGCGACTTAGAAAACGGATGCAAAGTAACCAATACGTTATAGCGTACTGACTTTTTTATCTTTGGCACATACTTTCCGCCCACATGAAAAAAGAAGTGTACCAGTTGCGCCTTGACACCGACCTGAAGCAACGGATCGAGAAACTGGCCGAAAAGAAGGGCATCAGCGTTGCCGGGCTCATGCGGATGCTGCTGCTGGCCGAACTGGAGAAAGAGGGCATGGGCAAGAAGGAACCCAAGCCGGACGAGGAACCCAAACCAATCCGCCCGGAGTAATTACATGATTTGTTGTAGTGCTGAAAGGGTTAGCGGCCAGAACCACCCCCGGCCCCTCCTTGCAAAAAGGAGGGGAGCCGTACCCATACCCTCCGCTGAAAGGCATACGTGACGTGCATTTCTCCTTGCCACGCAGCCGCATCCGTAGAGTTCCCCTCCTCCATCAAAAAGCTAATCTTGTAGGAAAAAATAAACAGTAGGCGTCGCGTTGCGGGAAAGCGTCGCGTTGCGGGAAAGCGTCGCATTGCGGGAAAGCGTCGCGTTGCGGCTCCCCTCCTCGGAGGGGCCGGGGGTGGGTTTACCTACAGGAGACAAGTTATTGAAGGATCACCACACCGGCTAATGGGAATTGTTCACCGCACCACCCTAATGGGAATCAGCGTAAGAGAGTACCTGCATAAGCTCCGGAAAAGACTTTGCATTGATCCCCAGGTAAGGCGTTTGATGAAAGTAAACCCACCCCCGACCCCTCCGAGGAGGGGAGCCGCGACGCGACGCCTTCCCGCAACGCGACGCTTTCCCGCAACGCGACGCCTTCCCGCAACGCGACGCCTTCCCGCAACGCGACCCTTGCCCGCCATGTGGCGTCTACCGTTTATTTTTCCCTACAAGATTAGATCAAGGAGGGGACAGGGGTGGTCAAGCGGTATAAATAGAGTATACTCCCGAAAATCAAATATTCGCGGTCGGTAGCCCGCCACTTTTTTTCCCGGGCCTGTCACAAACCCCGGTATTTTCAGTCCTGGAGCCGGGTGGCGGCGTAACGCGCCGCCCGGCCCGGATTCGTCAACTGCCGGTGGTCAACCCGCCCAACCCTTGCGTATGAACCAGATAGAAACCCTTCGCCCCCACTTGTTTGCCATCGCCTACCAGATGACCGGCGACGCCCAGGAAGCGAAAGACATCGTGCAGGACACCTACGAAACCTGGCTCAGCCGGCCCCGCGCGGTGGAAAACCCCAACGCGTACCTGCGGAAGATGACCGTCAACCGGTCCATTGACCGGCTCAAAGCCCTCAAAACACAACGGGAAGCCTACAAAGGCGTGTGGCTGCCGGTGCCTTACGTGACCCCGTGGGAGCCGCCGGCAACCGCCCCCGGCCCGGCGGGCGACGTGCTCTCCCTGGGTCTGCTGCACCTGCTGGAAAAACTCACGCCGCCCGAAAGAGCCGTGCTCATTCTCAAAGAATCCTTCGCCTGCTCCTACGACGAGATTGCCGAACTCTGCGAAACATCGGCGCAAAACTGCCGGCAGCTGCTGCACCGGGCCAAAGAGAAACTACAACGGCCCGCCACCCGCTTCCCCGTGGATGAGGGGCAACACCGCCAATTGCTGGAAGCATTCCTGCTGGCCTGCCAGGAAGAAAACCCTGAGAGGCTGGCCCGTCTGCTCAAAGCCGACGTGCTGTTGTACACCGACGGGGGCGGCAAAAGGGCGGCGGCCCTGAAGCCGCTGACCGGCATTGCCCACGTCGTCAAATTCCTCCTGGCCGTCCGGCCGGGTCCCGAAGACCTCTCCTGGCGCTGGGTCAGGGTCAACCACCAGCCCGGCCTGGCCTTCTTCGACACCCGGACCGGCCAGGCCGATTCGGTGATGACGCTCGAAGTGGCCGACGGGCAGATTGCCACGCTGCTGCTCGTGCGGAATCCGGACAAACTGTTTCTTTGAGGTTCTCCGGTGGATTTGTCACAAAAGCGGCAGCGAAGGGTCTTAGGGGGGAATGTAAACCCTCAGATGTATGCAAACCAGAATCAAAAGCATCGAAAAGCCCCAAAGCCCCCTCATGCGGCTGGCCTACTGGATCAGCGAAAGAAAGTACGGCAAAGTGCTCACCCCGCTGAAAGCCGTCTACAGCCGCCTGCCCGTCGCCTTCTCCCTGTGGGCCAACCGCATCCACGCCCTGGAGCAAAAGCTGGAAATTTCCGAAGAACTGACCCTGCTGGTGCGGGTGTACGTGTCGCAACTCAACACCTGCGCGTTCTGCATTGACATCGGCAAAGCCATGAGCATCCGGAAATTCAACAACGGGGAGAAGTTTCTGGAACTGGCCGGTTACCCGCAGTCGAACCGGTACAGCCCGGCCGAAAAAGCCGCCCTGGACTTTGCCCACGCCCTGACCGTGCACAAGAGAGTGCCCGAAGAAGTGTACCGGCGGGCCGACCGGTATTTCTCCGAAAGCCAACTCGTGGCCCTGGCCTGGGTGGTGAGCACCGAACACCTCTACAACCTGATGAACGTAGCCTTCAACATTGAGTCCGACGGCCTGTGCGCTATGCCCGGGCAGCGGGCCGTGCCGGCAAATGCCTGAAAAGCACGCGCCACCACGGCATTTTTTTCGAGCATTTGCACTGGAGGACAAGCATTTACCGTGAAATCCTGGAATGGAATCAGCAATTCCTGGTTCGGGATTTTGGCATCTGAACAGGGTGTGCATTGTAAGAAAAGGAGAAACACCATTGGTAGAAGTGACGCCATTGATTGGAGCACCGCCTTTGATGAAGTAGCGGTCAAAGCCCCGGAGGGGCGTGCTGTTCCTAGAAAGGACCACCCAATGATCCACAAGCTCCGGAGGAGCGTCCTGTTCAAATTTCAAATGTTGTTAGCGAACAGGTCGCTCCTACGGAGCTCTTGCGCGAGGGGGAGGACGTCTGCCAGGAACAGGGCGTCCCTCCGGGACTTTCCTCAATGACAATTTACCCGCTACATCCCTGCAATGCTACTCCGGGAAGTGCTGGAATAAAACAACATGGCCAGGTGTATCGCATTGGCCGGGGAAGACGGGTAAGTTGGACAGCGAAGCAGTCCCGTAGGGACGAAATATGGGTAGAAAAAGCCCCCTCCCCTTTCCTCAGTCCCGTAGGGACGAAACATGAAGTAAACCAAACGCTACATTGGCAATCACCGCACCCGTTTCGTCCCTACGGGACTGTAAAAAACAGGTCTCTTTTTTCTACCGGTATCTCATCCCTACGGGACTTTGCCGCACCGGACGTGTACAATGAGAACCCACAACGGGTTAAACCGCTGAAACGTCCATGCCTGCGCTGGAAAAGAAATCACAAAAGGAGTAAGGAAGGTGTCACGTTTTGCCCGGCCTGTTTGTCTTATCCCCGAAAATAAATTCGTAGACCTTTGCCCGCACCGCAACCCCACCAACCTCCTATGGAAGCGCCGCCCCTACCATCAGCCCCCGTGCCCCCGCAACCGCCCGGGATTCCCCACCAGCAATCCATGCCGGTGCTGTTCCCCTACGCCTACAACATCCTGGGTTCGGCCGAAGAAGCCCGGGACGTGGTGCAGGAGGTGTTGGTGAAGCACCTTTCCGATCCCCCGGAGCACATCGCCGACCCGAAAAACTACCTCATCCGGTCGGTCATCAACCTGTCCATCACCCTCAAAAGCCGGCAGAAGAAAACGCTCCGGCCCGGGGAAAGGTGGTTGCCCGAACCCGTCGCCACCGACGACGCGGCCGACCGGAACCTCCACCTCGACGACGTACTCTCGTATTCGCTGCTGGTGCTCATGGAACGGCTCGACGCCCGGGAACGGGCCGTGTTCATCCTGCGGGAAAGCTTCGATTACACCCACGCGGAGATTGCCGGGCTGCTGTCCATCACGGAAGCCCATTCCCGCAAGCTGTTGAGCCGGGCCCGGACCCGCTTGTTCAAACCGGCCCCCAAACGCCCCGCCGCCCGGGATGCGCACGACCGCAACGCCCTGGAAGGCTTCCTGCGGGCCATCCGGGAGCGGGATACGCAGCAACTCGAAACGCTGATGGCGGCCGACATCGGGTTTTACGCCGACGGCGGCGGCACCGTGCCCCTGGCGGCCGGTACCTGCACCGGCGCTGCCCCGGTGGCCGCCCTGCTGATGCGGGTCTACCACGCGTACCTGGCGTCGGCCCGCCTGGTGTACACGCGCATCAACCACCAGCCGGCCCTGCTGTCGTACGTGGCGGGGCGCCTCACCGCCTGCCAGGTATTCGACCTCCATCCCGAACACGGCACCCTGCTGCAAATCAACGCGGTACTCGACCCGGACAAACTCAAATCCCTGCCCCAACCCTCCTTTGACACCCCCTTAAACCCGTAAACGATGCTTTCACTTACCAACCCTTCACCCACCCAAACTTACTCCAAAGCCCGCATCATTGGCTACTGGGCCGTAACCGGATTGATCGCCTTTGAACTGGTCTACGGCGCCCTGTGGGACTTCAACGTGCTCAACCAGGGATACGTGTACACCGTGCTGAAGCACCTGGGCTACCCGCTGTACCTGGCCGGTGTATTGGGCGCCTGCAAATTGGCGGCGGCCGCCGTCATCCTCCTGCCCGGACTGCCCCTGCTCAAAGAATGGGCGTACGCCGGCATCGTCATCCTGTTTGCCGGCGCCTTCGTGTCGCACCTGGCCGTCGGCGATGCCCCCGGTCAGTACATCTGGTCACTCCTTTTCGCGGTGCTGGCCCTCTCCTCCTGGCGGCTCCGGTTGCAGCCATGACGCACCCATCCAACCGGGCAAAAGCAGGAATCATCAACATAGAGTTCCCCGTTGGCCTGGCCCCGAATGAAAAGTTCCACACCGGGGGCGTCCATCCCCTGGTGTGGAACAAAACTGCTCCGTGCCGGCTAAGTCCCGGCCGTCAACCGTACGGCCCGCCGGTCAGCGGTCTATGACCAGTTTCCGGGTGGTGCCGCCTCCCCCGCGGATGAAGTAGAAACCGGGAGCCAGGTCCCTGACGCCAATGACGACCGTGGTGCGGCCCGGCTGCGCCGGCACCCGGACGCGTTTTACCTCCCGGGCCAGGGCATCGTGAATGACCACGTCCGCCGCACCCGCCCTCGGCGTGGCAAACGTAAAGCTTACCGCGTCATCGGCCGGGTTGGGAAATACCCGGGTCACTTCTTCTGCCCGCAACTGACCTTCCACCTGGCTCGCCACCCGGCCGGCTGAAGTGGGATAGGGAGAAAGACGGCTGCCGGGAATGGGACGCTCCAATGCGCCATCCGGCAACCGCCAGCCCACGCTTACCCCGTCGCGGCCGGCGGCCTCTTTGTGCAGGGCTTCGATGTAGTACTTCTTTCCCGCCTCCAGGTAAACGGCCGCCGACTGCTGGCTGGAGTACTTGGTCCATTCGCGCCGGGCAGTCCAGTCCCCGTACGCAATTTTGACTTTGCCCGCCGGGTTGTCATTCGCAGAAAGCCACAGTTCCGTCTCGTCGTCGCCGGCAATCCAGAAGGTGTACTTGCCCGTGGCCGGCGGGCACACGAACCCCCGCACCCGGGTCGCGTACTGGTCCCCCAGGTCGGCCCCGGTCTCGAAGGAGGAGAGCTGACCCGTGGCCGCGGGGTCCTGCGACAGCGGAATGTCGGCGACCGAACGGCCTGCCACGTCCGTCCACACTTCGCGGAGGATGGTGCCGGTCGCCGCGCAGGCCGGCCCCGGCGTGTTTACGGTTCCCTGCCAGAGTTCAACGCCCGAAATGTTGACGTGGCCCGTGGTGGTCAGGCGCAGGGTCCCGTCGCCCGTGCGGACGTTGAAAGGGCCGAGCTTTTTCCAGGTGCCGGGGACGCCGCTGCTCTGGTCTCTCACGACGGTCTGCCCCTCCAGCGCCAGGGAATACGTGTGGGTGGCGTTGTCTTCCCAGGTGTACACGTACGCCCGGTAGGCAGCCGCGGGGAGGCCGGTGAGGTCCAACCGCAGTTGGTCGTAATGCCAGATCGAAGACCGGATCATCTGCTCCCGGGGCCCGTCGGTGGCCGGGGCGAGGCGGGTCTTCACGTTGGTGAACGATTTTCCGTTGTGCGAATAGCCGCCGGCCGCACCTGCCTGCCAGTTCCGTCCGTCGAGGGTGAGGGCATTGCCGGCAAAGTTGATGGCCTTGTAAAACCGGTAGGTCGTATCGCCTCCGGCAACCGGGTCGGGCCGGTCGGGCTGCGTGCCGTCGGGCGCCGGGTAGTTTTTGGCCGCATCGTCCAGGATCAGTACCCAGTCGTTGCCCCGGCCCTTGCTGCCGGGCGGGTCAAAGGTGCGGGTCCCGCTATTGGCGTACGTGCCCAGGTAGGTTCCCTTCCCGGTCCGCGGATCGTACCACCAGGCTTTTACCCGTTCGGCGGGAAACTTGCCCAGGTTCACCGTAAACTGCTGCCCGGTGGCGGCGTACGCGAACGCAAAATCAGCGCCCCGGCACGTGGCAATGTAATCGTCGCCCTCGCCCTGCTCCGAAGCCAGGAGGGTCTGGTTGGGCACGAGGGTCAGCATCTGCCGGGATTCCATCAGGCGGCGCACGTACTTCATCTGGGCGGCCCCGGGGTCGTGCAACGCCTGGCGCCAGGGTGCCGTGCGGCGCACCACCACGGGGTAGCGGCCGCCGGGATCGGTGAACGCAAAGATGGCGCAGTGGCCGTACGTATACCCGAATCCGCCCGCAAAAAGCGACCAGTACGCCGTTTGCCGGACGTTGTACGCATCGGCGATCCCGGAAGGGACCCGCACCGGATTTTTGGTCGGACACCCTTCGTACAGGGCTTCCGCATCCATCACCGGTTTGAGCGGCCTTTTGTTGTAGGCGTTCCGGATGAGCTGGTAATTCCTGGACACCTTGGAACCCGACTGCACGAAGTTGAAATCCAGCCAGGGCTCTTGGTGGAAATAATCGGCCGAACTGCTGCCGTAGTCCGGGTGATACGTCATCAGCTGGCTCGTGCCGACGGCGCTGCGGATGCCCTCCGCCATGGCCCGGATGATTGCGTAGTGTTCGGGTTTGCCCGGAACGCGGTCGCCGCCCAGCACCCAGATGATGGCTTTGCCTTTGTAACGCTTGCCGAGCCAGGCCCCGTACACCCGGGCATTGGCGGGCGTAAACACGACCGGACCGCGGCCCCACCGGGCGTGCCACTTGTCGCCCCAGGTGGGCAGCATGGCCGTGTACAACCCCAGCGACTCCGCCTTGTCAACCACGTAATCCACGTGCTTGAAGTAGGCTTCGTTGGGCCGGGTCGGGTCCAGGTCGTGCAGCGGCAGGTGCCCGTAGGGGTTGGGAACCCGCAAGCCGTCGAATTCGGCCAGCACCGCCGTCTGGATCACCGTAAACCCTTTGTTGACCCGGTCCTTCAGGTAATGATCGGCTTCTTCGCGGGTGAGCCGGTGGGACAATTCCCAGGCCGTATCCCCGAGGTAGAAAAACGGGGTGCCGTCCGCGTAGGTCAGGTAATGGCCGTTGGGGGAGACTTTCAGGGGACCGCGTACGCCCTGGGGCGCAAAGGACAGCCAGGGGAAGGGAATTGCCGCCGGGACCGTCGTGGCGAAGCACAGGAAAATCAGGGCAACAACCATTCCCCGAGCCCGGAAGGGCCGGGTCTTGTCAATAAAAGTAGTCATAGCTGGGATAAGGTAAACGTTAAGAAGGTAAAAGAGGTAAAAGACTGCGGATAAGGCAGTTTTGCGTTGATTACAACCCAAAACCCCCGCGTATCCAGCGCCGGCCCTCCGGGAGAGGGCGGTGGCTGGAGGAACTTGAGCACTTGCTGAATCTGCGCCGGTTTGCAGGTGCAGTCCCGGCCTGAGGGAAAAAACGGATGGTTCAGTACCTGGTACTTACCCCTGTGATTGGCTCAATATTAGACTAAAAATGCAAAAAGCCCTTAATTTTATGAATTAAGGGCTTTCAAAATCGTTGCGGAGAGAGCGGGATTCGAACCCGTTGAGATGGAAACGAGAAAGGGACTAAACGTCCCAATTTGATCGATTTCGAAGGTACCAGTTGCTATTTTTATGCTGCCAATTTTTTCGAGCTGCCTGGAACATCATTTATCTGAATAGTGGTACTTACACGAGAGGATTTCAATGGAATCCCCGACTACCCTGTAAACCAACCGGTGTTCATCCGTAATCCTTCTGGACCACCAGCCGGCCAAATCATGCTTCAAGGGCTCTGGCTTACCTACGCCAGCGTGAGGGTCACGCATTGCGCTTTTGATTAAGTCACTCACTTTTTTGAAAATTTTCTTGTCCTGTGAAGCCCACTCCTGGTACTCCTCGAACGACTTACCCCTGAAAACCACTTTATCCACTGACTACCTCGTCTTTTTATAGCGTTCCACATCTGGCTTATTTCCCTTTAGCAGTTCTTCGGTTACAGCATCGAATTCAGCAGAACTGAATTCATATACTTCACTGCTAACCAAACTCTGAAGAATTTTATCCCGATCCGTGGACTTCTGAGAGTGATAAAGGGTGTTACTTGACAATGCAGGACCGATTGAAGAGATAGTTTTGCTTATGCTTTCTAGAAACTCCTCATACTTTCCTTCCTTAACCAACCCTTGAATTAATTCTTCCATAACAGCACCCAACTGTTCCATTTCTGATGTCTGATGTTTGATAAAAGAGGTAAGTTCGCTAATTCTATTACGGGAAGGCTTATACAAGCCGTATCCAATGATGTCAGTAGCGATAAACCCGAAATTCAAATAAAGGCTGGTATTGAGGGGAACTAATTCATCGGCATGCTCAGCATTGTCCTCTTGCATTTCAAATGCTAAATCCTGGTAGGTGACCTTTCCGATAGTACTCATGACCTGAATAAATTGGGCCTGGACTATTGGTATCTCTAAAAACCTGGCAGCAACTGCCAAGGCTTTTTCAGTTTGATTGTGTAATTCGATGAGTTCAGGGTTGGACTTATGTTTATTTGCGGCTTTATCGAACACCATCTTCACCTCAGAAAACACCTCATCTTTTTTAGAAAGCCAATTCGCTGTAACACTACTTAATTCAAATATGTCAAGCGCTACACTCTTAGCTACATTACTTATCTTCTTTCTGCTCTTAAGGCCCTCAACTATTTTGCTGATCAATAATTCGCCTTTTTGACGTATAACAACATCCTCCTTACTCCCTTGATGGGCTTTAGGGTGTATTGCCATTGTGAATTGGATTACCTCTCGTACTCCAAACATATCTTTCCCTCCTTTAAAATGTTGGCTTGTTTACTCTCAGGTTGATACCTTGTTAATTGACTGTCCAGTTATAGCCAGGAACAGAAGGCTTATTTGTCATTTTTGAGCGGCTCAACTCCTTATGAGCTTCGTCAATATGCTTTTCATTTGGCTCAATCCTCTTATTCTTCAAAGCCATTTCCTGAAACAATTGATTGATCACTACCAAAAGTAATTAAAATTAAGGCAATTCCCATCAAGGACAAGGCTCACCGCGATGAGCCACGGGAATAACTGAACCACGTTTTTACGCCCTACGCCGCCGCTGTCGGGAAGATGATCCATGCATACCTGGTTCATACCATTGGTGAGGGTTGCTAGAAGTGAAAGGGCTGCCGATTCCAAATTGCAGCGCATAAAAAATGCCCCTATTATTGAAGTTAGGGGCATTTTGGGGGGGGGCGGAGAGAGCGGGATTCGAACCCGCGGTACCGTTTCCAGTACGACAGTTTAGCAAACTGTTCCTTTCGGCCTCTCAGGCATCTCTCCTCTGGTTCAGAGTGGTGCAAATATAAAAAAAACATCTGCTTGCGCAAACCAATTTTACAAAAAGGGGACGCCCCCAAAACCCCTTCCGCCTTGCCGTTCTGCCCGTTTTAGCCCATCTTGCACCCTTTTCCCAGCCCGAATACCCAGTAGGCAGTAGCCAGTACCCAATACCCAAACACCCAGTAACCAATCCCCAATGCCCATGAAATGGTACTACCCCATCGGTCAGTGGGAATACATGCTGGTGACGGCCTTCGTGACCGCCTACCTGCTGTACGTGATCCGGGTGGTCAGCGCGGCGCGGCGGCTGGGCGTGTTCACGGGCGTCATCGTCACCAAGTTCCTGCTGCGCGCGGTGTACTTCGGCCTCATCGGGGTGGCCCTGCTCGGCCCCTCGTTCGGTGAGGAGCAGAAGGAAGTGCGCACCACCGGCCGCGACGTCTACGCCGTGGTGGACCTGTCGCACTCAATGAACGCCACTGACCTGGCCCCGTCGCGGCTGGCCCGGGCCCGCTTCGAGATCGGCCGCCTGCTCGACCGCTTCCCCGCCGACCGGGTCGGCCTGATCGTGTTTACCACTGAAGCATTCGTGCAGTGCCCCCTCACCTACGACCAGAACGCCCTGCGGGTCTTCCTCAACACGCTGCGCCCGGGCCTCGCCTCGGGCGGGGGCACCAACACGGCCGCCGCCCTCCGCCTCGCCCTCGAAAAACACACCGACAGCCTCAACACCACGCTCCGCAATACCTCCAAGGTGATCGTGCTGGTGACCGACGGTGAAGACTTCGGGGAGGATTCCCGGTCGGTGGCCCGCGAAATCGCCGAAAGCGGCATCCGCCTGTTTACCCTCGGCATCGGCAGCGAGGAAGGCGGACGCATTCCCCAGGGCCGCTCATACAAGCGCCTCGCCTCGGGCGAACCGGTGGTCACGCGCCTGGCCCGCGAACCCTTGCAGCGCCTGAGCCGCGCCGCCGACGGCCAGTACTTCGAAATCACGCCCACGCGCAACGAGATGAACCGGCTCCTGTACCAGCTCTCGCGGGTGGAAGGCCAGTTGCGCGACGCCCGCACGCTTGACGTTTCGGCCAACAAATATTATTATTTCCTCCTGGCCGCCCTGGTGCTCATGGCCCTCGACGTGCTGGTTGCCGTAAATACCATACAGTTTTAGTATTGGGTAGTGAGTAGTTAGTATTGAGAATGTTCCGAAATTTACCCTTCATGAAGGCATGCAACTACTGACCCCTCACTACTCAATACTCAATACTAACTACTAACTATGCTCCGCACCGTGTTACTGGTCCTGCTGCTTTCCGTGCCCGACTGGACGTTCTTCTCCATCGGCCGGACCAACCGCCTCAAGGAACAGGCGGCGGCGGCGTTGCGGCAGCGGAACTACCTCTCGGCCATGGTGCAATACCGCTACCTGCGCTACAACTACGGCCTGGACCACGAAGAAATCACCCTCAACCTGGGCCACTGCTACTTCCTGCTCGGCGACACGCTCAACGCCCGCCGGCAGTACGTGACCCTGCGCGGGTCGGCCGACCGGGGCATCCGGACGGTGGCCTTGCAGCAGCTCGGCGTGATGGCGTTCCGGGGCGGGCGGCGCGAACAGGCGCTGGCCTTGTTCAAGTCGGCCCTCCAGGCCAGTCCCGCCAACGACGGCGCCCGCTACAACTACGAACTGCTGAGCGAACAGGTCGCCGCCACCGCTCCGGACGACACGCTCCGGCTCGACATTCCGCCGGCGCCCCCTCCCCCGCCGCCCGACGCCCCCCAGCAGGCCGGCGCCGACCACGCCGAACCCGACGAGCAGGGCGGCACCGGCGCCGGCAAGCCTCCTCCCTCCGCCGAGGCCGGCCTGAGCCCCGAACGCGCCGAAATGCTCCTCAAAGCCATCCAGAGCCAGGAAAGCGAATACCTGCGCCAGCACCAGGACGCCACCACCAAACGCATCCGCAGCCCCTACAAAGGCCCGGATTGGTAAAGCGAGGCAAGAGGTTGAAAGCTTTTGAGGAGAATGACCACCCCTGTCCCCTCCATCCCAAACCATTCCATACCGTTGCTCCAGCACTGGAAAGATTATTCTGTCCTGATCCCTGAACAGCTCATTTTCTTCTGCTCCTCAAAGCCTTTAACGGCTGCTCCTTCCGGCAAGCGGCCCGTTTGCAATGCTTGCATCTTCCCGGGAATAATTTGGCTAATTTTGCTTTTCTCGTACCCTTTTGCGGCGGCGTTGCAATCTTTTTGGCCCGCCGCGTGTTTTGCCCATAACCAATCACCCGATATGAAAGAAGTAGTTGTAGTGTCCGCCGTACGCACGCCCATTGGCAGCTTTGGCGGGGTATTAGCCGGGTTTACTGCCACCCAGCTCGGTACGCAGGCCATCAAAGGCGCCCTCGCCAAGGCCGGGGTAGACCCCAAGGAAGTCCAGGAAGTATTCATGGGCAACGTGCTGTCGGCCAACCTCGGCCAGGCCCCCGCCCGCCAGGCCGCCCTGTACGCCGGCCTGCCCCACAACGTGGTCTGCACCACCGTCAACAAGGTGTGCGCCTCGGGCACCAAAGCCATCATGTTCGGCGCCCAGAGCATCATGCTCGGCATCAACGACGTGGTGGTGGCCGGCGGCATGGAAAGCATGTCCAACGTGCCCTACTACATCGAGAAAGCCCGCTTCGGCTACAAGTACGGCGACGGCAAGCTCGTGGACGGCCTCCAGAAGGACGGCCTCTGGGAAGTGTACGAGAACTACGCGATGGGCAACGCCGCTGACCTGACGGCCAAAGAATACGGCATTTCCCGCCAGGACCAGGACGCCTACGCCATCGAATCGTACAAGC
>CADCTQ010000157.1 GCA_902805615.1 uncultured Cytophagales bacterium
GTTTGCCCTGACGCGGCGCACGTTTGAGGTGCAGTACCACTACCGGTTCATCCTGCTGCACATGGTGGAGATCATGCGGAAGATCGAAGGCGTGGGGGCGCACTTCCGCGGCCTGCTGGCAAAAAGAAAAGCGCAGTTCGGCTTTATGATTGAGTTGCTGATTCGCAATGGGTTGTTGCAGCCGGAGCGGCTTCCCGGGCAGTACGGGCACTTCATCACGCAGTTCTACATCGTGGGCGACTTCTGGATTTCGGAGGCCGAAATCCTCTTCGAGGGCCCGGACAACGAAAAGATTCCTTATTACACGCGGCTGGCCCAAGCCATGCTGCTGCCCTACCTTACCGAACGGGGGCTGGCCGAATTCGAGAAGCTATTGCCGTCCACCAGCGCCGCGCCGGGAACTGCCCCTCAGGGCTGACCCAGGATGTACCCGGCCGCGTCGAGCAGGTCGTTTGCCACGTAGGCGGCGTCGGGCGGGGCGGTTTCCTGGTCGTTGCGGATGAAGATGCCCTTTACGCCGAGGCGGCGGGCCGCTTCCAGGTCCCGTTGGCGGTCCCCCACCATCCACGACCGGGCCGGGTCAATGCCGAAGCGGGCGGTTGCCTTTTCGAGCATCAGCGACCCGGGTTTGCGGGAAAGCGACTCGGAGTCGTACCGCGGGTGGTAGGGGGAAAAGTACAAGGCGTCCAACGCGCCGTGGCAGGCATCCTGGATGAGCCCGTAGATAATGAGCACTTCCCGGCGCGTATACAACCCCTGGGCGATGCCGGCCTGGTTGGTCACCACCACCAGTTTGTAGCCCGCGCCTTTCAGGCTTTGCAGGGCCTGCGGCACGCCGGCCGGAATAATCAACTCTTCGGGCCGGTATACGTAATTACCAATCTCCTGATTGAGGACCCCGTCGCGATCCAAAAAAACGCACTTATTCATAAAAAGGTAAATAGTCGCTTTAAATTTGCTCTTTCCACCAGGTTCACCCGCGTGAACCGCAACGCTTTCTTCGCATTATGCACAAAACATTATTAATTGCCGGCGCCCTGTTAGGCGGCCTGGGGGTTGCCATCGGTGCTTTCGGCGCCCACGCCCTGCGGGAGACCCTTACGCAGTCCGGCCGTACCGAAACGTTCGAGACGGCCGTCAAGTACCAATTCTACCACGCCCTGGCCTTGCTGCTGGTCGGCATTCTGTACGGGGCGTTTCCCAACCGGTCGGTGCTCAACGCCGGCTACAGCATGCTGGCGGGCGTCATTGTGTTTTCCGGCTCCCTCTACATCCTGTGCCTGACCGGTCTCCGCTGGCTGGGCGCCGTTACGCCCATCGGCGGCGTATTCATGATCATCGGCTGGGGATTGCTCCTGTACGGCATCCTGCGCAACTAATAAAAGCATTTAAAAGCCCGACGGTGCGATTTCGCTTCCGGGCGTACATGCTCTTTTTGGGGGCCTAAAACCCCGGTATTCACGATTTGGTGAATTAAGCGTGCAAGTAACCCTCAAAAGGGTAAAAGTAATACTATTACGATATGTACCCAAGGCGGCTGTTCTATGACGGCCGCCCTTTTCTTTTTACACCCGGCCCGATCCCCCTTACAGCGAGCCCTCAGGGGAATGCATCTTTTTGCCCCGATAATATTACGCTTTTTCCTCCCGGTGGTTGGCGAGCCGCCCCTTTAGCCGCCCATTGGCCCTACCCGCCGGTACGCCTCCTTTCCGGGGGAGTGGGGCCGCCAAAAGGGGCAGACGGGTCAAAATTTGCCTGAATACCCCTTCGCGGGGTCAGGTAACCGGCACTCTGCAAAAAACTTTCCGGCCGCGCCGCGCCGTCCCCAGGGACCGGTGAAAGACGTTGCCATACCCTACATAATTGCCGGATTTAGGTACAAGCCCCCACTGCTTATTTACCGGCTTTCCTTACGCACCTGCTACCCCCCCGCTTTGTAACTCCTCTCAGGCCGCCCCCCGGCCTATTTTTGATCATACCAGCTACCCAAAAAAAATACGAGCATCATGATTAAAAAGGTACTACTCAAATACCTTTGCATAGGTTTACTATGCTTAAAGGGATTCTCTCCGGGCCTCACGCACGCCCAGACCGCCTCCAAGACCATTACCTATAATCTTCCCACGGCGGGAAAAGTATCACTGGCCATCTACAGCGCAGATGGTAAACTGGTTCGGACCCTGCTTGCTGCTCAACAACGAAACGCGGGTGAAAACACCGAAACCTGGAATGGGTTGGATGACAAGGGCGTTGCCGTGGCTTCCCCCAACACCTGCACCTGGAAACTGCTCGAAACGCAGGGATTTAAGTCTGATTATATTATGACGTTCGGCACCACCCTGCCGCAGGGCAAAGAGGAGTGGGAAGTAGGGTTGGGCAACCACGTGGGTCCCCGCGCTGTGATCACCGATGCTTCGGGCATCTACATCGGCTCGGGCAACGCCGAAAACGTCGCCAACGCCATGAAGATGACCTGGGACGGCAAAACCCGCCTCTGGAGCGCCTGGCAGCCTGCCGGGTTCATCGGCCGGTACTCTTACGCCATGATGGACGGCTGGCTGTACCACCTGCAACAAAACTGCCGGGTGGGCGCGCACGAAACAAATAAGCCCAATAAATTATACCAGAGCATTGGTGACCCCACCAAGTATTCGACGGGTATTGGCTGGGACGCCCTTTGGCCGGGTACCCGGCGGGGCGGAATGTCGGCCTGGGTAGAAACCGATGCCCAATTCATGGACATGGCGGCCTTCAACAGCGGCAACAACCCCCAACTGGTGCTGAGCTATAAGAACCATAATACCATCCAGTGGCGCCACCCGCAGAACGGTACCATACTCAAGTCGGTAACCCTGCCCGCCCCCATCGGCGTAGCCATTGACAACCAGGGCAACGTACTGGCAATCAGCGAGAATAAGATCGTAAAAGTAGGCAGGGACAATTCGATCACCACGATTGTCGGCGCAAACCTCGAATCGCCCTACCGCATTGACGTGGATCGCACCAACGGCGACATCCTGGTGGCCGAGCAGGGCCTGAGCCAGCGGGTGAAGAAATTCAGCGCCAACGGCACCCTGCTCAAGACGTTCGGCGCCCGCGGCGGTCGCCAGTACGGCCTGTACAACCCCATGAACTTCAAAGACATCGTTGATATTTGCCCCGACAACAAAGGCGGGTTCCTGGTCGCGGAGAACACGGCCCCCCGGCGCGTGGCGCACTTCAGCAGCGCCGGCAACCTGATCAACGAGTGGTACGGCGGCGCCTACTGGGTACCCAGTTGTTCACCCGACCCGGAGGACCCCAGCACGGTGTGGTACACCATCAACGGCCAGGAGATCATGCGGTTGAAAATAGACATGGACAAGAAGACCTGGCGCATCCATTCCGTGTACAACTACCTGAAGGCCGGCGACGGCAAAACCATTACCCCGGCGTTTGCCAAGGGCATGGACGTATTCGGCGGCGGTTACTTCGACTGGCACGTACGCAAGCGCAACGGCGTAACCTACCTGGTGCGGCGCAACGTGTTGGAGGTGCTCCGCGTGGATGAGTCAAACTGGTCGGTGAAGCCGTGCGTAAAAGTGAACTTCTCCAACGCTACCACCAAGCAGGCCTCGATCTGGACCGACGCCAACGGCGACGGCCTGCCGCAGAGTGGCGAATACCGCCGCTTCAACTGGGGCGAATTCGGTTACAACCGGTTGTCGCTGACGGCTCCCGTTGATTTTGACTACTACCGCTACGCCCTCGACGGCAAAGTGTACACGCACGACGTCGTAGGCTGGAACTCCGTTGGGTCGCCCATCTACCGCGACCTGAGCACCCCGAAGGTGTACGGCCAGCTTTCCGGTTTTGATGTGGCGGCCGTGTACCAGAACCCCCCCAACTTCTTCGCCAAGGAGTCGGCCGACGGCCCCCTGTACGTAACCATAAACGCCAACGTAACGTCGTGGAGCAACGCCAGCTACAACCAGATGCACCGCCTGGACAAAGACGGCACCACCCGCTGGCGGGTAGGTAAGCACGTAGACAAGCCCCGCATTCCGATCCCGCACCCCAAGCCGGGCACGGTCTACACCTTTAAGAACAACGTGGGCGTGGTGAACGGCGTAGTGGTAGCCGCCGATTTCGTGGGCGGTTGGGACGGGCACCCG
>CADCTQ010000158.1 GCA_902805615.1 uncultured Cytophagales bacterium
ACAGGGCGTCTTCCCGGAGCTGCTGCTGCACGGAGTCGGGTAGCCCGGGGTTCTTTTCGATGAAGGCTTGTACGTGCTCAATGTAGTCCTCAATGGCCGTGGCAATCTGCTCCTTGTTCTCCTGGGGGGCTTTCAGCTTACTGAGCAGGTCGTCCAGCTTCCCGGTAAGGGGGGCCAATGCTTCCCCTGCCCAGGCCGCCACGTCAGTCATCTGGTTGCGGTTGCTCACCACATCAATGCGTCCGCTCACTACGTTGCGGTCTTCGTCAATGTAGATGCGGTCGAACTTCACGTGGAAGTTGGCGCCGCCCAGGTACGGAATGGCAACCAGTCCCCTGCCCTTGTAGAAGCCGTCTTCGGGCAGGTGCTCTACCTCCTCCAGCGTCACCTCCATGCCCCGGGCGTGGATGGTCATGCCCCGGGTGGCAAAGGCCAGCGGCTTGCCCTGCTGGAGACGGGCTACCGGCAGGTTTTCCCCGCAGGAAACTACCCGCTCTTTGGGCGTACGGAAGGTGACAATCTCGCTGGCCGGACCGTAGAAGCCCTTCACCTGTCCCTGCACCCTTGCCTCGTAAGGGGTGTCGGCTTCCAGGTCAAAGACCTTTAGTTCCCCTTCTTTGGTCTCGGTGCGGAACCACTCATGACCCTGGCCGGCCTTCTTGTACTCGAGCCGGTAGCCCTCAAAGCCCTTGGTATCCCGCTGCCAGGAAAAGGTAGCTTTTGTTTCACCCTTCGCCTGGGCCCGGAAGCCCGCTACTTTTCCCACCACGAAAGCCGGGTCCGCGCCGCCATAGGTAAAGGAGCAGACTTCCGAGTAGCCGTTGTTGCGAAACAGGTCCCGGCCGTCCTTGTCACGGGCCTGTAGCCGCCAGACGTACTGCGTGTGTTCCTGCAAAAGGGGCTCTGCAGGGCCGTAAACAAGCTGGGTAAAGTCGGTGGAAACCTGGTAAATGGGCCCGGAGTTGAGTACGACCTGGTTGGGGTTTACGCCCGCGGGCCGCACTTCGTACAATGAGAACGTATACTCGGTAGTAGCCGCCGAGTTGGCCGAGGCCGTGTTTCTGGGCAGCCACGAGAAGACCACCTGCTGCACTTGCCGGGCCGGAAGCTTGGTCCCGCAGGCAGGGTAGTTGACCAGCGGCGGTTCGGACTTGGCGAGAAAATAATAGGCGCAGGCCGGGGCCGCTACCGCTACGTCCTGCCGCCGGTAGTCGTAGGCCGACACGCACAGGCGGTAACTGCCTTCGGGCAAAGCCCTCGTCTTTTCGTACTGCTCCCGGGAGTAGCCCACAAAATCCAGGTTCCGGCTATCCAGGTAAGGCGCCAGATCAGCCCCCGAAATAATGGTAGGGACCCCGGGGTCAAGCGACAAGGGCGCCGGGTTGAACGTCCTTGCCGTGCGCAGGATGACCCTGCCGTTCAGTTCCACCGAAAACACCAGCCGCAACTGGTAAGCAGCCTGCGACAAATCCCGCTGCAAGAGGATGACGCGCAGCTTCTCACCCCCCGGCTGGGCGTAGTCGGTCAGGTACACCGAGTAAGGGGGCAGGAGTTGCAGGGTAGACTGCACCGGGTGGATCGTCTGCGCCCTGCTGCCGGCGGGCAGCATTCCCAGGATCACGAGCAGGAAGACGTAAAAAGGTTTCAAGCAAAAAAATAATTAGCCATGATGCAAATGAACGGAAGAGCCCCGGCAGCGGCGTTTGGAGGATGGAGTGGTCTGGTTGGGGCCGGCCACCCTACTGCTTATGCAGCAATACCCGGGTTTCTTTGGCATCGGTCGGGACAATTGCCTTGAGGATGTAAAATCCCGAGGCGGCTTTGTCGAGTTGCAGGCGCTGGGTCACTTCCCCGGCTTGCTCCCAGCTTTTGCGGTAGTATTCGTTGCCCAGCACGTCTACGACGACCACCGAAAGGGGCATTACCTGCGAGAGCCTCACCGTGAAGCTGAAGCGGCCGTCGTTGGGATTTGGCGTAACGGTAAGTTCCCGGATCGCTGTTGTACCGGTAGGCGGTGCGGCTGCCGGCGGATCAACCGGGGTGAGGGTAAGCGTTTTGGTGAGGGAATAATCACAACCCCCGAAGTACCCGGTCATGGTGACCAGGTAAGTGCCCGGTTGGGCAAAACGTATTTTCGGTGCGTAGGCGTCGGCATCAACCAGTACCGCCCGGGGATCAAACGTCCAGTGTACCGAATCGGCCTTGGGAAGGCTCGTTTCCTTGATGACCAGCGTATCGAGGACGTTCCGCCGGCTGGCAACCAGGAAGTTAGGCTGCGGCCGGTCGTTTCGCTGGACGATGGTCGTACTGGTGCTTACCTCGCACCCCTTGCTGTCCTGCACGACCACCGGGTACGTGCCCACGCCCACCAGGAACCGGTCACTTTCCCCAAACGATACGCCGTTGTCAATCGAGTGCCGGTAGGGAGGGGTACCACCCCTGGCCGTGGGCTTGATGATGCCATGGGTGCGGTCGGCGCACACGGGCGTATTGTGAACGTATACTCCCAGAGGCGCAGCCGGTTGTCCGACGGCAAAGGACGTATCCTTCCGGCAGCCGGCCCCGTCGGTGACGGTCAACGGGTAAGTGCCCGTTTTGAGACCACTTACCAAAGCTCCCGTCTGTTGCAGGGTGGTCCACGCGTACCGGTAGCCGCCGGCCCCCCCGCTGGCTGATACCTCGACCTGTCCGTCACTGCCGTCGTAACAGCTCACGTGGGTAACCGCCGCGGTGATGCGGAGGAGCGGGTGCAGGTGAATGAGGCTTACCGGCAGGGTGGTGGAGCAGCCATTGCGGTCCTGCACCGTAATGAGGTAATTCCCGGCGGGCAGACCCGTAAATTGGGCCGAGGGTTGAAAGGCAACCCCGTCACGGCTGAAGCGGTAAGGGGCCGTTCCTCCCGTCACGCGTACGCCCAGTTCGCCCGTCGCCTCTCCGTCGCAAAGGATGTCCGTTTTACTAGACAGGGCAAGGAAGAGGGCCGCCTCGGGCTGGGTGAAAGCAACGGGTTGACTGGCTACGCACCCCCGGGCGTCTTTTACGTGCAGCGTATGCGTACCCGCCGCGATGCCCGTAAGGGTGGAATTGCTCCCAAAGGCGCCGTTGTCCACTGCGTAGGTATGGCCGGTGTAACCGGTGCCGTTGCCACCCGCGGCCAAAATCGTTGCCGTCCCATTGTTGCCCCCGTAACAGGAAACCTGGTAGCCGTTGTAATCGGAAAGGGTATAGGTAAAAGAGACCGGAGCGGGCGGCGCCGTTATGGTCAGGGTTGAATCGTAAACGGCCTCGCACCCGTTCCGGTCAATTACCCGCACCCCGTAGGTGCCGGCATCCAGGCGCGTTGCGGCCGTAAAGGGAGTGTAGCTTTTCCCGCCATCCGTACTGTACCCGAAGGTGTAGGGCCGGGTACCGCCCGCTGCCGCTGGCTCCAGGCTTCCCTTGCCGCCCAGGCAAACCATGTCATGCCGTTTCACCTCCGTGATCCGGAGCAAGGAGGGTTCAATGACCGTAACGGACGGGGGAAGCACCGGGCAGGCGCCCGAATCGCTTACCTGCAACCGGTAACTGCCCGGCGCCAGGTTTTCGATGACGAGACTGTTGCGGTTGCTCATGTCGGCCCAGGTGCCAGCCAGGAGGACTTGCCACCGGTACGCGTAGGGGGGTGTGCCACCGGCAACGAGGGCCGTGATCCGGCCGTTGTGCTGCCCGTAGCAGGTAACGTCCGTTTTCGCATAGCTGATCGAAAGCACGGGCGGTTGGTGAATGGTGATGGGCGGCGCAGTAAACGCATCCGTACAACCGGTGATGTTGCGTCTTTTGGTCACCGTATATGTGCCGGCCGCGAGGCTGTCAAACACGCCCTCCTGGTTCTGTCCGACCAGTTCTGTTCCTCTTTTTAAGGAGTAGAGATACCCTTCCGTCTGGTCGGGCAGCCCGTTGCCGGTGACCCGGATCTGGCCGTTGCCGCCGCCGTAGCACGATACGTGGGTGGTTTGAACGGTAGCCACCGAAAGGCGGGCAGGGGCGAGGATGGCAAACCGGAACGTGTCACTGCTGCACCAGCTTTCCGTTGCATCTTTGACCAGCAACTGGTAATCATTGCACACGGGCAAGTCCGTGACCGGCCAGGAGGGATCGGAGGTACTTGCCAGCTCCCGGTAAATGACGCCGTCTTTGAAAAGCCGGAAGGCGTAGGTGCCCGAAAAAGGGTTGTCAAAAGGACCGCTGGCCGCAGTTGCCTGCACCAGTAGTTTCCCGTTGCCGGGGTCCTCGCAGGTAGCGTGGGTTACCCCGGGCGACTCGACCGTGACCCGGCCCGGTTGCGTAATGGTTATCGTTTGGGTCTCGGTCTGCCCGCAGCCGTCGGTCATCGTCAGCAGGTATGCTCCGGCGCCAAGGCCGGTAAATGCAAAAGGGGTGCCCGGCGTTGCGGAGGGTTGGGCCAGTGGCTGGCCCAGCGTACCGCCGCTCAACTGGCAGGCGATGGGATAGGTGCCACCACTGGCGGAAACCGTGATGCTGCCCGTCATTTTTCCGTGACAATCTGCCGGTACTACCACCGGCGTACCCGGCACCAGCCGGGGGTATTCGGGTACGGTGATGACATTGACTGTGCTGTAACAGACGCCTAAATTCCCGCCGGGGTTGGCAATCCACAGCGTGTATTCGCCGGCTTTCACATGGGCAATGTCAAAACGGTTCTGATAGGCCGTTCCCGAGGTAAAACCGGTGAGGCAGTCACCCGCGTCCGGATTACAGGTTTGGGTATTGTAGTGCCCGGCACGAAGCACGTACAGGTAATGCCCCACCCCGGAGAGGCCGCCCACGTGAACCACGCCGTTGGCTTGACCAGGGCAGGCCTTGTCGTACGTAACCGTGACCCGGCTCAGGTCAGGCGCCGCCGGGGAAAAGTGCAACGTATTCAACGTGCTCCAGGGCGTTTCTACTTCCGCCGTTTTGACTTTTACCCTGAACTCCACGCTTCGGTTTGCCGTCAGGGTTGGGCCGAAAATAGCGCGGACCGGATGGAAGGAGAGCGTTTCCGTATCCGTAACGGCAAGTTGCGTCCAGGTCTCAACTTCCACGGCCGGATGCTTGGTGTAGCAAAGGTCACGGCAATTACTGGTCGTGTCAGGGTCTGAGTAAAAGCAATCCTCGAGGCAGCCCCGCAGGCCGGGGGCGTCCTCGTAGGTTGACTGCCCGGGGTGGTGGTATTCCCAGACGTATTGCAGGCCCGGCTTGTAAGCTAAATTGACCCCGGTTTTGAGGGTCACCGTCTCCTGCCCGCAGACGTTTGCATCTGGCGGAATGACTTTGGTGGGTTGGGCGGGAGTGCCCGTCATCCAGTACCTGACCGTAAAATGGGCTACGTACTTGGTGCCAGCGGTGGCAACGTACTGTTTCTCGGATGAAACCCCCGGCGGGAGTGGCTGGCCCGCGGGTGTCACCAACTTCCTCAGATCAATGGCTACGCTTCCCGTCTCGTGATGGTCGTCTCTGTCGGCTCCGGCAGGATTAAAAAGACATTCGTTGCTGTTCTGTTTGTCTTTTTCAAACCCATCCATGTGCAGGTTGAAGGTAGGATCACGCCAGTCAACGGTAAATGAATTCAGCCGGCCACTGTGCCGGTCAAACGTACGCGACCCGTTTTTAGACCCGCTCAACTCAAAACAGCGGCCCATGAGCCCTCCCTGATCCGTACTGAAATTGATGCGCGGTTCGGCGGAATCGTCGGGATCGCCAATGCCGTACCATTGAAGCGTGTCAATTTTTACGCTTACCGAAACGGTTTGCGCGCTGACGTATCCCGGCAGCAACGGCAACAACAAATACACCAAAACGATTCTACGGAAAGCGGGAGCAGTCAATGGATGCTGCCGGTAGTGCAATCGAACCATGCAAATGAAAAAATGAATGAGACCTCTCTGGATGCGGACCTGGCAAGCCGATAGGGCAATGAGGTTGCTAAATACACCGCTCAGGTCAATTCGTAAACGACCCGGAGCGGCTCCGCTGCCCCGAAGCTGGTAATAAATTTTAACGGGAAGCACTGGTCTTCCTCGAACTTAAAAAAGTTGATTCCCTTTAACGATTCCCCGGACGGGGCGAATCGGGAATGTTGTCAGGTATAATGCTGGCTACCAATTGTTTTGCTTGCTGCCGGTTAAAAATTTTACGGTAAACATTACCCAAACGCTGCAAAACATAGTTGTTGCGGGCAACTGAGCGGACCGGGGTGAATATTTACGTTCCGAAACACCCATACTGCTGGCCTTTGCCGGCAAGCAGCATTTTTTACAAGTGAAATTTTTCTATGCGGTACCTGCTGCCATCCTTGTTTTGTTTGCTCCACCATTTCGTATTTTCTCAATCCCAGCCGGCCGGAATAAAGCTGCTGGCCAAACCGAAAGGCAATAGCGTCGTGCTCCGGTGGGCACCCGCCAGCCCGGCTTTGTGGCAGGCAGGCAACCGCTACGGGTACAAGCTTGAGCGGTTTACCCTGGCACCCGACGGCAGCGTCGCCGAACCGGCCGGACAAGGGAAACTGCTGGCTGCGCAGGCCATCCGGCCGGTTTCCCGGCAGGAATTCGACGACCTGGCGCGTACCGAGGAAAGAGCCGCCGTCGTGCAGGAAATGATCTACGGAGATTTTCCGGCCGGTACGCCCGCCGGTCCGGCGGGTATCCTCGCCCGCAGGCAGGAAGACGAAAACCGGTTTGGGTTTGCCCTGCTGCTGTGCGACTTTTCCCCCCGGATTGCGATTGCCGCGGGGTTGCAATGGACCGACAAAACGGTTGCGACGGGGGGCCGGTACATTTACCGCTTGTCGTTGGCCGGCGTTCCGGCGGGAATGCACGCAGAACCGGCCGTGGTGGTGGTGGACGTACGGGAGGAAAAGCCGCTGCCGCCCCCCGACCAACCCAAAGTACGTTTCGAGGACCGCAAAGCAACTTTATCCTGGCCCGTGTTTCTGCACCAGGGAATCTACACGGCTTACGTGCTGGAAAGGTCAACGGACGGGAAGCAGTACCGGCCGCTCTCGGACTTGCCGTACGTGTTCTTCAGCGAAAAGCGGGACCCGGAGTACGCCCACTACGTGGATTCACTCCCCGCCAACGACCAGACGTACCACTACCGCATCAGCGGGCTTACCCCTTTCGGTGAAACGGGACCGGCGTCCGCAGCGGTAAGCGGAGCGGGCAGGGAGCAGTGGGCAGGGCTCGCCGTCATTGCGGGAGCTAAAGTACTATCCGACAAAGGAGTAACGATCTCCTGGCAATTTCCCGAACAATACAATGCGCAGCTCAAAGGCTACTCCCTGGGTCGCGCCGACCGGCCCGAGGGTCCGTACCGGGATGTCAACGCCAAACCCATTCCGCCCGCGCAACGGAGCTTCACGGATGCGCCGCCTTCCACCAACGCGTATTACCGCCTCCGGGTCATTGACAAGTCCGGGCAGGAAAGAGCCGTATCCTTTCCCTATCTGGTGCAAACAGAAGACAATACGCCTCCCGCGGCTCCGGCGGGCATTGCGGGCAGGATCAGCCCGAAGGGCGTGGCAACGCTCTCCTGGCCGGCCAACGGCGAAGCCGACCTGCTGGGCTACCGGGTGTTCAAGGCAAACCGCGCCGACGAGGAATTCGTGGAAGTGACCCCGGTCATTTTGCCGCAACCCGCCTTTACGGATTCGGTGAACCTGCAAACCCTGACCCGGCAAGTGTGCTACAAAGTGGTTGCCGTGGACCGCAACTACAATCCGTCGCCCTATTCGGCGCCAATCGAACTGGAACGGCCCGACCTGATTCCCCCGGCGGCGGCCGCGTTCCGGCGCATTGCGCAGCAGGGAGATACGCTGCAAATCGAGTGGAACAACAGTCCCAGCGAAGACGTGCTCCGGTATGAACTGTACCGGCAGGAGAAAGCCAGCAGCGCCGCCATTCGCATCCGGGAATGGTTTCCCGCCGACAGCCTCACCCTGCTCGTCGATACCCGCGCCTACCCGGGCCTGGTCTACCGGTATGTCATCAAGGTGCACGACAAAGCGGGCCACGTTACGCAATCCGCATCCAGGGATGTTGATTTCGAGACCGGCGTGCGTCCGCCCGTCACCGACTGGAACGTTGCCGTGGACCGGGCAAAAAAGCGCATTGTGATTACCTGGCAGTACCCGCAACTGGAAGCAACCGGGTGCTCCATTTACCGGTCCCGGGCCGGCGAGCCCCTGCGGCTGTACAAGACCCTTGCGGGCAATCCCGGTCAGTTCGTGGACCATGATCTGGCGGTGAACAATGACTACGTGTATAAAATCAAGCTGAGCGGCAAGGCGGGGGTGCAAACGCGCCTGAGTGAAGCGATCAAAGCCGGGTATTAAGAATGTTTTTTTAATTACCCCGTGCCGGTTTGTGGCTGAAGGCGTTGCCCGATCCATGACTGGACGTGCTCCGTGGGATTGAGAAAGGCGGCTGGCTGGATGGTTATTCCAGGGAGAGATTGCGCTTCTTGTACTCCCACATCAGCCAATCGCCAATGATGAAAGCAACAAAGCCGATGATTCCCCCCGTAGCATTGAGGATGATGTCGTCCACGTCAAATTGCCCGATCCGGAATATACGCTGAATGCTCTCGACCAGGAGTGACAGGCCGAACACCAACCCGATGCTGAGCAAGGGATTGCGGAACCGCTTGAACAGGATGGGCAGAATGAATCCGAAAGGAATGAAGATCAGGATGTTCCCGTAGACCTGCGCTTCAATGCCGTAGGCACTGGGCAAATGCAGTTTGAAGAGTTCGTATTGTTTTTTGTAGCGCCTGATGGTTCGGAAAGGGACGATGTTGCCCCCGCTTACATTCTGCCGGGTGGGCAGGAAAAAAAACAAGTACACCAAAGCAATGGCATACAGGCCAAAGATGCCTTTCAAAACCAGCCTCATCGCGACTCAGAATAACGCATTGGGTGTAATTCCCGAAAACAGCTCTTACGACGACAAGGGAGCAATGGTTCGGCGGACTGGCCCCCGACCGGTGAGTGACCATTTTCGCCGCTCCGGCGGGTGGTTTTGAAAAATACCTATGCCGGGAGTTGCCCGGCAAAACGGATGAATGAGAAAACGGATGAATCGCAGTGAGCCGTTATGGAATCTGCCTGCTCCCTGCATCTGGGTATAAAAAATCAGCATGAAGGATTCATTTACGCTTTCGGTCGCCAAACCTTGCGGTGAAAAATGGGAGCGGTTCACCCCTGTTGCCGGGGGCGGGTTCTGCAACGCCTGCAACCGGAACGTGACCGATTTCACCCGCATGAGCGATGAAGAAGTTCTGGCTTTCTTCAAAGCCCAGCCGGCGCAAACCTGCGGACGGTTCCACCCGGACCAACTGCGGACCTACGCCACGAACCCGCGTTCCGCCCCGCGTTTGGGCCGGCGTTTCCGGCAGGCCGGCCTTGCGGGGTTGTTGCTGTTGCTGGTGGGCAAGCCCGGTTATGCCAAACGAATCACCGAACAACCCGCATCCCATTTTGTGCAGCCGGAGAAAAACACGGCCGGAGGGGATGCCGTTGGACCCGGCAGGATGGTGAAGGGGACCGTAAGGGACCAGGACAAACAGCCCATACCGGGAGTGAGTGTGTACCTGAAAGGTTCCACCGTGGGAACGGTCACCGATGCCGGGGGTAACTTTACCTTCCCGCAGGAACTACAGGCCGGCGACGTACTGATCTTCGCTTTCATCGGGTTTGAGTCCAAGGAATACGTGGTGGTGAAAAAGGACACGGATTCCCCCGTCGAAATTGCCCTGGTTACCCTTTGCGTGCAATGGATGGGAGAGGTTGCCGTCGAAAGGCCCTATGCAGCAGAACCCTCCGCAATCGGCAAGTGGTGGCGGCAAGTAAAGTCTTTATTCTGATGCGGGCCGCCAATGGCCGCCCGGGAAGGGCTTTTGCGGTCGGATTGGGTCTCTTACTCGGTTTTTCGCTCCGGCTCCCGGCGCAGCCACCCGCTTTTGGCGGGCACGATTTTCGCCGGGCCGACAGCGTGGCGGCCCGGTATCCCGGTCATTCGCTGGCCGACCTCAAAAGCCTCTCCGACAAACTCACCCAACCCTTCTCCGCCGACGTGGACAAGTTCAGGGCGATATACCGCTGGGTGTGTGACAACATTCAAAATGACTTTGAACTGTACGCCAGGAACAAGGCCGGGCGGGAAAGACGCCGGGACGACCCCCGGGCCCTGGCCGGGTGGAACCAGCAGTTGAACCCGCAGTTTTTCCAGAAACTATTGCGCGAACGTAAAACCGTGTGTACCGGGTACGCCTACCTGGTCAAAGAACTGGCCTTTCACGCCGGGCTGGCGTGCCGGATCGTGGATGGCTACGGACGAACGGCCGGGGCCAACGTGGGTGGCCCCGGCATTCCCAACCATTCCTGGAATGCCGTGCAGTTGGACGGGCAGTGGCATTTGTGCGATGCGACCTGGTCGAGCGGGGTCGTTGATCCCACGCAGAGAAAGTTTATCCAACAGTTCAGCGACGCCTATTTCCTGCCCCCGCCGGCCCTGTTTGCGCGCAATCATTACCCCCTGGATACGGCCTGCCTGCTGATGGCGGACAAGCCCACCCTGCGCGAATTTTTACATGGCCCCCTGGTGTACCGAAGCTTGATCAAGCGTCGGGTCTTGCCCGCCGCTCCGGGGACGTTCCGGGTCGAAGCCACCAAAGGGAAGGCGTGTACGTTTCGCCTGGGCGGAGACTGCCCCGACGCAGCAAGCGTAGCCCTCCGGATCGTGCGGGGAACGACCACCACGACCGCCCACCCAACGCCTTACCGCGACGGGAACGGATGGACCCGCATTGATTACGTGTTTACCAGGACGGGAACGTTCACCGTCCACCTGCTCCTGGACGAGGAGTACGCCCTGACGTACCTGGTGAGGGTTTCAAAATAACGGGCGGATGCACGTGATCAAACGGATAAAGCGGATGATATTCGTTTGAGAAGCGAAAACCAGTCGGCAGGTCAGGCGGGCTGGTCATTTCCCGGGCTGATCATCTTTTTTGCATTCTGCTTCGATGTCGGCGAGTTGATCCGCATTGATCCATTGCATGCTTTGGGCGTGGCGGGCCGCCGAAAGCGTTTCGCCCAGCAGCAGCATCTCGGTTCCCTGTTGCTTGACCGCTTCGGCGATGCGGGTTACTTCCGCGTCCCGGCTCGCTTCGGATACGTCGCGGATGTAAACGCCCAGGATGCGCCCGGGGTATTGCCCGACGATCTGCCGGTAGATTTCCGGGTCGTGCTGGCCGCTGTCGCCGATGCAGATAAACTTCAGGTCGGGAAACGTGTCGAGGATGCGGGTGATCTGTTTGTGTTTGAACGCCTGCGTATCGGGGTCCACGTCGGGCTTGTCGAAGCGCGGGCCTTTGTCGCGCAGGAAAAGCGGCCCTTCCGGGATGTCGTGGTAGTGGAAGAAGTTGACCAGCAGGTCGAACAGGTTCCATTCGCTGCCCGAGACGTAGAAAAGCGGGTTGGACACCCGGTCGTCGCAGCCGGCGCACAGGGCCCGCAGGAAGGCCGCAATCCCGGGAAAAGGGCTGCGCTCCGTGGCGTCTTTGAGCAGCATCAGCTTGAGCTTGCCCAGCAGGTGGGTAATGTTCGAGACCAGCACCGTGTCGTCAATGTCGGAGATGATGCCGAACTCGGCGCCGGGGCGGGGCACAAAAAGGGTTCCCTCGGCTTCCACCAGGTCATCGTCCGTTTTGGTTTCCAGCAGGCGCAGCTGCACTTTGTCACCGGTGCTTTGGTAGTCTATCGGCCCGTCGAACCGGAACTCGAGATCGAAGAACCCTTCGTCGTCGGTTTGCACTTCCAGTTCCTGGCCGCCGTAGCTGGCCTTTAGCCGGATGCCGGGAATTTCGTCCGACTCGTAGCGGCGGTAGGTGTTTTTAAGGTGCCGCCAGGTGCTGGCCCCTTCTTTTTTCTCCTTTATTTTTTCCTTTTCGATCACCCGTCCTTTCAGGTACACGCAGGTGTCGTTGCCATACCCGTAATAAGGCATGATCATCACCGGGTCGAGCAGGTGGAGCCGTTCTTTGACCGTGTGCTTGGCCTGGATAAAGCCGTGCTCCAGGTGGGCCGCAGCCTCCAGGAGCTTTTGTTTGATGTCAGATTTACCGAGTGCCATTTTGATGCAGTTTACGCGCCTGCCGAAAAACGTTTCCATCCACGCAACGCCTGGGCTGCGTGAGGTGCCGCCCGCCGGCAGGTTCCTTCACTGGGGATGTTAACTCCAAATCGCTAGTCTGGTTGCCTGAAGCATTTGTTTTCAAGCCACTGCGTAATCTCCAGCAATTGCCGAGTGGCGTTTTAAGCGCAAGCAAAGAGGTTAACCGGGAAGAAGGAGTGGTTTTTGGGAAAAGGAGGGATGCCCTTGTTGGAAGTAACGCCGTTGGTTGAAGTGGGGCTTTTGTTGGAAGTGACGCCACTGATGGAGTAGCGGTCAAAGCCCCGGAGGGGCGTGCTGTTCCTGGAAAGGACTACCACATTAGACACAAGCTCCGTAGGAGCATCCTGTTCAAATGTTGTCAGCAACAGGTCGCTCCTACGGAGCTTCTCCGTGAGGGGGGAGACATGTGCTGGGAACAGGGCGTCCCGCCGGGACTTTCTCCAACGACCATTTACCTGCCTGTGCGCACCTGCAATGTTTCATCACCTGCATTCCTGAACCCATCTAAACCGGGGATTACTGGCGTCGTCTCCTGATTCATCTGGGTATAAGCTCCTTTTCCGGTCATCCTGCGAAAAATGCCCGGTCTGTCCTAAACGCGTCATCCCGGACGTTGCCCGGCTGGAGAGCCGTCAGCGTCCGGGATGAGTCGCTTGGTGTCCGTACGGTAGTTGACTAATTCACCTGTAGCATGTCAGGGGCCGAGCCGTACACCTGGTTTACTTCCACGGCTACCTGGTACTGCCCGGCGGGTAAACCATTGGGAACGGTAACCGTCAGGGAGGTACCCGCCGCATCAGGCGTACCGTCCGCCACGGTAGTCACCCCGCCACCCGGCCAGGGCGTGAAGTGCACGCGCGTAACGGCCCCGGTTGCTTTCAGGTTGGTGCCGACCAGGGTGAGGGTGGCCCCGCGGTTCACCGAAGAAACCCCGTTGTAGGACGTTACCGTGGGGGCATTGGCGGGAGCCGTCACCGTAAAGGGGCCCTGCACGGTCTTGCCGTATACGGTAACCCTCACGGTGTAAGGCAGCGGCTGGGCCGCAAGACCCGCGGGCACGGCCAGCTTCAGCATGTTGTAGGCAGCACTGGTCACCGGGGCCGGTACCGCGGCCCCCGCCCCGTAGACGAACTCCACCTGGTGGTCCGCCGCCACCGGGCTAAAGCCACTGCCGTTGATGGTGATGAGTGAACCGGGAATGCCCGAACCCGGCGTAATGCTGGTGACTTTCGGATCACCCACCACGGTGAGCGGCTGGGCACTGACGGCGACCTGTCCGTCCACGGTAATGCTTAACTCGTACGTGCCGGGCACCACGTACACCGGTACCGAGAGGGTAAGCGCGGTAGCCGTCGCGCCGGTGACCCCCGCCGTCATGGCGTTGCCGTCCCTGGTGAACACAACCGTGTTCCGGCCGGCAGTCGGACTGAAATGGGTACCGGTAATGGTCATGGTGCTCCCGGGCGTTACCGAAGCGGGCGCAAAGGCGGTGAGGGCCGGGGCGGGCGCCAGCACGGTGAAAGGATAGGGGGAGTAGGCAACCTGGCCGCTTACGTGCACGCTCACCGGGTACGCGCCCGGGGAGAGCCCGGCCGGCACCGTTACTGTCAGCACTTGGGCCATTGCCCGGGTCACCGGTGCCACGACCGGTCCCTGCGCGGTCGCGAAGTAAACGGTGTCAAAGGCGGCGTAGGGGTTGAAGTTGTTGCCGAAGAGTTGGAACGTGGCACCGGCCGCGGCGGAAGCCGGAATAAAGGGCATGCTGGAAATGCTCGGCGGGTTGTAGGTCATGTTGTACTTGGCGGGCGCCGTGGCTTTTTGCCCGTTGACGACCACCTGCACGGTGTAATCGCCCGGACTCCCCCAGGGCGCGACGACCAGGGACGTATCGGTAGCCTTTTCCGGCTTGAGGCCCAGGGCCGGCTGTCCTTCCAGGTTGATGAATACCTCGTTCTGGTCGGCAACCGGGCTGAAGTTGCGGCCGTAGATCGTGATTTTGCTGCCGGTGCGGGCCGAGAGCGGCCAGAAGCGGGTCACCACCGGGCCCGGAGGCAACACCGTCAGTTCGCTGCCGGGGCTGGTTTGGCCGAAGGCTTTTACTTTCACCAGGTAGTCACCCGCCGGCAGGGATTCGGGGATGGTGACGGTCAGGGAAGTGCCGGTGGCCGCCGTCACGGTGCCCGCCGTCGATCGGGTGCCCTGCCAGAACGCCACGGCGTTATCCGTTGCGGTGGCCCCGAAGTGGGTGCCTTTGAGGACAAGCGTGGCGCCGGCGGGGGCCGCCGCGGGCGTGATGCCGGCAACGGACGGAACGGGAAGGGCTTCATCCTCCCTTTTGCAGGCCCCGAGGCCCAGCAGGAGGAACACCCCCAACCGGGTAAAGTGGATTAATTTCATAAAAACCGGTCGCTTATTGATACACAGTGATGCGCAGCGTTTTGGTCGTATCCTTGGTCTGCACCGTGAGCACGTAGATGCCCGCCTTCAGCGCGGATGCGTTGAAGGGAATTTCGTAGTACGCCTTCCCATCGGCCGATTGGCTCGTCCCGATGCTGCTTCCCTGCAAGTCGGTCAGGCGCAGGCTCACCGGGCTCTGCTCGTGCAATTCCACCAGGGCCGTGAATGCTCCGTTGGTCGGATTCGGGTAGATGCTGAACTCCTTGATGCCCGTCGGGCGGTACCCCAGCCGGCCGCCATTCGCCTGAACGGTGGGGTCGAGCACCTTGATCTGCTTGCTTACACCCGCCCGGCAGTCGCCCAGGCCGGCGACCAGGGTAACCGTATAGATGCCCGGCGCGGGGAAGATCACCTCTTCGTACATGCCCGCCGAACGGACGTGGGCAACACTGTCGGCGTACAGCCAGCGGACCGACGTAGGTTCGGGCCGGGAGATTTCCACCAGGACGATGGTGTCCCCGGCAATGGCTTCCGTAGGGGCCAGGAAATCGGCCTGCAACAGGTCGTTTGCCGTAATCACTTCGGTCGTAGCCCCACCCGTGCAGCCGTCGGCCAGGGTGACTTTTACCGTGTAACGGCCCGCCTCCCGCACCGTAACGACCTGGCTGGTGCCCGCAAAGCCGTTATCGGCCTGCCACTGGTAGGCCGCCCCCGGGTTGCCCGCATCCAGCGTCAGCGACTGCCCGACGCAGATGGTCACCTTGCTGGGCACATCCACCCGCACGGGCGGCGGTTCCACCAATTCGAAGGCCCGCCCGACACTGCAACCCCGGGCGTCCTGCACCACTACCTGGTAGGTGCCGGCGCAGCGTCCGGTAAGGGCGGGAGATTCACCGGCCAGGAAGGACCAGGTGTACCGGTAGGGAGCCACCCCGCCCGAAGCCTGCACGGTCAAGGCGCCGTCACAGGCCTGGTAGCAGGAGGGATGTTGCAGGGAGACGGCCTCCACGGTGAGCCTGGACGGAGAAGCAATGGTGACCAGTTCGTAGCTCTGGCAACCATTCGCATCGGTGATGACTACCTCGTAGCTGCCGCGGGCGAGGTTGGTCACCTGGCCCGTCGTCTGGCCGTCGGGCCAGCGGATGGAGACCGGGGCCGCCCCGGAAAGAACCGTAACGGTAGCCCGGCCGTCGGCCGCGTCGTAACAACTCGCCGGGGTAACGCCGGTGACGGCCACGCGGGGACCTTCGCTGTTGGACAGGCTTACCTGGGTGTAGGCACTCACGCAACCGTTGGCGTCAGTCACCCGGATCCGGTAGGTGCCGGCGGCAACCCCCGAGAGGGTAGCTTCTCCCCCGATTTCGGTACCGCTCCGGTCAAACCATGCGTATTGGTAAGGAGTGGTTCCGCCCGACACCCGGACGGTCGCCCACCCGTTGGTTTTCCCGCAGTTGGCTTCCTGCTTGCCGGCAAGCGCGACCTGCAAGGGAGCCGGCTGGGTGATGGTGAGCGATACGGTCACGCGGCAGTTGCGGGCATCCCGCACGATTGCCGCGTAGGTACCGGCGGCCAGTTGCCCGAACTGCAACGTGGGGGTCCAGGTCATGCCGTTGTCAACCGAAGCTTCGTAGGGCGCCGTACCGCCACTGGCGGCGAGGCGGAACGAACCGCTTTTTGCTTCGTAGCAATCCACCATCTGCACGGTTTCCACCCCGCCGGCGAGGGGAGCCGGTTCGATGATCACCGTGCTGGCTTCGGCGATGCACCCATTGACATCTTTCACGTAGAAAGTGTGCATCCCTTTGGGCAGACTGCCAAACCCTGCCGGGGTCATAAATTGAACGCCATCGCGGGAATATTGGTAGGGCGCCGTACCGCCCTGCACCTGCAATTGCACGACGCCGTCGGTTTCCCCGAAACAACTGATGGCCGTGGGCTGGGCCGCCAGTTGCAGCGTTTGCGGCTCGGTAATGGTGAAGGGGACTTCAAACCACCCGGTGGACGGGCTGTTGCTGCAACCGTTGCCATCTTTGACGTGAATCAGGTAGTTGCCGGCCGCAAGGCCGGTCAGCGCGGCCGTGCCGGTGGCCGTAGCTTCCCGCAGGGGGACGGTACTGCCCGCCTGGTACCACCGGACCTGGTAAGGCTTGGTGGCGGAGCTGCTGCCTCCCGAAAGGGCAAACGTAACCTCTCCATCGGAGAGCCCCCGGCAGGATACGTGCCGGAAAACCGGAGTGGCCGTGATGGCGGCGGGCGCGGAAATGGTGACGGGGGGTAAATACTGCGTGCAGTTGCTGGCGTCCTTCACGCCGATCGTGTACGTACCGGCTTGCAGGTCCGCGAACGCAACGGCCGTGCCGGTGAGCGTATCGGCCCGCCCGGCAATGAAAAACCGGTACGCGTTGCCGCCCGGAGCGGGCACGCCGTCCGTTGCACCCACCCCAATGGTTCCCCGGTCGAAGCTGCACAGGGGTTGCGTGACCTGGGCGGGGCCGGCAAACCGCAGCAGGGTAGCCGGCTCGGTTATGCTTACCGTTTGGACGGCGGCCGTGCATCCATTGCCATCCTTCACCAGCACCGCGTAGCTGCCGGCGGCGAGGTTGTCGAGCAGGTTGTTGGTTTGCCAGGTGGTTCCGTTGTCACGGCTGTATTGGTAGTTTTCGTCCCCGCCGGTAGCCGCAACCCGTACGGCGCCGGTAGCCGAACCCCGGCAGGAAGCGTTACTGGTGGTGGTGGTGAAGGCGACGGCGGTAGGCTCGGTCACGGCAACGCCCACCCCATTTCCATTGTTGAGGGAACAGCCGTAGCTGTCCCGCACCTTGAGGGTATACGTACCCGCGGCAAGCCCCGTAAACGTGTGCGCGGGAGCGGCGGTGCTGGTGGTCTTGTCCGCCAGCACGGCCCCGCCCCGGTGGATTTCGAAGGTGTAGGGCGGCACCCCGTGGCTGATGCTCACGGTGGCGCTGCCCGAAGCCTCCCCGTGGCACCTGGCTGGAGAGGCTGATGCCAGGGCGGTTAACGGGTTGGGCGGTTGCGTGACAGCAACGGGTAATGACTCCTGCTGCTGGACCGGATTGCAACCATCCCGGACGATTGCTTTGTACGTACCCGCGGGCAGGTCGGTAAAGGTATGCTGACGGGCAACAGCCGGTGCGGTGCGGTAGAAAGAATACGTTCCTTCCGACAGTTGGTGCAGTTCGTACGTAAAGGAGGGTTGCCCGTTGGCGACGGTTACCTGGATGGCCCCGTCGCTCCCATTCGGGCAGGATACCGTGAAGCCGTGGCCTTTGGCAACCGGTGTAGCACTTGGCACGCCGAGCGGTGCCGCGTCTGGAACGATCAGGTAGGGGGTTTTAATCCACGCGCAATCCATGCCGCCCTCGGGTTCGATCTGGAAATAGTACCGGCCGGCGGGAAGATTGCCGAACGTAACGGGCATGTCGTTGATAGAGGAGGTATTGGCAACGGCGTATAGCGTGCCATTGACCAATACATTCTGAACCGGCTCGTCATTGAAGTCGTTCCCGTCAGCGTCTACATCCCGGAACAACCGGTATTTCAACTTCCCTATCCGGTCGTACGGCGTAGCTCCGTAGAAGAGGTTGGCAATCTGGATGCTGCCGTTGGTTCCGCCGGGACAGTTGGGTTGGGTAATGACTGGGTCAAGCCGGTCCGGTGCTTTCCGGAGAAACGTGTAAAAACCAGTTT
>CADCTQ010000159.1:0-368 GCA_902805615.1 uncultured Cytophagales bacterium
CGAAAAGAAATACAAGCAACCCTTCGAATCGCTCAGCATTGACCTGCAAGGCATTAAACTGGGAGAAAGCACGCTGGAAGAAGGCGTGGAAGCGGTGCTGGAAAGCGTGGTGGGCAAACTGTTCCCCTACGAGATCGGCACGCCGCCGGTCCCCTGCACGGAACTGGCGCAGTTCGAGAAGCTCCGGCAGGCCCTCTACGAAAACAAAGCCAAGGGCACGGAAGCGTTTCCGACCAACGTATTTGGCACGCACATCAACGTGGAGGTGCCCGATGGACAGGCCGGTACTATCCTGCGGTACCTGCAAGCTTTTTTGCTGCTCTACCCCTGGCTGCTGGAAAAGGGCGAAACGGACCTTGCCCGGCGCA
>CADCTQ010000159.1:458-4135 GCA_902805615.1 uncultured Cytophagales bacterium
CCTGTACCCGCTCTTTGCGGCCCTTCACCCGCAACAGATCACCGGGTTTACGAACCTGGGCAAGGTGAAACCGCGGGAAACCTTCCATTACCGGCTCCCCAACAGCTCGGTCTCGCGGCCGGGCTGGACGCTGGCGCAGGAGTGGAACCTGTGGGTGGTGATTGAAGAACTGGCCGATGACCCGGAAAAGATGGTTCGGATGAGTGAAGAGTACCTGGCGTTGAAAAAAGATACGCTGATCGGGTTTGGTGGCAAATGGGCAAAACAAACAGACCAATGGCTTTCCCTCAGAAACGCAGCAAAATAGACCGGAACCGGCCCACCATCGGCGTCACGGGTCCTGACCGTGGGGGCACGGCGGCGTGGCTCTTTACGGCGCTGGGCGTGCGGCTGGCGGGAGGCAAACCGGTACGCATCACCCCCGCGCGGCCCCGGACGGCCGATGGCCTGCAAGGGCTCATCATCGGCGGCGGGGCGGACGTGGACCCCAACACGTACCAGCAAACGCACGTGCTGGATGAGTACCTGCGCCGTACCCTCCGGCACCCGCGGAAAGACTTCTTTCAGAAAATAGCTCGTTTTACCCGCTGGCTCTACTACCCGGCCCTGTTCTTCCTGCGCAAGCTGCTCAGCCGGGAGAAGGCGTGGACGCTCGACCCGGCCCGCGACCACCTGGAATTCCAACTCATTGACCAGGCCGTAAAAAAGAACCTGCCCGTGCTGGGCATCTGCCGCGGCTCGCAGCTCCTGAACGTGTACTTCCGGGGTACGCTCTATCAGGACATCGGCGCTTTCTACTGCGAAGAACCGAATCCGTCGAGCCTGTTCCCGGTGAAAAAAATCATCATTGCGCCGGGCAGCCGGCTGGCGGCCACGCTGGGCAGGGAGCAGCTCCGCGTCAACGCCCTGCACCACCAGGCCGTGAAGGACCCGGGCAAGGGCATTGCCATTGTGGCCCGGGAGGCCAACCGGGTGGTGCAGGCCATCGAGTGTTGCGGGGAGCAGTTCATGATCGGCGTGCAGTGGCACCCGGAGTACCTGCCCCAGCGTCCCGAACACCGCCGCCTGTTCCGGGCCCTCGTCCAGCACGCCCGGCAGGTCGGGTCGCAAATCGAAGAGGCCGACATGCAACAAGCCCTCTCCCACCCCCGGGACGAAGCATTGATACAACTGGAAGTGCAGGAAGCAAACAAATAAGGGAGACCGCAAACCGGAGGAAGGGAGATGGGAGGAGGATCGGGCACGAACCTTGGCGTGGCTTCGGTACAGATCAAGGTTTTCAACCTTTCGGTCTTTTTCCTCAAACCGTGTAGGGGTTGAAACTCTGCGCTATTTACTGTTTGAGGGATGATCCTACACCAACAATGGGCAAGTCATCCCCCTACCCCTTCATTTGCTATTCACACCATCAAAGAAAAAGTTAATCCTTACTTTCAAACCGGCGTACTGCCACTATGTAACCCATCAACTTATGCGCAACCTACTGGAGCGGCTCGGCATTGAGGCCCTGAACACGATGCAGGAGGCGTCATTGGCGGCGCACCGGCAGGACCGCGACGTGGTGCTGCTGGCGCCGACCGGCTCGGGCAAAACGCTGGCTTTCCTGCTGCCCGTGCTCGAAGGGCTGGTGGCCGGGGAACGGGGTATCCAGGCGCTGGTCCTGGCGCCTTCCCGGGAACTGGCCGGGCAGATCGAAGACGTGTTCCGGAAGCTGGGCACGCCTTTCAAGGTGGATTGTTTTTACGGTGGCCACCCCTTCTCCACCGAAACCAACAGCCTCCGCGAACCGCCGGCCGTGCTGATCGGGACGCCGGGCCGGCTGGCCGACCACCTGCGCCGTGGCACGTTCGACCCGGCCCCCGTGCGGCGGCTGGTGCTGGATGAGTTCGACAAGTCGCTGGAGCTGGGGTTCCAGGCGGACATGGCATTTATCGTGGGCCAGCTGACCGGCCTGCGGCGGCGCACCCTCACCTCGGCCACCCGGATGGCGTCGGTCCCGGCCTTCGTGGGCCTCGCCGGGGCGGCCAGGCTGGATTTCCTCACCGACACCCTGCCGGCCGGGCTTACGCTTAAAAAGGCAATGGCGGCGGGCAACGACAAACTCGAAGTCCTCTTCCGGCTGCTCTGCCGGATCGGCAACGAGGCCACACTGGTATTCTGCAACCACCGCGAGGCCGTAGAACGCATCAGCGAGTTGCTGGCCGGGAATGGCCTGGTGCACGACGTGTACCACGGGGGGCTGGAGCAGGACGACCGGGAACGGGCCCTGGTGAAACTGCGCAACGGCAGCAGCCACATCCTGCTCACCACCGACCTGGCCTCGCGGGGCCTCGACGTTCCGGAGGTCCGGCACGTGGTCCACTACCAACTGCCCCACACGGAGGAGGCTTTCGTGCACCGCAACGGCCGTACCGCCCGGATGCACGCCGCAGGCACGGCCTACCTGGTCCTTTCGGAGACGGAATCGCTGCCGCCCTACCTCCGCGAGGACCCGGAAACCGAGGCAGTACCCGAAACAGATGCCCTGCCCGCCCCTCCTCCCTGGGCCACGCTGTACATCGGCGGCGGCAAGAAGGAAAAGATCAGCAAGGGCGACATCGCGGGCCTGCTGTTGAAAAAGGGCGGGTTGCAGGCCGACGAAGTGGGTCGCATCGAAGTGGGGGACCACGCGGGGTTTGCGGCCGTGAAGCGCAGCAAGGCCCGCCAAGTGGCCGAGCAGTTGCGCAACGAAAAGATCAAAGGGCACCGCGTCAAGATCGAGGTATCCCGGTAAAAGGCCGTGCCTGAGCCGGGCCGCGGCCCGGGGTGCGACCCGTTGCGGCCGTAGATGCGTAAAAGCGGAGAGCCGGCTGCAATAGGCAACCGGCTCTCCGCTTTCGTATAAAGTTTGTGTATGCTGTCGGATGGTTAGCAGGCAACGCCCGCCGGGGCGCTTTCGATGGCAATGGCTTTGATCACCATGTGCGCCATCTCCATGTTCCACTTGCTTTCGATGCCCATTGACCGGCAGTCGGCCAGGAAGTCGGCCATAATGAGGGGCTGCCGGAATTTTTTGCCGTTGATGAAGTAGCCGGTTTCTTCGAACCACACCAGGTTGCACGCTTCCGACTTGTCGAAGTAGCGGTCACAGGGCACGTAATACTCCCACCCTTTGAAACACAAGATGAGTTGCTCGGGATGAAAAGGCATCGTGTAGAGTTCTTCCATGGATTCGGCCGGGGCGGCCGTGGGCGGGAACAACTGGGTCAGCGTTTCGGAGAGTAAGGCTTTCATAGCTCGAAGGGGTTAAAGGTTGCTCTTTTCGAAGGTAGATACGCCCCCCGGCCGGGAGGTGTCCGGACAATTCCTTTAATGGCCCCGCCCGGTCGTTAAACCCTTGGATATTTTCGATGAAAGGACTATACGGCGTTCTTCTGCTTTGCCGGGCTGAGCTTGTCGCGCTGGGCCAGGTACAGGCCGCCCAGCACCAGGGCCGTGCCCAGGTACGTAAACCCGGAAACCGGTTCGCCCAGGAGCACAAAAGCGTACAAAAAGCCGAAAATGGGGCACAAAAACAGCCACAGCGAGGCCCGTACGGCGTCCTGGCGCACCAGGTAGAACCACAGTTGCAGCGCCGCCACCGACACCGGGAACACCAGCCACAGCACCGCGCCCCAAAACGTGGCGTTGAACCGCGT
>CADCTQ010000160.1 GCA_902805615.1 uncultured Cytophagales bacterium
CACCGGGTCGCCTTCGTGGGGTTCGCGGCCCAGGAAGATGAGGGCGTGTTCGCGGGCCAGCCGGTTGATGCGCTTGATCTTCAGTTCGGCGTCCACCAGGTAGGTCGCCTGGATGCTGCTGTTGAAGAGGGCTTCGAGTTGCGCCTCGTTCTCGTGGATTTTCTGTTCCACCGCCCGCCGCTGCCGCCGGTTTTCGGCCTCCCGGAGCGTGCGTTCCACGGCCGGCACCAGCCGGTGCAGGTTGTCTTTCATCAGGTAATCGTCGGCGCCGGCCTTCATGGCGGCCACGGCGGTCTCCTCGCCGATGTTGCCCGAAACGATGATGAACGGCAGGTCGGCGTGGGTGGCTTTTACCTGGCCCAGGGCGTCAATGCCGTTGAAGCGGGGCAGGTGGTAATCGGAGATGACCAGGTCCCAGGGGTGCGCCCCCAGGCCCGCCGCCAGTTCTTCGGCCGTTTCCACGCGCAGGAAGTGCAACGGGTAGTCCGCCTTCCGGAATTCCCGCAGCAGCAGCTTGGCGTCGTTTTCGGAGTCCTCGATCAACAGGAGTCGAAGTTCTTTCATAAGCTGGAGTCGGGTTCGTTAGGGGTCACGTTCAAATGCAGCCAGTACGCGGCGAGCCGGCCGACCAGTTGCGTGAACGTCTCGTAGTCAACGGGTTTTGCCAGGTAACTGTTGGCCCCCAGCCGGTAGCTGGCCCGCAGGTCGCTCTCTTCCGTGGACGTGGTGAGCACCACCACCGGCAGGGAGTGGGTCCGGGCGTCGGCGCGGAGGCGTTGCAGGGTTTCCAGCCCGTCAACGCGGGGCAGTTTGAGGTCGAGCAGCACGAGGGCGGGCCGCGGTTTTTCCGGCGTGCCGCTGCCGGGACCCAGCAGGTAGTCCAGCGCTTCCACGCCGTCGCGGGCCACCACCACGGGGTTGGTCACGCGGTGCATCTTCAGCGCCCGCAGGGCCAGCTTCACGTCGTCGGCATTGTCTTCCACCAGCAGAATGAGTTTGTCGGGCATGAAAAAATGGAAAGATAGCGTTATTCGGCAATTTCGTAATGCTGCGATTGGATCGTAAAGTAGAACGTGGCGCCCTGGTCTTCTTTGCTCTCCGCCCAGATGCGGCCGCCGTGGCGGCTGATGATGCGGTGCACGGTTGCCAGGCCGATGCCCGTGCCTTCGAATTCGCTGGCCGCGTGCAGCCGGTGGAAGGCCCCGAACAGCTTGTCGGCGTACTTCATGCTGAACCCGGCGCCGTTGTCGCGCACGTAGTACACGGGCGGCCCCGGCCCGTCGAGGCGGCCCACCTCGATGCGGGCCGGGTCGCGGCGGGAGGTAAACTTCCAGGCGTTGCCCACCAGGTTGAGCAGGGCAATGCGCAGCAGCTTGGGGTCGCCCTGCACGTGCAGGCCGGGGGCCACGGTGAGTTCCACGTGCCGGTCGGGCTCGGCCCGCCGCAACTCCCCTTCGATGTCAAGTACCAGCGCCGAGAGGTCTACCGGTTCGTGGTGCATTTCGCCGCGCGTCACCCGCGAGAGTTTGAGCAGGTCGTCAATGAGCTGGCTCATGTGCCGGCTGGCCGTGCGGATGCTGCGGAGGTAGTCCTGGCCCTCGGCGTCGAGCAGGTGGCTGTAGTCTTCGAGCACGGCCTTGCTGAAGCCGTCAATGCTGCGCAGGGGGGCCCGCAGGTCGTGGGACACGGAGTACGAAAACGCTTCGAGTTCTTTGTTGGTGGATTGCAACTGGGCCGTGCGTTCGGCCACCCGCCGTTCGAGGCTGGCGTTCAGTTCGAGGATGGCCGCCTCGGCGCGTTTGCGGTCGGTGACGTCGAGGGCCACGAAAGCCACGGCGAACACCTGGCCGGCCGCGTCGTAGGCCGGCAGGTACTGCACTTCGGCCCACAGCGTTACCCCCGGCCCCAGGGTGAGTTGCCGGGTCACCAGCACTTTTTCCCCGCCCAGCGCCCGGCCGATGTTCCGCTTGAAATCGTCCAGGGCCGCCGGGTCCGAAAAGTCGAGCATGTTGTCGCCCTCCCGCACCTGGCGGCCGTACACCTGCCCGATGAACCCGGCCGCTGCCCGGTTGAACTTGAGGATGCGGTACGACCCGTCGAGCAGGAAGTACGTCTGCACGGAGGCGTCGAAGATGGACCGCAGGTTGGCCTCGCTTTCGCGCAGCTTGTGCTCGGCCAGCTTCCGGTCGGTAATGTCTTTGGACACGCCGATGAACCCGGCCGGCCGCCCGGCGGCGTCCTTGAGCAGCGACGTTTTGATGTAGAGCCACACGTGGGAGCCGTCTTTGCGCCGCCCTTCCCATTCGCCGATGTAGTCGTCGCCGGCAATGATCTGCTGCAACCGCTGGGTGAGGCGGACCGGGGCGCCGCTGGGGTAGAGCACGGCCAGGGTGTTGCCCATCATTTCGGCGGCCGAATAGCCGAATATTTCTTCGGCGCCCTGGTTGAAGTAGATCACGCGGCCTTCCAGGTCGGTCACGATCACGCTGTCTTTGACGCTCCGCAGCACGCTGGCCTGGAAGTGCAGCTGCGCGTCGGCTTCCTTGCGTTCGGTAATGTCGGCCTCCAGGGCCACGTAGTGCCGCAGTTCGCCCCGGTCGTTGAAGACGGGTTGGGCCGAGAGGTGCACCCAGTAGGGCTTGCCGGCTTTGGTGTAATTGAGCACTTCCAGGTCGAAGCCCATGCCGTTGCGGATGGCTTCCCGGATATGGGCGATGGTGGCGGCGCTGGTACCGGGTCCGGGCAGCACCTGCCCGGGATTGCAGCCCGTCACTTCGGCGGCCGAGTAGCCGCTGAGGCGGGTAAAGCCGTCGTTGACCCACTCGATGCAGCCCGCCGCGTCGGTGATGATCACGGCGTTGTCGGTTTTTTGCGCCACCAGGGCCAGCTTCCGGATTTCCTCCTCCGACCGTTTGCGGTCGGTGACGTCGAGGTGCGTGCCGATCACCCGGAGGGGCGTGCCGTCTTCGGCGCGGGCCACCACCTTGCCGCTCACCGACACCCATTTCCATTCGTTGCGCTTGGTCCGCAGGCGGTGTTCCACCTGGTAGTACGGGCGGTGGCCCGACAGGTGGTTGTCGAGGGCGCGCATCACGCCCAGGTAGTCGTCGGGGTGGATCAGTTCCGACCACGCCTCGAACGCGGGGGCGATTTCCGACAAGTCGTAGCCGAGCATGTTGGCCCACCGGTCGTTGTACACCACCTGGTTGGTGCGCAGGTCCCAGTCCCAGAATCCGAGGCCGGCGCCGAAGATGGCCATTTCGAGCCGCTGCTTTTCTTCTTCGAGCTTCTGGGTGCTGCGGATGCGTTCGGTAATGTCGCGGAGAATGACGGTGAAGTACCGCTTGCCCTTGATGTTGATCTGGGAAATGGACGCTTCGATGGGAAACACGTCGCCGTCCCGCCGCTGCCCGTAGACGGGTTTGCGGTCGTTGAGCATCCGGGTAGTGGTGCCCGATTCGGCGTAGCGGGCCACGTGCCGGTAGTGCCCGGCGCGGAAGGTTTCGGGCATGAGCGTCTCGATGCCCTTGCCGCTGATTTCGGCTTCCGAATACCCGAACATCCCCTCGGCGGCCGTGTTGAACATGACAATGCCGCCGGCCTCGTCAATGGTGATGATGGCGTCCATCGCCGAGTCAATGATGCCTTCGAGGCGCTGCTGCAATTCCTGCACCCGCTGTTCGGCCTGGAGCCGCTCGGAAATGTCGCGCACCGAGGCCATGCCGTAGTCGCGGCCGTTGAGGCGCAGGTAGCTTTTGGCCAGTTCCACCGGGAACACGGCCCCGTCGCGTTTGCGGTGAAAGCGCAGCGGCGCCGACAGGGACCGTTCGTGCATCATTTGCAGGGTCTTTTCGGGTTCGGCCGACAGGTCGAGGTGGCGCAGGAGCAGCAGCTCTTCGCGGCGGTAGCCGTACGTACGGGCGGCGGCCGGGTTGGCGTCCACGATCCGGTAGGTTTCCAGGTCCACCAGGAACACCGCGTCGTGGTTGGACTCGAAGAGGCTGCGGTACCGCTGTTCGCTTTCGGTGAGCACCTGCTGGGTGCTTTTCCGCTCCCGGATGTCTTTGAAGTAGCCCGCAAAGTACTCCCGGCCCTGGTAGGTGATCAGGCTGGTGGAAATCTCCACGGGAATCAACTGCCCGTCGGCGCGCCGGTGCTCGGTTTCGAACATGAGGCTCTTTTCGGCCTTCAGCCGGGTCCAGAAGGCGTGGCAGTCGGGCAAGGTAAAATTAGGGTCCCAGTCGGGGATCGAGAGGGTGCGGAGGTGTTCGGCCGGGTAGCCGAAGTGGCGGCAGGCGGCCTGGTTGACGTAGTAGAAGGTGAAGTTGTCTTCGGGGCTGATCCAGTACACCGGGTCGTGGGTGTTTTCGACGAGGAACTGGTAGAAGCGCAGCGATTCTTCGGCTTCCTTGCGCTGGGTCACGTCCACGCCCGAGCCCACCACCTGCACCACCTTGCCGTCGGCGTCGCGCAGGGGGCTGAAGCACACGTCGAGGTACGCCAGCCCGCCCGCCGTTTGCACCCGGGAGTCGAAGCGCACGGTTTCGCCCGTGGCGGCTTTGCGGATGGCCGCCTCGGCGCGCTGGCCTTCTTCCGCCGAATGCGCGTACCAGTAGGTGTCGGCCAGGGGTTTGCCCACCTCGCCTTCCTTGTCGAGGCCGCTCGCCTGGACGGAAAACCGGTTGACGTCGAGCAGGCGGCCGTCGGGGGAGAACAGGCCCACGTAGGTGAGCATGGCGTCGAGCAGGGCCTGGAGCCGGTGTTCGCTGGCGGCCAGCGCCTCCACCGAGGCCGTCAGCTGGCGGGTGTACGCCTGGAGTTCTTCCTCGATGCGTTTGCGGGCCGTCACGTCCTTGCCGAACACGGCCACGCCCTGCCGGGTGGGGTAGGCCGACACGTCGAAGTAGTACTCCACGCCGGCGGCCGTGTACCGGTTTACGGTGTTGCCGGGCTGGCCCGTAGCCAGCGCCTGCCGGACGGCCCCGTCCAGGCCCGTGCCCTCGGTGAGGGGAAAGATGTCGTACATGTGCTTGCCGAGCACTTCGTCGGCCGCCAGCCCCCGGAACCGTTCGCAGGTCTTGTTCCAGTAGGTAATGCGCAGGTCCCGGTCGAGGGCGTAAAAAATGTCGGCGATGCTTTCGGCCAGGTCGCGGTAGCGCTGCTCGCTGTCTTGCAGGGCCTGGGCCGCCAGCCGGGCGGTTTCGCCGGGCGAACGCGGCGCCAGCCGCCGGAGCAGGGAGAGCAGCCCGGCCGTGGTGGCCGCGCCGGCCAGCCAGCCCGCGAGGAGGGGCAGCAGGATGGCGGGCCGGGACAACGCATCCGGAAACTGCACCAGCGCCGCCAGGCCCGCCCCGTACACCACGGCGGCAACGACGGATAATCCGCGCCAGTGCCGCGCCACGCGGGCCGCCCAATCCGGTTGCGTCTCTTGCCCAGAACTACTCATGCATGTTAGAATGATTTAACGAAGAAAACAATGGCGAAGGCACGCAAAAAAAACCGTTGGGTACGGAGCAAAAACAGGAGCGAAATGTAGTAAAATTAAATTGTAGTTGCCTGTGAAGCAAATAATTTACTTAATGCGTCCCATAATTTACAAGGGAGTGAAACGGCCGGGCGAAGTTTGACAAAATCAATACTTTTGCCGCCGGCACGCACCTTCCGCCCGGCATGAAACAACTCCGCTTCCTCACCACCCTTTTCGTACTCCTGTTGGCGCTAGTCCTCTCCCCGGCGCCGCCGCTGCGGGCCCAGCAGGCCGTCGCCGATTCGATTGCCGCCGCCGACAAGGCGCGGCAGCGGCGGCCGTTCATCATTGCCGACAGCCTGCACTACCGCCTGGCCGGCGACGGGTCGTTCAGCCGCGGCAACGTCAACCGTTCGCTGGCGGTGCTGCGGGCGGAAGTCACCTACGACGGGCCGGTGGTGTCGCTGGCTACCCACCCGCGGTTCACCTACGGCGAGCAGAACGGGATGCTGGCCGAACGCGACCTGTACGTGGACTTGTTCGTGGACTTGTACAAGAAGCGCAAGGTGTACACGTTCGGGCTGGGCACGCTGGAAACGAGCAATTTGCGGGGGATCCGGCTGCGGCAACTGGCCGGGGCGGGGGTAGGCTGGCGGCTGGTGGAAACGGGCCGAAACCAGGTGTCGCTGACCAACGCGGTCATCTACGAATCCACGAATTTCCGGGAGCGGGCCACGCTCTCCACGCTGCGCAACTCCACCCGGCTCAAGGGCCGCCATTCGTTCCTGGCCGACAAGGTCCGGCTCACGCACCTGACGTTCCTCCAACCGTCGCTCTACGACTTCTCCAACCTGCGGTGGAGCACGATCATCTCCCTCGAAATGCCGCTCAGCAAGTGGGCGACCTTCCGCACGAGCTTCGAAAACACCTTCGAAAGCGTGGTCGAAGCCACCCGCAAACGCAATGACTCCCGCCTCACGGTCGGATTTTCGGTGGGGAATAAGAAATAGTTGTTCGTTGCCCGTTGCTCGTTGTTCGCAAGGAGGCGTAAGTCACACTCTCCCCGGACAACGAACAACGGGCAACGAACAACTACTCACCAACCGCCAACTTCGCCCTTTCCGTTTTGACCCAGTCCACGATGAGCTGGATTTGGGCGGGGGTGAGCTTGGCGTCGGCGTGGGTGTAGAGGTAGGGGGGAAGGGGCATGTGGCCTTCCTGCACTTCTTCGGCGGTTTCTTCGAGCTTGTGGTCCTGGCGTTTTTTGTCGTAGGCCGCAAATTCGGAGAAGTTGAGTTCTTCCTTGCCTTCCTTGATGTGGTGGTCGAGCCACCAGCCCACCGGGTTGATGCGGGAGTACCAGGGGTAAGTGGTGCGGTTGGAGTGGCAGTCGTAGCAGGAGGTTTTGAGCACCTGCATTACATTGCCCGGCACCTGCACCACGTGGGCAATGTCGCGCGGGGTGTCGGCCACGCCGTCGTTGGGCTTGGTCCGGATGAACTGGATGGCGACCAGCACGGCCACCACAATAAGGGCGATGTTCGTTTTCAAAGCGTTACGACGAAAATATTATGGGAATCAGCCATTCGCGGTTTAGATTTTATCCCGGATGCTCCGGATTTGATTGTAGTTGAATAAAGTCCCGGAGGGACGCCCTGTTCCTGGCACGCAACATTTCCCTCACGCAAGCGCTCCGTAGGAGCGACCTGTTATCATTGAACATTTGAACAGTACGCTCCTACGGAGCTTGTGTCTGATTTGGTGGTCCTCTCTAGGAACAGTACGCCCCTCCGGGGCGCCGGCAAGGAAAGGAGAAGTGTTCATGGGTGTCTGGAAGATAAAAGGCTAAAAAACAAGGGGTTGTCCGTATGGGATTTCCGGCGGTGCCGGCACTAGTGCAAACTGGGTTGGGGGCCTTCTTTGAGTTCGCGGAACACCTCCTGTTTGATCTGGTCCAGCTTTTCCAGTTCCCACCCTTCCATGGGCATGGCGCCGTTCAGCTTCTTCTGCAACTTGTAGGTGTGCAGGCGGCTGTGGGTGCCGTACAGCCGGGCCGCCACGTGCGATAAGTTGATGTACGGAGTATGCAACCAGGGTAAAATCATTGGGCAAAAGGCTTAATTAAAAAAACGAGGCCGGAGGAAGGATAGGGTTTAAACCCTATCCTATGGATATTGCCGTCAATAGGAAAACATTCCGGACCTGCTTGGATATATCGGTAGGATAGGGTTTAAACCCTATCCCTTCCTGCGGTCTGCGTTAGTTCCTGACTGGTGTTTGGGCCGGGCGTTGGCCTTGCGGGGCCGGGCCGTTGCCCTGGCCGGCGGGGCGGTTGCCGGGGGCGGATCCACCCGCGGGGGCACCACCGCCGGCCGGGGCGCCGCCACCGGCGGGAGCGCCGCCTTCCTGACCCCCGTCGCCGCCGCTTTTGAGGTCATCATTGTTGACCGACTTGCGGCGCTTGCGGGGGCCGTCACCCGCGTTGAGCTTGCCGATGCGGTAGCTGAAGTTCACCTTGAAGTTCATGTTGCGCATGGTGTTCACGCTGCGCTGGGTCAGGATCGGCGAGTTGAACTCGTTGCGCATTTTGATGGACGTCGTAAAGAAGTTCTCGGCGCCGAAGCCCAGGCTGGCCTTTTTCTTGGCAAACTCTTTCCGCAGGCTCAGGCTGTAGATGCCGAAGCCGCCCTGCACACCCTGCAACTGCACCTGGCGGCCCCGGTAGAAGCCGAACAATTGCAATCCCCAGCCCTGGCCCAGCGTGTAGTTGCCGAAGGCCCGCATGTTGTACACCCAGCCCTGGTTGGTGGCCGAAAACACGGGGTTGGGATCGTTGTTGCTGAGCACCGCGTAGTACACGTCCGTGCCGCCGTTGAGCGTGAACTTGTTGGAAATGCTGATGTTGGTAAAGATGCTGAAGCCGTAGGCGTCTTCCTGACCCAGGTTCTGGTAGGTGGTGCGGATGACCCCGCCGCCTTCTTCGTTGTACACCGTGCTGCGGATCGGCCCGATGGAATTGTTGGTGTTGCGCACGAACGTGGACAGGTTCAGCGACGTGCCCTTGATGAAGGTGCTGTAGCCCAGTTCGAAGTTGTTGGTGAATTCGGGCCGCAGGTCCGGGTTGCCCACCGTCTCGTTGAGCGGGTTGGACGCCTGGATGTTGGGGTTGAGGAACTGGAGCGACGGCCGCTGGATGCGCCGGTTGTAGGCCAGCTTGAGCGTGTTGCCGTTTTTGAGCTTCTTGGAAAGGTTCACGCTGGGCACCAGCACGCCGTAGGACGGAATCTCGACGGGCGTGTCGGAGTTCTGGAAGTTGGCGTTGATGGTCGTGTATTCGTACCGGGCGCCGGCCTTGAGGGTGTAGCTCTTGGGCAGCGTGTAGGTGTACGACAGGTAGCCGGCGGTAATGTTCTGGTTGTAGTTGAACTGGTTGGACAGGCTGTCGTTGGCAATGCGGGTGTACGCCCCTTCGGCGCCCTCGGCCGTCAGGTATTCGTATTCGCTGGTCACGTTGCGGATGATGTCCTTGGCCCCGATCTCCAGCAACTGGCTCTTGCCGACGGGCGTCTGGTAATCCATTTGCAGCGTGATCTCCTGGTTGTAGCTGTCGTTGGTGTTTTTGAGCCGGCGCTGCGTGAACAGGTCCTCGGGGTCCAGGATGTTGTTGGTGAAATCGTTGGTCTGCTTGTTGCGGCTGTACTGGGTGAGGATGCTGAACTCGCGCTGCGGCTTTTTGAAGGTACGCGTGTAGTTGAGGTTGGCGTCCACCGTGCCCGACAGGTCCGACACGTCCACGTTGCGCAGGGAGCCGGGGATGGCCGCGTCGTTGAGGAAGGTTTCCGTCAGCAGGCGGTCCTGGAAGGTGTTCCGGTTGCGGGCCCCGTACTGCACCGAGGCGTTGAGGAAGTTATATTGGTTGATGTCGTAGTCCCAGCCCAGCGTGTAGCGGCCGAAGAGGAACTGGTTGCGGGTGTCGGCCTGCTGGAAGTTCCGGCGGATGATCGTTTCGCCGGCCGCATTCTCGCTCTGCGTCTGCTGGCTGTTTTCGAAGTTGCCCCGGATGTTGTAGCCGTACCGGCCGAAGCCGCCCAGCGAAAAGCCCATTTTGCCCTTGCGCAGGCTGCCGTTGAGGCCCAGGTTGGAACCCCGGATGCCGGCGCTGCCGTCCACGTTGAGCGAAAAGCCTTGCAGCGTGTTTTTCTTGGTGATGATGTTGATGATGCCGCCCGAGCCTTCGGCGTCGTACTTGGCCGAGGGCGAAGTGATCACTTCCACCGACTTGATGAGGTCGGAGGGAATCTGCTTGAGGGCGTCGGCGATGCTGCCGGCCGTGATGGTGGAGGGCCGGTTGTTGATGAGCACCCGGATGTTCTGGCTGCCCCGCAGCGACACGTTGCCGTCGAGGTCCACCGACAGCATGGGCACCTTGCGCAGCACGTCGGTGGCGTCGCCGCCCTTGTTGGTTTCGTCGGCCTCGGCGTTGTACACGGTGCGGTCCACTTTTTCTTCCACCAGGGCCCGCTGTCCCTGCACGGTCACTTCCTGGAGCAACTGCACCGTGGGGCTCACCCGGATCGTGCCCAGGTTCACGTCGTCGCGCCGGTTGTCCAGCCGCACGTTGGGGACGATTTTGGTCTGGTAGCCGATGAAGGAAATGAGGATCGTGTACGTGCCTTCTCCCACCTTGGCAATGGTGAATTGCCCCTTGTCGTCGGCAATGGCGCCGTCGAGGGGCTTGCTGGTGGCCGGGTCGGTGAGGGCAACCGTGGCAAAGGGCACCGGCTGGTTGGTGGTCGAGTCTACCACCGCGCCGGTGATCTTGCCGTTGCCCCGCGGGGCGGCCGGGCCGGGTACGCTTGCGGCCGGTTGCGGCGCGTTGCCGCCCGCCGGGGGACCCTGGGCGAGAGACAGGTGACACCAGCCGAGGAAGGAGAGGAGTAGAAGCTTTTTCATAGCAGTGAATGGCGTGCGTCTGGGTGCCCATTGCGAAGAGACAACCGGCAATGAGTAGAAGCGGAAAGGGGGCATTTTGTTTGGAGGATTGAATCTTTTCCGGTGTCCAATCCCCGGTGGTATACTGCAAATAGACTCCTTTCTTTGCACTCTTTCCCCAAGTATTAGACTGTCGGGCCGATCTATTCGACAACTCGGGCCCCGGCGGCCCGCGCCCCGACCGCCGACCGGAACGGGCCAACCGTCGAGCGGAAACCCGGGAAGGCATAATAGTGCCGGCGGGCTGCGCACTTGTGCCGCCGAACGCTTACCTTTAAATAACCGGTCCGCGCAACCCCGCAGGCGTGTGCCCCGTAGCGGCGCGCAACCGGTTGGACGCCAGGCTGAACGCCGGCGCACCAAGTGCCAGTCATCACCTTATTTTTAGTTCCGGGCCCCGCCTCATGCAAACCTTCGTCAACCGCAACCGGGTTATTCTGCTGCACCTCTCGTTCTGGAGCGTGTACCTGTCGTTTTTCGTCTACCAGATCAGCCGTTGGGACACGAGTTGGGACCGCATCGTAACCATGGCCGCCCTCAACCTGGCCTTTACCAGTGTGATCGCGTACTACAACTATTTCTTCACCCTGCCCCGCTTCCTGCAAAGCAAGAACCTGGCTCGCTACGCCGTTGAATTCCTGGTGCCTTTCGCCCTGCTGGTGGCCGCCCGGGTACAACTGGAGCGTTTCCTGCTCGAAGGCCACGTCAACCGCGAGGAGTTCAAGCACCTGTACCGGTACCTGCACAGTGCCCGGTTCGTGATCCAGATGTCGGCCGTCACGCTGTTCATCGTCATCTTCGTGGGCATGATCCGCTTCGCGCTGGAGTGGTTCGAATTCGAATCCCGGAAAAAGGCCGTGGAAAACGAAAAGCTCACCGCCGAACTCAACTTCCTCAAGGCGCAGATCAACCCGCACTTCCTCTTCAACACGCTCAACAACCTCTATTACCTGGCCTACACGCAGTCGCCCAACACCACCGAGGTGATTTCGAAGCTCTCGCAGATGATGCGCTACATGATCTACGACTCCAACCACCCCAAGGTGCCGCTGGGCAAGGAGATCGAGTACATGGAAAACTACATCAGCCTCGAACGGCTGCGCCTCAACGACCAGGTGCCCATCACGCTGACCGTCACCGGCAGCCCCGACGGCGTGCAGATCACCCCGCTCATTTTCATTACCTTCCTCGAAAATGCCTTCAAGCACGGCGTGAGCAACAGCCACCCCGGCTCGTGGGTGGAGATTTCCATCCACATCCGCGACGGGGCGTGCTTTTACCGCGTGGGCAACAGCAAGGTGGCCCGCGCCGACAAGACCACCGGCGAAAAGTCGGGCATCGGCCTCCAGAACGTGCGGCGCCGCCTCGACCTGAGCTACCCCGGCCGCTACCGCCTGGAGGTGGAAGAAAACGAACAACAGTACTGCGTGCAACTGGACCTGACCCTTTCCGACCATGAATTGCCTCATCGTAGAAGACGAGCCGTTAGCGCGTAACCTGCTCACCGAATACGTGCGCAAGGTGCCGTACCTGCACCTGCTCGACGCCTGTTCGAGCCCCCTGGCGGCCCTCGACCTGCTGCGCCGGGAGCCCGTGGACCTGCTCTTCCTCGACATCCAGATGCCGGAAATCACGGGCCTCACGCTGCTCAAAATCCTCCAGAAGCGGCCCCTGGTGATCCTGACGACGGCCTACTCGGAGTACGCCCTGCAAGGCTACGAACTCGACGTGGTGGACTACCTGCTCAAGCCGGTGACCCTCGAACGCTTCCTGAAAGCCGTGGACAAGGCCGCCCAGCGCCTGGGAGTGGGCCTGGCGCCGCCCGCCGCCCCGGTACCCGCCGTTGCCGCCCCCGCCGGGGCCGCGGCTGAGCCGGCCCAGCCTTTCGTGTTCGTCAAAGACGGCACCAAGCTGGTGAAGGTGCGCTGGAGCGACATTCTCTACGTGGAGGGGCTCAAAGACTACGTGGTAATCCACACCCGCACGCAGAAGATCGTGACGTTGCAGCGGCTTAAGTCGCTCGAAACCCAACTGCCCGCCGACCGGTTCATCCGCATCCACCACTCCTACATCATCGCCCTCGACGCCATTGACGTGGTCCACAAGGGCGAGGTGCAGATCGGCGCCACCCTCGTCCCCGTCAGCGACTCCTACCGCAAAGCCTTCCGCGAATTCATTGACCGCAACCAGATCCAGCCGGACTAGCAACACGGAGACGGCAGGCCGGAGGAAGGGAGACCGGAGGAGGCGTGCCCGTGCAACGCGGGGATGCGGGATGGTTGGTTGGTAAGAAAACGGGAAAAAGGAAAAGGGAGGCCCGGGTAACGCGTAGTTACGGGAACCTCCCTTTTTCCTTTACTTTCCCAGACTATTCGCGTTGCCGACCTTCCACCGCCCTGCCTGGGTACGCCTCCTCCGGTCTCCCTGCCTCCGGTCTGCGGTCTCCGTTCTTTGCTTAGTTCTTAAACATCCGCTTCATGATCCGGTGGCCGCAGCTTTCTACTTCGACCAGGTACACCCCCCGGGCCCAGGCACCGATCGGGAACGATTCCCGGTAGTACATCCGGTAGCTGTCGGCCTCTTTGGCGAGCATGAGCTTGCCCACCACGTTGTATACCCGGATGGTGACCTTGCCCAGCGTGGCGCTGCCTACTTCCAGGTTAAGCACGTCCGTAAAGGGATTGGGATACAGCAGCAGTTCGCAATCGAATGTCAGCAGGAACCGGTCGGACACAGTACGGCAACCGTTCGCATTTTCCACTTCCACCGTATAGATGCCGGTTTGCCTGGCTCCCCACTGCGCCCCGGTAGCTCCCGGCACGGGCGTCCCGTGGAGGAACCACTGGTAACGCGCCGCCCCGCCGGCCGTCAGCAGCGTATCTTTCCGTTGCCCGATGACGGGTTTGGCAAGCTTCGCTTTTTCGGTAACGGAAAGTGCCTCCGAGAAGCGGGTACAGGTGCCCGAGGTCACTTTTACCCGGTACGCACCGGCCGTCCCGGCTTCGTAGGCGGCCGCGGTGGCGCCGTGAATGTCCTGGCTGTCCCGCTGCCACTGGTAGGAGAAGCCGGGTGCCTCCACGGCCCGCAAGGCCAGCACTTCGCCCGTACAGAAACTGGCCGACGCCGGGGAAACGATTCCGGCCACCGGGGGCTGGTCGGTGGTGACCACCGCGGGGACGGAACGCACCTGGCACCCATTGGCGCCGGTCAGTTGCACGGTGTAGGTGCCGGCCAGCCGGGCGGTGTAGTCGCTGCCGGTGGCCCCGGCCAGCAACGTATCGTTGCGGAACCACTGGTACTGCTGCCCCGGCGCGGCGCTCAGCCGCACCGAATCGCCCCGGCAGAAACGGGTGCTGCCGCCCGCCGCAAGGCCGGTAGGAAGGGGCGCAAAGGTGCTGATGACCAGCGGCTCGGAGACCGCCGTGCAGCCGGCGGCGTTGGTGACTTCCAGCGTGTAGCGGCCGGCCGACGTGGCCGCGTAGCTGGCCCGGACTGCACCTTCGAGGCGCACCCCGTCCTTTTTCCACTGGTACGTTACTCCGTCCGCTGGCCCGGCCCGCAGTTCCGTCGAGTCGCCCGGGCAGAAGGAGGACGGCCCCGCTACGGATGCCGTGGCCGCGGGGAACGGCACGAAGGTGACCGCTACCGGCTCGGAAACGGCGGCGCACGTGCCGTTGTCAACCCGCACGGTGTAGCTGCCGCCCGTCCTGGCGTAGTAGCCCGCCCCGGAGGCCCCGGCAATGGGCTCCCCGTCGCGGAACCACCCGTAGGTCTGCCCACCCCCCTCCGGCGCCCGCAGCAGCACCGAATCGCCCTGGCAACGGGTGAGGGGCCCGGCCGTGCGCACCAACGCCGGCGGCAGCGGGTTGACCTGCACCAGGGTCGGGGCGGACTGCTGCCCGCAGCCGCCCGCATTGGTGACCGTCACCGTATACACCCCGGCGGCGGTTGCGTTGAGGGAACTCCCCGTGGCCCCGGCGAGGTTGGCGTTCTCTCTCTGCCACTGGTAGCGCAGCCCGGGGGCCGCCTCGGCCCGGAGCAGCACCGGTTCGCCGGCGCACAGGGAGACGGGGCCGGCCGGCGATACGAGGGCCGCCGGGCGGTCGCTAAACGTGACCCCGCGGGCCGCCGACAGCGTGGTGCATCCCCCGGCCGTCGCGACCAGGACCGAGTACGTGCCGGCCGTTTTTACGCGCAGCGTCGCGCCGGTGGCCCCGGCAATGGCGACGCCATCCCGCCGCCACTGGTAAGTGAGGCCCGCAACGGCCGGCGTGGACAGGTCCACCGAGTCGCCCCGGCACAGGGAGAGGTCACCGGCGGGCAGCAGGAGGGCTTGCGGCAAAACGTCCGCCCGCACGGCGAGCGGGGCCGACGTGGCCGTGCAGCCCGACCCGTTGCGGACCTGGACCGTGTAGGCGCCCGCCGCTTTGGCGTACAGGGTGGCGGCCGTGGCCCCGGCTACGGGCACGTTGTCTTTGAACCAGCCGTACGAGAGCCCGGCCCCCGCGTTGGCCGTGAGCAGCACCGAGTCGCCCGGGCAGAACGTGGGGACGGCGGCCGTGATCTTTGCATTCACCACCGACAAGGCATCCGACTGCCGGCTGCACCCCGCCGCGTTGGTGACGATCACGGCGTAGTCGCCCAGTTGCCGGGCCTGGAGAGTGGCCGCGGTGGCCCCGGCCAGGGGCCTGCCGTCGAGCAGCCACTGGTAGGTGAAGCCCGGGCCGGCGTTGGCCGACAGCGTGGCTACGTCGGTCTGGCAGAGCAGGGTAGAACCATTGGCGGCCACCGTAGCCTCCGGTAAATCGTTCACGGACAGGCGCTTGACGGCCGAAGTATCCCGGCAGCCGGCCGAGTTGATTACCACTACGCGGTAGTTGCCGGGCGTGCGGGCGTACAGCAAGGGGGCCGTGGCCCCGCCCACCACGACGTTGTTGCGCAGCCACTGGTAGGTAGCGCCGCCCGCGGCCTGAACCCGGATAGCGAGGGAATCGCCGGTGCAGACGGCGGCCGGGGCCGCATCGAGCAGGGCGGCGGCCGGGCGGCTGTCCAAGTCGAGGGGGAGGCCCGGCGACTCGGCCGTGCAGTTGCGGACCGTCACCAGCACCGAATAGATGCCGGCTTGGGTGGCTTTGTAGCTGCTGGCCGTAGCTCCCGCCAGGGGGGCGCCGTCCTTTTTCCACTGGTACGTCTGGCCGGCCAGGGTGTTCACCCGCAGCAGCACCGTATCGCCCTGGCAGACGGCAGTGGCCGAAGGGGTGATTACCGGATTCTGGTCGGGGCAGGGCGCCACCCGGGCCGTGAAGACGTTCGGGGCGTTGCCGCCGCTGGTGAGCACTTCGCCCCCGAAGCGGGCTGTGCCGCTGAAACTGCCTGTCAGGTAGAACCTGCCCTTGCCGTCGGAGGCAATCCCGTACCCAACGTCCCTGCCTACTCCGCCGGCGGCCCGGGCCCACCGCGCGTTGCCCTCCTGGTCGTACTGGGCCGCGTACACGTCCGTATTGCCGGTACTCAGGAGTTGGATGTTGCCGAATTGAGCCGTTCGCTGGAAAGAACCCGTTACCGTAGGACGTTGTTGAGCGTCCAGGCAAACCGAGGCAGCGTAAACCTCATCCCCAAAGTCCAGCATTCCGGTTTCCGCGCAAGCGTTGGCCGCCTGGCGCACCCATTGCAGCCCGCCGTTCCGGTCGTATTTGGCAAGGAACAGGTCTTTCTCAGCGAGGCTGTTGAGGACCAAATCGTTGCCGAAGCCGGCAGCACCCTGTAGCAGCCCGGCCACGTACGCATTTTCCTGTTGGTCCACGGCAATCCCGTAACCGGCTGCCTTGTTGCTATGATCGCCCTGGGCGGTGGTCCCCGTCAACCACTGCATTTTTCCCTGCGGATTGAATTTGCCGACGAAAGCGAACATTTTGGCAAAGGGATCGGAGGGGCCAAAGCGGAGCCCGTCCATAGTAACCTCCATGTAAGTCGAACCCGTGATGTAGGCGTTGCCGGCGGCATCACTTGCCACCCCGGTTATCGCGACTGGATACAGGATACGAGCGGTATTGCCCTGCGCCCATACGCCGGTGCCTTCCGCATCGTACTTCGCCAGGAATATGCCATACCGGCCCGGAATGTTTGCGGTAACCGAACCAAAGCGGACCGGAACTAGCGTCTCGTCACTTACATTGGCATAGTACCGGCCGGTGAGGTACACCCCGCCGTTGGCATCCGCGCTGACGCCGGTAGCTTCCTCAGAGATTTCGGGGCTTCCCACCTGCCTGATCCACAGCAACGTACCGGCATTGCTGTACCTTGCGATGAACAAATCGTCGAGGGATATGTTGGGGTTTTGCAGCGTCGTTCCGTCAAACTGGGCAATGCCCCGGAAGCTACCCACGACGTACACGTTGCCCTGCTTGTCCACGCTGAGCCCGGTGGCTTTCACGGCTTGGAAGCCACCGGCCCGCTTGGCCCAAAGTACCCGGCCGGTGGAATCGTACTTGGTCAGAAACACGTCCGTTGCACCGGGACTGGTAAAGCTGGTGGTGCCAAACGCCACGGAGCCTTCGAAGGAGCCGGCGACGAACACATTGCCGTCGGGGTCCGTGCCGATGCTTCGGCCCAGGCCGGGGTCCGCGCCGCGGCCCTGCCGGGCCCACTGCCAGTCGGGGGTTTGCGCCCGGGCGGGCAGGAAGAAGGATGCAATGACCAAAAGGGTCAGTAACCGGAAAATGTGTTTCAAGGAGCAAAAGCGTTTAAACCGTGAGGATAGAGAAAATCCGGCTTCGTGTTGCGGCGTAATCAAGTGGCAACCTTACGCAGTTAAGGAAACCACAGCCAATTCCGGGTTACCCGTTACTAGCGGCGTATGTATTTTCGGGAATGAATATTGAAAAGCGGCAGAAAGCCGCATAGCTGGGGTGGTGCACCGTACTCCCCAATGGCAAGCACTGGAGCAGCACGCGGGATAAGGGCACTTGATGGGCTAACCCGGCAATCCGAATGCCAAATAAAGTACTTTTGCCCGAAAAATAACCCGGAGCCCCACATCTTTTTTCGGGCCGGGTTTGACTTTCCCCGGACGGGTTGACTTCCGCCGGAAAGGTACGGCCAGGGGAATGGGACCGCGGGAGGGCGGTGGGCGGTATTCCCGGTCGTGCCTGCAACCCTGCGGGGCCGGCGCGGGTCCTGCCGTAAACTGATCCACCTCACCATGCGCATTGCCTTGCTCGTTCTCGCCGCCGCCCTTGGCCTGGCGGGTTGTAAAGAAGAAGTAAAAAAAACGTGCCGGGTGAACAGCCCGCGGGACCTGCCCTGGTTGCAGCGGATGATTGACGCAGACAGCGCCAGCCGCGAAAGGGGGGAGGTGGTCCGCTACGCGTACAAGGGCGAAACCGTGATTCTCGTGGACCGGTGCCTGAACTGCCCCGACGGTGCGGTCGTGGTGTACAACTGCCGGGGCGAAGAGATGTGTATCTTTGGCACCATCGCCGGCCTGGAGACCTGCCCGGACTTTTTTTCCGTAGCCGTGCGGGAGGAAGTGCTCTGGAGCCGGTAAATGCAGTTTACCAGACCTTTGGGGTTTTCGGTATGTGATTGGCGTATGGGCGTATTTGAGGGGCTAAGGGTTGGTGATGGGTTGGTTGTGAGGGGTGGTAATATGATGGGTGGTATTGTGCTGGGTGGTAACAGGATGGTTTGTAATGGGATGGGGATTGGTTGATGAAGCGTAAGTGGGGTTTGTTCTTTTTGGCATTGCCCCAAAAAGAACCAAAAAGGTCTAGGCCCAATGA
>CADCTQ010000161.1 GCA_902805615.1 uncultured Cytophagales bacterium
TCCTGCCAATCCTTTCATCCTGAAAATCCTGATCAGAACTCCGCATTCTGGGGCGTGCGCGGGAACGGGATCACGTCGCGGATGTTGGTCATGCCGGTCACGAACAGCGTGAGGCGTTCGAAGCCCAGGCCGAAGCCCGAATGCGGGGCCGTGCCGTACTGGCGGGTTTCGAGGTACCACCACAGGCTCTCTTCGGGGATGTTGAGTGCCTTCACGCGGGCGTAGAGCTTGTCGTAGTTTTCCTCCCGCTGCGAGCCGCCGATGATCTCACCGATGCCCGGGAAGAGCACGTCCATGGCCCGCACCGTCTTGCCGTCGTCGTTCTGCTTCATGTAGAACGACTTGATGTGCATGGGGTAGTTGACCAGGATCACCGGCTTTTTAAAGTGCTTTTCCACCAGGTACCGTTCGTGCTCCGACTGCAGGTCGGTGCCCCAGCTCACCGGGTACACGAACTGCCCCTTCTGGGCGGGCTTCGACTTCATGAGGATGTCCACGGCCTGCGTATAGTCGAGGCGCTCGAACTGGTTGTCCACCACGAAGCGCAGCTTTTCGATGAGGGGCATGGGGCTGCGTTCTTCCTGCTTCTTGTTTTTCTCCTCCTCCAGCAGGCGCGTTTCGAGGAATTGCAGTTCGTCCGGGCAATGGTCGAGGGCGTAGCGGATGAGGTACTTCATGAAGTCCTCGGCCAGGTCCATGTTGTCTTCCAGGTCGTAGAAGGCCATTTCGGGTTCTACCATCCAGAATTCGGCCAGGTGGCGGGCCGTGTTGGAGTTTTCGGCGCGGAACGTGGGGCCGAAGGTGTAAATTTTGCCCAGCGCCAAAGCCCCCAGTTCGCCTTCGAGCTGGCCCGAGACGGTGAGGTTGGTGGCCTTGCCGAAAAAGTCCTGCTTGTAGTCCACTTCGCCCGTTTCGGTGAGGGGCGGCTTGCGGGGGTCCAGCGTGGTCACGCGGAACATTTCCCCGGCTCCTTCGGCATCCGAGCCGGTGATGATGGGCGTGTGGAGGTAGTAAAAGCCGTTGTCGTTGAAATACTTGTGGATGGCAAAGGCCAACGCGTGGCGGATGCGGAACACGGCGCCGAACGTGCGGCTGCGGGGCCGCAGGTGGGCAATGTCGCGCAGGAATTCCATCGAGTGCCGCTTGGCCTGGAGCGGGTATTTTTCGGGGTCGGCCGTGCCGTAGATTTCGATTTGTTTTGCCAGCAGTTCCACCTTTTGCCCGGCCCCCTGCGACGGCACGAGTTCGCCGGTCACGGCAATGCAGGCCCCGGTGGTGATCTGCTTGAGGGTTTCTTCGCCGAACCGGGTCACGTCGGCCACGATTTGCAGGTGGTGGATGGTAGAACCGTCGTTGAGGGCGATGAAGGCCACGTTTTTACCCTCCCGTTTGGTTTGCACCCAACCCTTCACGTGTGCTTGCGTGCCATAGGCATCGGACTGCAACAGTTCTTTTACCGGGTTTCTCTCTTTGAGCATCTGGCAGTGGTCAGTTGATGTAAAAAAGCGATTGTATTGAGGAGGGCAAAAATATTGATAAGAAGCGAGAAGTGAGAAGCGGGAAGCGAGAAGTGGGGAAAAAGAAGTGGGGATTGGGGTAACCGATTCGTACGTCAATTCCATCCGCACGGCTTTCCCTTTTCGGGCAAGGCGGGTTGCGGCGGACGCCGGCGCCGGCGCAACCCGCCTTGCCCGAAAAGGGAAAGTATTGTGAACCGGTCCGGCCCGAGGATGACTCTTGCCGGTGAAAAACAAAAAAAAGACCGCCGGATCACTGCATCCGGCGGGCCTTTATAGATTATCAATTTTCAATTATTCATTTCTAATTGATTCACCTCTTACTTGTCGAGGGGAATTTTGAGCACCATGCCGGGGCGGATCTTGTCGGGGTCGCTGATCTGGTCGCGGTTGGCGTCGTAGATCCTCGACCACTTGTGGACGTCGCCGTAGTAGCGGCCGGCAATCTTGGAAAGCCAGTCGCCTTCTTTCACGGTGTACATTTCAAAACGCGGTCCCTGCTGCACGGCGGGGGCCGGTGCGGCCTGGGCCGGGCGTTGTGCCGCCGGCGATCCCAGTGGCGACGACTGCGGCCGGGCCTGCGTAGCCGCGGGCTTGGCGGCCGGCTTCTTATCTCCTTTGTTCAGAAAATCAAATAGTCCCATAGCTCTTGTATCGTTTAATTCAGGTTTCCAATTCCTTCCGGGCCGAACCCGGAGGGCAATCAATCTGGTAGCTTATACGGGGACGCGCGGAGAGGGTTTATCCTTGGTGTAAATGTCTGAACCTTGATGTGCATGATGAAAGGATGATCTTGATGATGCGCACGCCATCATGGTCATCCTTTCATCATGCACATCAAGGTCCGGGCTACTGCGCCATCCGCAGGGACTGCCAGGTGACGAACTGCCACTTGCCGTTGCGTTTCACGTAGGCGTCGGTGTACTTGAGGCGGAGGGTGGTTTTCTGGCCGTTCACCTCGGTATCCACGTTGGCAATGCCGTTGAGGATGGCCATGTTGCCGTAGAGGCGCACCTGGGTTTCTACGGGTTCCACGGCGTAGTACACCGACTTGCCCGAGGCGAGGCCCGCCAGGTACTGTTCCTTGTTTTCGGTGACGCCGTTGGAATGCGTGTACACCAGGTCGTCGGCCAGCATTTCGCGCAGGGCCGCCAGGTCCTTTTTGATCATCAGTTCGTAGCGCCGCTTTTCGAGTTGCTTGAGGGTCTCTGTGGCATCGGGTTTGGCATTTTTGGCCTGCGGAAAGGCCGTTGCGGCGGTGAGGAGGAGGAAGAGGAGGCAGAAAAGTGGTGTTTTCATGGCTTGGGCGGGCAGGGTTGGTACGGGACCGTAATATGTGAAAAAATGGGAAATCAGGGTACCGGGCAGACTTAAAGCAACGAAGTTTACCCTGGAAAACCCGGAGCCCAAGTGGAAGGGTGGCATTGCGGCAGGCGGCGCATCGCGGCTCCCCTCCTCGGAGGGGCCGGGGGTGGGTTCTTCACCCACCTTATGCCAATGTTCAACTTCATGCGGATATTCCATTGCCGGATTCTCCAAAGCGATTATTCCTGAAAGATGCGATGCATATAAGTAAACCCACCCCCGGCCCCTCCGGGGAGGGGAGCCGCGATGCGACTGCTTCCCGCGATGCGCCACCTGCGCCTTGCGGTCTTTGCGTCTCCTTTTCGCCCTCTGCGGTGCAGTTTGCTTAAAATTCCTCCACGAACCCCGCGTTCACCAGCGAATCGTTCTTGGGCGGGGGCACGTAGAGCGTGGAGTCGCTGCGGGCGGCCAGGAAGGGGTTGCGGTTGCAGTCCAGGTCAACCGAAAGCGTGCGGGGTTTGCGGAACGGGCCTTTTTTAAGGCCGGCCGCCGGGTCGGCAAAGGCGCGGTCCATGAATTCGCCGGCAATGGGCAAGGCCGTGCGGGAACCCGTGCCGTTGGCGTCGCGGAAGTGCACGCGCATGTCGTCGCCCCCGAACCACACGGCCGTCGCCAGTTCCTGCGTGAGCACCACGCACCAGCCGTCGGCGTAGTTTTGGGTGGTGCCCGTTTTGGCGCCCACCTCGTTGTTGCGCGTCATGGCGTACCCGGCCAGCGCCTGCGCCGAGCCGCGGTCCCCCAGCCCGCTTTGCAGCAGGTGGGTCATCAGGTAGGCGTGTTCGGCGTTCATGGCCTCGTGCCGGCGGGGCGTAAACTGGTGCAGCACGTTGCCGTACCGGTCCTCGATGCGCGTCACGTACTGGGGCAGGTTCCACACGCCCCCGTTGGCAAACGTGCCGTAGGCGCCCAGCAGGTCGTACACCGACACGGCCTCGGTGCCCAGGCAGATGGCCGGGTAGGCGCGGAGCTTGCCCGTAATGCCCAGGCGCCGCGCGTAGTCGAGCACGGCCGGCACGCCCAGCTTCTGCAGGATGCGGGCCGGCACCGTGTTGAGCGACTGGCCCAGGGCCTGCCGCAGCGTGACCGGCTCGTTGGAGTAGGCCCGGCTGTAGTTACGGGCCGTCCAGCCGCCGATGGTGATGGGGGCGTCGAGTTCTTCGGTGCAGGGCGTGTAGCCCATGTTGGCAATGGCCGCCGCGTACACGATGGGCTTGAAGGCCGAGCCGGGCTGCCGGCGGCCCTGCCGCACGTGGTCGTACTTGAAGTGCTTGTAGTTGATGCCGCCCACCCAGGCCTTTACCTCGCCCGATACCGGGTCCATGGCCAGCAGGCCGGCGTGCAGGAACCGCTTGTAGTACCGGATTGAATCCAGCGGGCTCATGATTGTGTCTTTTTCGCCGTCCCAAGAGAATACCCGCATGGGCACGCGTTTGCGGAGCATGATCCAGATCGAATCCTGGTTGTCGCCGTACTGCGCCTTCAGGGCCCGGTAGCGGGCTGACCGCACCACCACCGACCCCAGGTAGTCGGCATCCTTCACGCCGGTCCACGGCGGCTGGCCGCCCAGGTGCGCCTCGAACTTGGCTTGCTGCGCGGCCATCTGCGCGGCCACCACCCGTTCGGCGTGCCGCTGCAACCGCGAATCGAGGGTGGTGCGGATGCGCAGGCCGTCGGTGTAGAGGTCGAAGTTGTTTTGTTTGGCCCACCGCAGGAGTTCGCCCTCCAGGTAGCCCCTCAGGTAGGTGGCCAGCCCCCGGTTGGGGTTGTCGGGGGTAAACCGCAGGCCCAGCGGCAGCCCGGCCAGTTGCCGGTACGCGTCGGGGGTGAGGTATTTGTGCTTGAGCATTTTCTGGAGCACGCCGTTGCGTTTCCACCGGGCCCGTTCGGGGTGGTTCACGGGGCTGTAGTGGGCGGGATTGTTGAGCATGCCCACGAGCAGGGCCGCCTCGGCGGGGTCGAGCCGGTAGGGTTCCTTGCGGAAAAAGGTGCGGGCCGCCGCCTTGATGCCGTAGGTGTAGCTGCCGAAGTACACCGTGTTGAGGTACATGGTGATGATCTCCCGCTTGGTGTAGCTGCGTTCGATCTTGATGGCCGTGAGCCACTCCTTGGTTTTGTCCACCACGATGCCCGACACCGGGCCCTGGTTCTCGGTCTGGCGGATGTCGTAGAGGTTCTTGGCCAGTTGCTGGGAGATGGTGCTGGAGCCGCGCCGTTCGCCGATGAGCAGGTAGAGCGGAATGGCGAGGGTGCCCTTGAAGTCAACGCCCGAATGCCGTTCGAAGCGGGTGTCTTCGGCCGCCAGCAGGGCGTGGATCACGTGCGGGGAAATCTGGTTGAACTCCACCGGGGAGCGGTTTTCGCTGAAGTACTTGCCCAGCAGCACGCCGTCGGCGGCGTACACTTCGGAGGCCAGGTCGTTGCGGGGATTTTCGAGCAGGCGGAAGCTGGGCATCTGCCCGAACAGGCCCAACAGGTTGACGCTCACGGCCCAGACGTAGCCGACAAAGAGGGCCAGCGACAGCCCGAACGTCACCCAGAGCCACTTGATGAGGCGCAGGTACTTGTTTCGGCGCCACGGACGTTTGAGCGCGGCCGGCAGTTTGGTGGGCCCCCGCCCGTAAGGTGTCATGTGAACCGCAAGTGTTCCGCAAAGATGGGAAAAGTTAGCGAGGTTCCCGGAATTTTAACATTGGCCGCCAAATCTTACATGCGGTAGAATTGGGGGCAAAATTTTGTTTTTCCCGCGTGCCGGGCCGGAATTCCCCCAAAATGAAGAAAAAAATGGCGCAAAAAGGGACCTGCACCGCTTGCCTCGGTGGAAAAAATGTTATTTTTGAAAGCCAGGCGGGCTTTTTTTGTGCACGGAGCCCCCCGTTACTTACGCCGCCCTGCCGGGACCGACCGGTTACCCCGCAAACAGCGTAGCGATAAGATTGTATTTTTGCAACAGTCAGGACGAAAATTCTCCTCCGGCTCCACCGGGCAAGCATCCCCAACGCATTCGTTTATTTATATGAAAAGTTTCATCAAGCAGATCAAGAAAGACGAAATTGTCATTGGCTCCGCCATCGTAGTGTTCACCTTCATCGTGGAATTCACCCGCTACGTCATCCACAATTAACCGGCAGCGATTCCCATTATTTTTAGAGGAAAAAAAGGCAGTAACGGAATTGTACTGCCTTTTGCGTTTTGGGGTGGCGGGCTTAGCGGATGTTCTGTCCGTGCGAACGCTGCCACTCGGTCTGGAAGTAGCCGGCGTCTTCGTGCGAACGCGGATTGACGCCCATCACGATGCCCCCTTCCTTAATGCCTTGTTCGTAGTGCTGGGCGCGGTCTTCGGGAATGCCGGCGCCGATGAGTGCGCCCACGATGCCACCCGTTAATCCGCCGGCCCCGGCTCCTGCCAGGCCCGCTGCGATCGGACCGGCAATGACCAGGCCCAGGCCGGGCAGGGCTACCGCCGTACCGATGGCCGCAATGGCGCCGATTACACCGCCCAGCGTGCCGCCGATGGCGCTGCCAACGCCGGCACCTTCCATGGCCTTGGAGCCCAGCTCGGTGTCGTTGTCCGACTTGGAACTGCCGAAGTAGCGGCGGCGCGTTTCGTCCGACATCATCAGGTTCACGTCATCTTTCGAATAGCCGCGGCTGGAAAGCGACGCGTACGCCCGTTCGGCACTTTCGCGGTCCCGGAAAAGACCCGTGACCATGCCCGGCTGGCCCGAAGTGGAACCCAGCCCGGTGGTGCTTCTGGTGGTATTGTCCATGATAAATGCTGTTTTGTTAGTGAAAAATGGTTTGTAAGTGTTTGCCTGCCGCTGGGGCAGTGTCTGGTAATACGCTAGTTTTACGGGAATAGTTACAAGCCATATCACATCGTTACAATTCGATAACCTGCGCGTAATGCCGAACCGACTGATTCTGCGGTTGCTTTTCCCGGTCCTGCTGCTGACGATGGCGGAGACGGGCATGGCCCAGCATTACCTGCAACTCACGCGGCTTTCCAACGGCCACCACCGCTACTTCAAGACGGGCAACCGCATCCGCTACAAGCTCCGCCACGACCCCAGCCGCGAAATGCGCCACGGCCGCATCCAGGTCATTACCGACTCGGGCGTCTGGGTCAACGACCGCCACATCCCCCTCGACTCGCTGAGCTACATCGGCTCGGGCCGCCTGGGCGTACGCATTGCCGCCGGGGCCGCCTCCACGCTGGCCGGCCTCTTCATCATCACACACATCAGCGGCAACAGCCGCTACGGCATCGTGCAGTACCTGGGCGGGCAGGTGCTCATCGGCCTGGGCACCCTCGAAATGGTCATTAACGGCGTGCGGTACTTCACCACCACCCGCTACGACCTCGAACGCAAATGGTCTATCAAAATCCGCCAGTACCCCAAGGACCCGGGGTGATTGCGAGGTGCGATGTTCGATGTTCGATGCTCGATGTTCGAGCCAGTCTAACCGAACATCGAGCATCGAACATCGAACATCGAAAAACCAACAACGGAATGATCGGTTTTAACAAACCTTACCTTACCGGCAACGAGACGCTTTACATTCAGCAGGCGGTGGGCCTGGAAAAGATTTCGGGGGATGGGGAGTTTACCCGGCGCTGCCACCGTTTCTTCGAGGCGCAGTACGGCTTCCGCAAAGTGCTGCTCACCACTTCGTGCACGGATGCGCTCGAAATGGCCGCCCTGCTGACCGGCATCGGACCCGGCGACGAGGTGATCATGCCCTCGTACACGTTCGTGTCCACGGCCAACGCCTTCGTGCTGCGCGGGGCCAGGATCGTATTCGCCGACAGCGGCGCCGACAACCCCAACCTCGACGTGGCGACGCTCGAACCGCTCATTACGCCGCGCACGCGGGCCATCGTGCCGGTGCACTACGCCGGCGTGGCCTGCGACATGGACGGCATCATGGCCCTGGCCCGCAAGTACGACCTGTTCGTGATCGAAGACGCCGCGCAGGCCATTGACAGCTTTTACCGCAGCCGGCCGCTGGGCGGCATCGGGCACCTGGCGGCTTTTTCCTTCCACGAAACCAAGAACATCATGGCCGGCGAGGGCGGCCTGCTGGTGGTCAACGACGAACGGTTCGTGCAGCGGGCCGAGATCATCCGCGAGAAGGGCACCAACCGTTCGGCCTTTTTCCGGGGCGAGGTGGACAAGTACGGCTGGGTGGACGTGGGCTCCTCCTTCCTGCCGTCGGACATCATCGCCGCCTTCCTCTACGCGCAGCTCGAAAACCTGACGAATATTCAGGCCCGGCGCCGGCAAATCTGGGAATGGTACGGGGCGGGGCTGGCCCCGCTGGCGGCGGCGGGCTTCCTGCGGCTGCCGCACGTGCCGGCCTTTGCCACCAACAACGCCCACATGGTGTACGTGGTGTGCCGCCACGCCGGGGAGCGGGAAGGACTCATCAACCACCTGAAGGCCAATGGCATCCAGGCGGTGTTCCACTACCTGTCGCTGCACGCCAGCCCGTACTACCGCGACAAGCACGACGGACGGCCGCTGCCCCAATCGGACCACTACAGCGACTGCCTGGTGCGCCTGCCGATGTACTACGAACTGACGCAGGACCAGGTGGAAACCATTACCGCCGCGGTGGCCGGCTACTACGCCACGCTCAGGCCAAGGTGAGCCTGCTCGAACGGATGAAACGGAGGAGACACCTTGATTGGATTATGCTGCCACTTCCCGCTCGATCAGTAAGATCAGGATGTGAATCACTTTGATGTGGATTTCCTGGATGCGGTCGGCGTAGCCCGGGTGCGGCACGCGGATTTCCACGTCGGCCAGCGGGCCTAACTTGCCGCCGTCCTTGCCCGTCAGCGCCACCACTTTCATGCCCCGGGCCCGGGCAGCTTCGGCGGCGCGGAGCACGTTGGCCGAGTTGCCGCTGGTGCTGATGCCCAGCAGCACGTCGCCGGGCTGCCCGAGCCCTTCCACGAAGCGGCTGAACACAAATTCGAACCCGTAGTCATTGCCGGTGCAGGAGAGGTGGCTTACGTCGGACACGGCAATGGCCGGCAGGGCCCGGCGGTTGTCGCGGTAGCGGCCGGTGAGTTCTTCGGCAAAGTGCATGGCGTCGCAGTGGGAGCCGCCGTTGCCGCAGGAAATGATCTTGTGGCCGTCGCGGATGGAACCGGCCAGCAGGGTGGCCGCCGCTTCAATGGCAGCCAGGTGGGCGGGGTCGTTGAGGAACCGGTCGAGGAGGTCGGCGGCCTGGCGCAGTTCGGCGGCAATGAGTTGGGCGTGTTGCATGGCGCAAAATTAAAAAAACCTCCCCGAGTGGGGGAGGTTTGTGGTAAGTGCAAAGGTCATCGAACCCGTTAGCGGTTGGCGGGGCGGTCGCGGTCGTCGTCTTTGTAGATGATGCGGCCCTGGCTGTCGCGTTCGCGGACGCGGATGGTGTCGCCTTCCTGGCGGGCCGAGTACACGTCGCTGCGGCTGTCGGGGTGCTGGCCGAATACGGTCTGGTTGCCGTCGTTGAGGCGGTTGCGGTCGAGGTCGCGGTTGTCAATCACTTCCTTGCGTTCCCGGTACACGGTGTCGCGTTCGCGCACGACGGTATTGTCGCGGTTGCCGGCTTCCATGTCGTAGAGGCGGGCCTTGAGTTGCGTATTTTCCCGTTCGAGGCGGTTGGTGCCGCGCTTGACGCTCCACAGGTGAATGTTCTCGAACACGCTTTCGAGCATGAGCAGCGAGAAGCCCAGCAGCGACCAGAACATCCAGAAGGTGTACATGGTGGGCTGCCCGAAGGTAGCCTCCAGGCTTTCGTTGTAGAGCACCATGCCGATGGTGGCCACGAAAAGCAGGGTGTAGATGACGTATAGGAATTTTTTAAAGCCAGTCATAATGGTAGCGGTTTAGATGCATTGAGGTTTTACATGCTCTTTCACCCTGATTCTACGAATCCCGCCGTTTTTCGTTTTTTATTTCGCAGCTTATCGATGGGGATATATTTAGGGTTGGAGAATGGTCGTAGGGGAGGGTTTCTCGCGGTTGGCGCAGGAAGGGTTTCTGGCGCGATGTGGGCAGAAGAAAAAAGGGGTTCTCGCAGATTGTCGCGGATCAGGGCGCAGATGGACGCAGATTTTGGATCGGGAGTATATTTGGTTGGGGAAATCCTGGAGGTGGCGAAGGATTTGATCCCGCAGATGGGTGCGTGCCGTTTTTGTTCGAATGGTTCTGAGCGGTGTCGTAGCGTTTGGTCCCGTAGATATGCTACAGCATATACCAGAAATTACTCGGGCAGAAACGGTTCGCACCCATCTGGGGGATCAAATGCTATAACCCCCACTAAAGATCCTTCGGGTAAAACCGGTACGCACCTGATCTGCGGGATCGAACCCTACGGAACCCACCGGACTTCCGCACGTAAAATTCCAGCCAACCAAGAATCTGCGTCCATCTGCGCCCTGATCCGCGACAATCTGCGAGAACCCTTTTTTCTGCTGCCCACATCGCGCCAGAACCTCTTCCCATTCCTCCAATCACTGAACTCCCTAAAACTCCTGCAACCGCTGCGGAATGTTGAGCCGCAGGGCCAGGAAGCCGATGTAGTCCGTGCGGCTGCGTTCGGGCAGGGAACTGATCTGGCGGCGCACCGTCGCCTTGGCGTCAATGAACAGGTTGTGGCGGAGCATGTAGGAAGCCGTAAAGTCGGCCAGCCCCGTCCGCGTCGCCACGCCCTGCCCGATCTTGTTGCCGTATTGCCTTTCCAGCGTGGCGTAGTCGAGCCGCACGTTGCTGCCCCAGTTGGTGCCCGCCTCATCCTCCCCGTACCGGGCGAAGATCAGCTTGCCCGTCAGGTGCAGCCGGTTGAGGGGCTGGTAGCGCAGAATGCCCACCAGTTCGTAGAAGTTGGCCCCCAGCGGGTGGGCCAGCGGCAGGTTGTAGTGGGCGTAACTGGTATAGATCGTCTCGTGCGTGTAGGTGTAGGGCCGGGCCACGTTGACTTCGCCCTGGAGGTCCAGGTTGGGAATGCCGGCCACGTCCACGTACTTGAGCCCCAGCTGGCCGGACTGCTTGTTGGCCCACCAGCCCCGGCGGGCCCGCACCTCGCTGAGCAGGAATTCGTCGAGCACGAACTGGCCGTAGAGTTGCAGGTGGCGCAGGAAGTTGAGCCGGAAGTCGAGGCCCACGATGGAGTTGTCGAGGCTGCCGAGCTGCTGTTCCACGGAGCGGTAGAAGATGATCGGGTTAAGGTAGTTGAGGTCAAACTGCCCGTTGCCGATGGAGTCGCGGCCGAACGTTACCGACTCGAACACGCCCACGCTGAGGTTTTTGGTCAGGTTGACGCTCAGGTGGTGCATGGCGAAGTACTTCTTGGGAAACAGCGCGTCGGCGAAGTTGAAAATGTCGCCGTTCATCTGCGCAAACAGGTTCTGGTAGTTGAGGCGCCACACGCGGGTGTTGAGCTTGAGAAACAGGTAGGGCGCCGAAAAGTCCGACAGGATCATGGACCGGTAGCCGTTGCCGATGAAGTTCTTGTCGTGGCCGAACTGCACCTGGATGGGCTTTACCACGTTGAACGTCACGTAGCCGCGGGCCGTGAAAAAGTCCACGCCGTTCGTCTTGAACGTCTTCCAGTATCCTTCGCCGGGCACGGCGTTGTAGAGTCTCGTCAGGTTGCGGCTGTACTCGGGAAAGATCGCCTGGTTTTCGCCCACGAACGAGTAGAAGCCGATCCGTTTGGCGATCATGCCCCGGACTTCGGCGCCGCGGGTGTTGATGAACAGGCGCCGTCCGCCGTCCTCGCTGCCCGCCCCCAGGTGCAGTACCGGGTTCACGTGCACCTCGAAATCGTCGTCGCGGTGGTGGTAGAGGTCCGACTTTTTGCGGTAGAAGGTCTTGAAAACGGGCGTGTTGCTCTCGTTGTCAGCGCTGTCGGACCATTCCCAGTTGTCGTTGCGCAGGTAGGTGAGGTTGAACCGGTCGCGGCCCGAGAGGAAGTTGTGATCCGCGGCCACGCTGTCGGTCAGTTGGGCGATGCCGCGGCGTTCGTACGGCCGGACGTTGCTGAAAAAGCCGGGGGCGAAGCGGCCGAGCTTGATTTCGTAGCGGTCCACCAGGTGGTAGTAGTCGCTGTTGAGCGGGGCGTACACGCTTTGGGCCGGGGCAGCCAGCGAAACCAGGAGGGCCCCTAACGCGAAAAAGAGCCGGTTGCGGAGGCCGGGGGGGACAAAGAGATGCATCGGAATGAAAAAGGGGCTGTCGGGTGAAAACTTTCTTCGTTGCGGCAAGTTAGAAAAATGTGCACATTTGGAACGGGTCATTGGTCAGTAGTCAATGGTCATTGGTACATTGGTCAATGGGTACGCGTACGTCACGCATCCCCAGTAACCATTGCCTGCTGACCAATGACCAATGCACCAATGACGACCCCAACTCCCATGACCCCCAACCAACCTCCCTTCCTCCACATCCTGACCGAGCAGCCGTCGGTGGCCCATCATTTCATCGCGCAGCTGCGGAACGTGGAGGTGCAGGGCGACCGGATGCGGTTCCGGCGCAACATGGAACGGCTGGGGGAGGTGATGGCCTACGAGGTATCTAAGGCGCTGCCCTACGAAGCCCACCAGGTGACTACCCCGCTGGGCACGGCCGGCACCCAGCGGATGCGTTACCCGGTGGTGCTGACAACCGTGCTGCGGGCCGCCCTGCCGCTGTACAACGGGTTCCTCAACGTGTTCGAAGAAGCCGAAAGCGCCTTTATCGGGGCGTACCGGGGGCCGCACCAGGCCGACGAAACGTTCGACGTGGAGATGAACTATATGACTTCCCCGGGCCTGGACGGCAAAATCCTCATCCTCATTGACCCCATGCTGGCCACGGGCAAGTCCATGATTAAGAGCTACGAAGCGCTGCTGGCCTACGGGACGCCCGTGCAGACGCACATTGTGGCCGCCATTGCCAGCCGCCCCGGCGTGCAGTACGTGCAGGGTCACCTGCCCAAGTGCCGCATCTGGGCCGGGGCCGTTGACGAAACGCTCAACCACAAGTACTACATCGTGCCCGGCCTCGGCGACGCCGGCGATTTGGCCTTCGGGGCGAAGCAGTAAAGTAGAATGATCCAATTTCAGCATTCAGCACTTCCCGGTTTGGCATGGCAGGTGATGACAAGTGGGTAATGGTTGATTATGGGTGCTTACCGGTATGCACCATCATTCCGTGATTCAATCATCTTGTGATTCACTTATTCTGTCCTCAGCGGGTGAGTTTGATCACCGTGCGGGCCAGCGCGGGTCCCCACGGCTTGAGGTAGCCGTGGACAAGCGTGCCGGTAATCACCAGCTGGTCGTCGCTGCGGTGCAGAATGTCCCAGATGGTGTTGAAACGGGGCTGGTCCCCCCAATAGGCGGCCTGCGCGGCTCTGTAGCCGGTCAGTGAACTGTAATTTGCCATTTCCGGCTCGCCCGGGCGTAAAAAGAAGCTGATCCGGTTTTTTTCGGCAAAAACAGCGTAGCCGTAATCCGTGCGGTCGCCACTCCCGAACTGATAATAACCCTTGCACGCATCATCCTCCTTTTTCTGCCACCGGCAGGTTCCGAAGTGAAACGTCCCGACTCCCGGCCCGGTCACCACCGAATCGCCGTTGCTGTATTTGAAGGTGATTTCTGCAACCTGCCAGGTGCCGGCAATTTCTTTGGTGAGTTTCGCGTCTTTGCTGCACCCGGCAAAGAGCAACACCAGGTACATGAACAGGAAGGATCGTAACGCTTTTTTCATGGGATGATCGGTAATGACCGGAAACCGCGTGAACGGACCAGTAAGGGCAAGTTAAAGGGCGTTGCGTTAGGGAGGGAACCGGACATTGCCACCCCAGGTAAGTTTACGCCCGGAAATACGGGAAGGACAACCACGAAGAAAAGGAGTTGGGGAGTTTGAGCGTTAGCACTGAACCGCCAAGATCATAATGGGGGCGCAAGGGAGACGCAAAGACCGTAAGGAAAACGCGTACTCTTTTGCGCCCTTTGCGTCTTCATTGCGATCCTTGCGGTTTAGTCCAGGTAGGATGCGAAAGAATGCAGACACTCAATGGCGCGAAGTTTACGCCGGATTCGTGACGCATTTGCCGCTGGTGGCATTTTTTGGCGCATTCACCCGAATTTCCCGAACCTGCCCCGTCGCCACGGCTGCAACCCTCTGCGTCCCATCGCTGTATAAAGAATAGTATTTCACTAAACTCTAAACCTTATACATACAACCATGGGAGTATTCAATCATACCCTTTCGACCGGGGGCATCGGCGGCAGTTCAAGGCAGTGGATCGAAAAGCTGGCCCGCTGGGGCTACGCCGCCAAAGGATTCGTGTACGTACTGATCGGCATCCTGGCCGTCATGGCCGCCGTCGGCCGGGGCGGCAGTGGCAGCGCCAGCAAACAGGGCGCCGCCGACATGATCTTCGACCAGCCCTTCGGCAAGTTCCTGGCCATCCTGGTGGTCATCGGCATCCTGGGATTCGTGGTGTGGCGGTTCGTGCAGGCGGCCAAAAGCAAAAGCCTCGGCAGCACCCATAACGAAACCATGATGAACCGCGTGCGGTACGGCCTCAGCGGTGCGATCTACCTGGCGTTCGCCATTACGCTCATCCGCATGATCCAGGGTTCGGGCGGCGGCGGCAACGGCCGGCAGCAACTGGTCGGCCGCGTGCTCGAAATGGACCTGGGGCCGCTATTGGTGGCCCTGGCCGGCATCGGGGTGATGATTGCGGGCGTCATGCAGTGGGTAAAAGCCTACAAGGAAGAATACATGCAGAAGCTGAGCCTGGGCGGCCTGGCCGCCCGGATGCGCGACAACGTGCGTAAAATCGGCAAGCTGGGCTACGCCGCCCGGGGCGTGGTGTGGCTGCTGGTTGGCTTCTTCCTGCTCCAGGCCGGCCTCAACTCCGACGCCAGCCAGGCGCAGGGTTCGGGCGGCGCCTTCCAGACCATTGAGCAGTGGGGCGGCAGTTGGGTGCTGCTGGTCGTGGCCCTCGGCGTGGTGGCCTACGGCGTGTTCATGTTCGTCAAATCCCGGTACTACCAGGTGCAGTCGGAGTTTTAGGGGCGGGGTAGCAGGGTATTAAGCGATTGGGGTATTGGGGTCGGCCGGTGGTCGGTCCCAATACCCCGATTTTTTTGTGGAGAGGGGAGAGGCAGGCAAAGGGTGGGGGCTAAGCGTAGCGCGTCAAATCATCTAACCGGGGAAATGCCTGAATAAAACAAGCTGAAGCAGTATCGCTGGGGCATGCTTCCTTTCATCGCGGAAAGGGTCGCATTGCGGCAGGCGGCGCATCGCGGGCTTACACCAAAACCGAACAGCCCTGCTCGGGGAGGGGAGCTGCGATGAGAACACTCCCCGCGATGCGATGCCTGCCGCGATGCGCCGCCCGCACCTTGCGGTCTTTGCGTCTCCTTTGCGATCCTGGCGGTTCAGTTTATTTCTCCTTTTTCCTCTGCGTGCGCTGTGCCCTCTGCGGCTGAGTCCCTCCCGTCTCCTTTCCTCCGGTCTCCCTTCCTCCGGTCTCCCCTTTACAGTCCTGTTTACTGGACCGGGGCGCCTCCGTTAACCTTTTTTCCTGCCCCTCCCCTCCCCCGTCAATACCGGTAGCTGCTGCGGCCCTGGTCCTGCTGCCTTTACGAATTGGGCATCACCGGCAAAGCGTACGCAATGCTTCTACTATTTTATTCGCCGATTATTACACGATCAATTAAATAATTAAATACAAATCACAACAAATTGATAATTTATTCGGACATTTGTCTACTTTTAATTGTAAACCATATTCACCTGTATGCAAACAGATCACCCTAATGCTGCTTACCAGCAGTTCGTCGCCGAGGTCAAAGAACGCATCCGGCAGGCGCAGTACCAGGCCCTGAAGGCCGTCAACAAGGAACAGATTCAACTCTACTGGGAGTTGGGCCGGCTGATCGTGGAACGGCAGCAGGCGCACGGCTGGGGCAAATCCATCGTGGAGAATCTAGCCGCCGATTTGCAGCTTGAATTTGTGGGCGTGAGCGGTTTTTCAGCCCGGAATTTATGGTACATGCGCCGGTTCTACGAGCATTACCACCAGAATGAATTTCTGCAACCAGTGGTTGCAGAAATCAGCTGGTCGCACAACATCGCCATTCTGGAAAAGTGCAAAGACGACCAGGAGCGGCTGTTTTACCTCCACCAGACGCGCCGCAACGGGTGGAGCAAGAACGTGCTGATCCACCAGATCGAGCACCAGTCCTACCGTAAAACGCTGCTGAGCCAGCAGAACTTTTCGCAAACGCTGCCCGAAACGGCCCGGGGCGCGGCATCGGTGGCCCTCAAGGACGAGTACACCTTCGATTTCCTCAACCTGCCCGGCGCCTACTCGGAGCACCAACTGGAACAGGCGATCCTGGCGAACATCCGCCGGTTTCTCATCGAGATGGGAGGCGACTTTACCTTCCTGGCCAACCAGTACACGCTTGAACTCGACGGCAACGAGTACCGGGTTGACCTGCTGCTGTACCACCGCGAACTGCGGGCCCTGGTGGCGCTGGAATTGAAGATTGACGAGTTCAAGCCGGAGTACGCGGGTAAGATGAATTTTTACCTGTCGCTGCTCAACCACCGCGTCCGCAAAGCGCACGAGAACCCGAGCATCGGCATCGTCATCTGCAAGAGCAAAAGCCGCACGACGGTGGAGTTTGCCCTGCAAGACGTGAACAAACCCATTGGCGTGGCCACGTACACCCTCAGCCCGCAGTTGCCCGATACCCTGAGCCGCTTTTTCCCCAGTTCCGAGGAGTTCGTGCGCCGGATTGAAGCCCTGATGACGTGGCTGAAAGAGCAGGACCCTGATGAAGCGTGATGAAACCTGATGGCCGTAATGGGCGTTCGGAAAAAGACGGGTCGTGATGAAAAAAGCGTAAAGCGATGAACAGGAAGCTATTCAAGGGATTACGTTTTGGGTAAATCCCCTTATATTTAACTGCTGATCCGATTCTGCCATCCACTTCCCTGTATTCATGCCCATGCAACTGCCCAGACTCCTCTGCCTCCTTGCCCTTTTCCTCGTGTCGGTAGCCGGCTTCGGCCAGTCGGCGGGGAAGGTCGTGTACAAAGAACTGGAGCCGGCCGCATTCCGGAAAACGCTCCAGAAAACCCCCGGCGCCGTGCTGCTCGACGTGCGTACGCCCGAAGAATACGGGGAAGGTCACCTGGCCCAGGCCCGCAACGTGGATTACAAACGCGACGACTTCCGCCAGCAGGTGGGCCAGCTCGACAAGTCGAAGCCCTACTTCGTGTACTGCAAGGCCGGCATGCGGTCCGAAAAGGCGGCCGACATCATGAAGGAACTCGGTTTTCGCCAGGTCTACACGCTGGACGGCGGCATTGACGAGTGGGAAGACGAAGACTTGCCGGTGGAGCGACCCGAGTAAGGCCGGATGGTTCGCGCTGCTGTCCCAACGAAAGACTTTCCATTCCGGAGTAGCATGGTAAAAAGCGCCGCGCAGATCGAAAAGCAGCTCTTGTTCCGGTATTTGAAGTACCAGGGAAAAAAATTGAGCAAGTAACCGGGCTGGAAGTGTTCACCGTTTTCGACCGGGTCCCGCACACCCGGTAAAGCACCGGTAGCCCAACGCACATTCCCGGTTTGGAGGCACTTCCGTGCTCAACTCCCTGCTGCATGGGTAGCAGGTAGTATTATTTCATTGTCAAGACTTTCTCAGAAGTGGTCAGTGGGACACTGACGACGGCAGCAGCGAGACTGACCGCAGCAGCAGCGACACGGATCGCAGCAGCAGCGACACGGATCGCAGCAGCAGCGACACGGACCGCAGCAGTAACGACACTGACCACGGTCCTGAACCAGGCTTATCCAGGTCTGCACACTGCCATCAGTATCCGCAAGCCGCCGTTAGTGTCTCACTGGCGGCTTTAAAAAACTTTCTGATACGCCGCTGTCTGTGTTCCACTGCCGTACGTGAATAACGTTCACCCCTGAAGACAAGTTGTTATTTCGAGTTAGCTCCCTCTCGCTGTCATTGGCGAAGCCAAGTCTTTTTAATTATCGTTAGACAATGCCTGTCACTACGAAGATTGGCTTCGCCAATGACAGTTAAAGGGAGCTAACTTGAAATGCCCATTTATTTTCCTAACGATGTAGCAGGTATAACAGAGTCAACAGCAATCATCCCCCTACCCCCTTCGGCTGTCGCACCAACCTCCCCGCAAGGGGGACCGGTCGTTGGCGGCTCCCTGGCCTGGAACGATCCGTACCCGTTGGACATGGACCGTCCCCTTGGGGCGGCACCGATGGGCACGCAGCACTACGTTCGGCACGTTCGGCT
>CADCTQ010000162.1:0-15062 GCA_902805615.1 uncultured Cytophagales bacterium
CGACCTGAACCTTGACGGCAAGCTCGACGACAAGGACCGCGACTACATCGGCAGCCCGCTGCCCGACTTCTCCTACGGCGTGAGCGGCACCCTCGGCTACCGGGGGGTTGACTTCTCGCTGCTGCTCTACGGCGTGGCCGGCAACCAGATCGTGAACCGCAACATTCCGGGCATGAACTCCAGCGTGAACACCACGGCCGCCGCCCTCCGGCGCTGGACCCCGGAGCGGACCGATACCGACGTGCCCCGGGCCGTGTCGGGCGACCCCAACAACAACTACACCCGCTTCTCCAGCCGCTACATCGAAGACGGCTCGTACCTGCGGCTGCGCAACGTGACGGTGGGCTACACCCTGCCGGCATCCGTGACCGAAAAGCTGCGCCTGGGCCGCGTGCGGCTCTACGTGAGCGGCCAGAACCTGCTCACCCTCACGGGCTACTCCGGCTTTGACCCCGAGACGGCCGGCGGCTCGCAGTCGGCCCAGGCCACGTGGTTCGTGTCGCAGAACCTGCTGCGGGGCGTTGACAACGGGGCTTCGCCGCTGCCCCGCACGCTGCTCGGCGGCCTCCAACTCGATTTCTAGTCCCGGTACCCCTTCCGATCTACCACTGATCTACCACTCCGAACCCATGAACACCAAACGATACCTCCCGGTGCTGCTGGCCCTGCTGCTGTTCAACCCCGCCTGCCGGGAAGACGCCCTCGAACGGGAAAACCCCAACGCTCCCACGGAAGGCACCTACTACAAGACCGAAGGCGACTTCATCCGGGCCTCCAATGCCATTTACGCCACCATCCAGAAGCTGGAACTCTTCGGCTCGTACCTCCAGTACAACTACGACCTGCGCGGCGACGAGTACCAGCCTACTTTCAAGACTGACCAGGACGCCGACCTGCAACAGTTGCAGCGCTTCACGCTCAACCCGGCCAACAGCTACGTGACGGGCTACTGGCGCTACCTCTACGAAGGGGTGTACCGCAGCAACATCCTGCTCGACAAGATCCGCGACGCCCGTTTCAACGAGGTCCGCCGGGGGCGCATCGAGGGCGAAGCCAAGTTCCTGCGGGCCTTCTGCTACTACCACCTCACCAGCCTCTTCGGCGACGTGCCGCTGTTTACCGACGCCGCCGCCCAGAAGGGCTACCCCGCCGGCCGCACGCCCAAAGCCCAGGTGCAGGCCCAGATGATCGCCGACTGGACCGACGCCAAAACCCTGCTGCCCACCCCCGCCGAATGGGGTCCGGGCGAACTGGGCCGGGCCACCCGGGGCGCCGCCGGGGCTTTCCTGGGCAAGCTCTACCTCACGCTGGGCCGCTACGCCGATGCCCGCGACGAACTGGCCGCGGTGGTGAACACGGGCACGTACAGCCTGGTGCCCGACTACCGGAGCAACTTCAGCGAGGGGAGCGAAAACAACGCCGAATCGGTGTTCGAAATCCAGTACCGCAACCTCAACCGCGGCGACGTGTGGGGCGGCGGCCAGTCGCAGGACGGGGCCGACGTGAACGAAAGCAACATGGTCAGCTTCCTGTATGGCGTGCCGCAGGGCCAGGGCTGGAACCTGCAACCCTCCGAGGTGCTGGTCGGCGCCTTCGAGCCCGGCGACCCGCGCAAACGGGCCACGGTCTTCTTCGCCGGCGGCGACAGCCTGCGCAACCTCGACGACAAGCTCATCGCCTACGATTCGCCGGGCTACGGCTCCCGCAAGTACCTCGACAACACGGCGCGGCTGCCGGGCTACGGCGGCCCCTTTTCGGGCATCAACATCCGGGTGATGCGCTACGCGGAGGTGCTGCTGCTCTACGCCGAAGCCCTCAACGAAACCGACGGGCCGGCCGCCGCCCTGCCCTACCTCAACCAGGTGCGGGAACGCGTGGACATGCCCCCCTACCCCACCCCGGGCTTCCCCGCGGCCAGTAAGGACGACGTGTTCCGCATCCTCATGCACGAACGGATGGTGGAGCTGGGCGGGGAACAGAAGCGGTGGCTCGACCTGGTGCGCTGGGACGACAACGGCAAGATTGACCTGAACGCCTACATCCGCAACGCCCCGCAGGAGAGCCTGCGCCGCCCCAACTTCAACAAGCAGGTGCACAAGCTCCTGCCCATCCCGCAAAGCGAACTCGACATCAACCCCAACCTCCGCCCGCAGAACGACGGGTACTGAGACGGTTAGCGAGTTGCAGAGTCAGCGAATTACGGAGGGATTGAATCACCGAATGCCGGAAGGGGGGCGCGTGCCTCCCCTTTCAGGGCCGCGCCATTTCTAAAGCCGTCAGTGGGACACTGACGGCGGCGGATAGTGGCGGGGGAGTGCGGACACTGACGGCGTGCGGGCCTTTAAACGTGGTTCCGGGCCGTGGTCCGTGTCTGCCGTGGTCCGTGTCCCACTGACCACTTCTGAGAAAGTCCTCGATTCAATCCTTCTGTCCTTGAATCTTTCCTTCCCCAAGCCTTTCCTTAAACCCTTAAATTTTTTACGTGATGAGAGATTTTTCAACCATTTTTTTGCGCTTCCTCCTGCTGGGGGCCGTGTGCTTCCTCCCGTTCAAAGCCGCCGCCCAGTACACCCATTCGTACAGCTTTCCCACCGCCGCCGGCGTCGGTTTCCGCCTGACGGAGCCCGCGGCCTACGACCAGTCGTTCCACGTCAAGAAAACCGGCAACGATGCCAACCCGGGTACCGCCGACCAACCCCTGCTCACCATCGGCAAAGCCCTCGAAAAAGCCAAAGCGTCCCTGCAAGCGGGCCGGAAGACGAAAATCCTGGTGTACCCGGGCACGTACGTGGAGTCGGTAAAAGAAGACTCCTGGAACAACGGGGACAATGCCACCAAGCGGACCCTGCTCTGCATCGAAGGGCAAACCGCCACGGGCAGCGTGGTCATCCAGCCCCGGAGTGACACGCACCACGCCCTGTGGCTGCAAGGCAAGCACGGCATGATCCTGCGGAACCTGATCCTGGACGGCAATTACCAGAACAGTTGGGTAACGGAGGGAGGGGCGCTCCTGGTGACGTACAACTCCCAATTCGACATTGTGGAACGCTACCAGGACTGGCTGGTGGAAAACTGCGAGATGAAAAGGGGCAATGGTACCGGCGTTGCCTTTCACCACAACGAGTACAGCACTTTCCGCAACGTCACGGTCAGAGACAACAAGGGCGGCGGCGGCAGCGCCGCGTTGCGCTATTGCCTGGTGGAGGGGCTTACCCTGACCAACAACAACCTGGCCGACGTATCCCGCTTTTCCAACGGGGGCTTGTTCTGGATCAGTTCCAACACCCTCATGCGCAACAGCAACCTGAGCAGCAACCTGGGAGCCGGCCTGCGCATGGACCACTCGTGCGTAAACTCGGTGTTTGAAAACGTTACCGCCGACAACAACCGCGACCAGGGATTGTCTTTTGAAACCGCCTCGGGACCCATCCTGGTGAAAAACTGCCGGGCCCGCAACAACCACGTCGGCATTGCGCTGGGTACGGTGTACGACATCGTGGTGGATGGCAGCACTTTCTCCGACAACCACAACAGCCAGGTTGAGTTCAGCCTGATGAAGCGGGACGATCCGAGCTTGTGCGTTGACCCGACCTGGTACTGCACCAGTTCGAACTACGAAACGGCCCCCCTCGACGGCAGCAGTTGGACCAACACCCTCGGGCTGGTTTCCAACAAGCGGAATGAGTTTGTCAACAATACCATTACCACCACCCAGGGGGCTACTTCGTACCTGATCCGGTTCAGCTACAGCGACATTGCCAACACGGCCATTGCCCCCTTCGTTACGGGCGACTACTGGGCTGCCAACAACCGGTACTACAACCCGGCCAGCGACGACGTGTTCGGCATCACGCCCAACGTGTTCGTGGATTTTGACGCCTGGCGGGCCAAAACCGGGAAAGAAAGCGGCTCGGTCTGGGGCACCGGCGGCCCCGTGCCGGCCGCTCCCACGCTGGCTACGCCCACGGTGAACGGCCCCAACGCCGTCAGGATCAACTGGACCGACAACTCGGCCAACGAAACCGGGTTCCGGGTGCAGCGGCGACGGGGAACCACGGGCACGTATTTTACGGTTGCCAACCTGCCCGCCGGCACCACTTCGTTCACCAACACCGGCCTGACCGCGGCCACGCAGTACTACTACCGGGTCAAAGCCGTGAACGGCAACGGCACGTCTGCTTCGGGCGAGGCCACGGTGACTACCCCGGCCGCCGGCGCGGGCGACGTGGTATTTGCAACCAATGCGGGCGGCGGCCTGGTGATCGGCGCGGACGGCACCTCCTACGAGGCCGATTACCACCACAGCGGCGGCGGCACCTACACCTGGGCCGGCGCCTATGACAATACCACCGATGATGCCCTGTACGGGCCGGAGCGGTACGGCACCTCCTTCTTCTACCACGTACCGCTGCCCAACGGCACCTACGACGTCACCCTCAAATTTGCCGATGCCAAGACCCAGGCCGGGGACCGCGTGTTCCACGTGCTGGCCGAAGACTTCGCCCTGCTCAGCAACGTGGACATTTACGCCCGGGCCTGCACACGGTCACCGCCACCGGCACGGCCGGCGCCCCCGCGCAGCTTAAACTGATAGTAAACCGGTAAGACTTCTTTTTTAGCTGATTATCAGACTAATACGCGCATTTCAGAAGAAAACCACCCCCGGCCCCTCCTTGATGGAGGAGGGGCCGGGGGTGGTTCCTCCGAACATCGAGCATCGCACATCGAGCATCGCCCCCAATACCCCAATCACCTAATCACCTTAACCCACAATACCATGCGACAATCCATTACCAACGCAAGTCACCGGGGGAGCCGCCGGCACTGGCTGGCCCTGCTGCTGATGGCCGCCCTGTTGCTGCCGGCCGCCCGGCTGCGGGCCCAGGACTACTACCAGACCCTGCAACAGGAACTCCAGGCGGAGCACAACCTGCCCGCGGGCGAATTTTTCTTCGGCACCACCGAGGCCGAGGCCCTCTCCAAGTTCTACATGGAAGGCTACGAATACTTCCCGCCGGCCGACGGCCTGGGCATCATTGACGTGACCGGGATGCCGTTCACCAAAGCCCTGCGGGCCACCTCGTCGGGCACCAAGTCGTACGACTGGAGCCTCAACGTGAAGGCCAAGCTCACCAGGGCCATGCGGCAGGGCGAGGTGCTGCTGCTGGTGGTCTACGTGCGGGCCATTGACTCCCGCGACGAACGGGGCCTGGTGTCGGCCCGCACCCTCATCGGCGACTCCGACTACCACCGCTATTCGTCGGCCACCGGGCCGCAGTGGCGGAAACAGTACTTCCAGACGGTCGTGAACGCCGACATTCCGGCCGGCTCCGACAAGGTGCTGCAATTCTTCCTCGGCGACCGGCGGCAGACGATGGACATCGGCGGCCTGGCCCTGCTCACCTACGGCACGGGCGTCACCGTGGACCAGTTGCCCAAGACCGTGATTGACTACAACTACGAGGGCCGCGACGCCGGGGCCGCCTGGCGGACCGCCGCCGACGCCCGCATCGAACAGATCCGCAAACGGAACCTCAAGGTGGTGGTGCAGGACTCGGCGGGCAACGTGCTCGACGACGCCAGGGTGGAGGTGCACATGAAAAAGCACGACTTCAAGTTCGGCACGCTGGTGCACAACAATGAGCTGCTCACCAACGCGCAGTACCGCGAAACCTTCCTCAAAAACTTCAACTGGGGCGACGTCAACTCCAAGTACAACATCTACGACGACGCCTCCGTGCTCGCGCAGACCGACCGGGCCGTGAACCTGCTCCGCCAGCACGGCGTGAAGGTGCGGATGAACACGCTGGTGTACCCGCAGTTCATCAGCACCGACGGCGTGGATACCCCCGAGGAGGCCCAGGCCCTGCTCAACACGCACGTCAACTACGTGAAAAACGTGGCCGGCCACTTCAAGGGCCGCATCGAATCGCACAACGTGCTCAACGAAGCCGGCCCCTACCCCGGCCTCGACAACGCCCTGCAACTAGTGTTGCCCGGCAAGGGCCGGCCCAGCGCCGAATTCTTCAAGGCTGCCCACGGGGCTGACCCGGACGCGGTGCTCGAAGAAAACGGCTTCCGCATGGAAGGCGCCGACTACGAACGCAGTAAAATCCTCGACTCGTCCATGCTGGCCTGGGGCGCCCCCCTGCACGCGCTGGGCGAAGAGTGGCACATGGGCGTGGCGGGCCTCATCCCGCCGGCCACCCTCATCAGCCAGATTGACCGCGTGTACGCCGACTTCGGGCTGCCCATCCGGGCCACCGAGTACGACATTGACGCCGACATCAGCGACCCGGTGCAGGCCGCGGTGCAGGCCGACTACACCCGCGACTTCTACACGGCCCTCTTCAGCCACCCGGCCGTGGACGGCATCAACGCCTGGGGCTTCTGGGAACCCACCATGTGGAACACCGGCGCCAACGGCACCGACAACCGGCGGGCCAAAGCCTGGTACACCAACGACTGGCAGATTACCCCCGTGGGCCAGGCCTACCGCGACGTGGTATTCGGCAAGTACTGGACCGACGCGGAAGGCAGCACCGACGCCCGGGGCGAATACCTGGTACGGGCGTTCAAGGGAACCCACGAAATCGTCGCCACGCTGGGCCGGGTGCAGAGCCGGGTGACGGCCAGCTTCGTCAACGACACCACCATCGTGATCCGCCTCGTGCCCGACCGGCAGGCCCCCACGCAGCCCCAGAACCTGAAGGCCACCCACACGGCTACCACGGCCACCCTCACCTGGGACGCCTCCACCGACAACGTGAAGGTGACCGGCTACGACGTGTACCAGGGAGCCACCAAAGTGAACGCCGAAGACGTGACCGTGCCCACCTACAAAGTGACCGGCCTCGACCCGGCCACGGCGTATTCCTTCACGGTGGTTGCCAGGGATACCGCCGGCAACCGGTCGCCGGCCAGCGCCGCCCTTGCGCTGACCACCGAAGCGGTGAAGCTTTCCCTGGCCTCCATCTGCTCCGTGAACCCGCTGCAAACCCGCCGCTGGGAAGTACGCAGCACGTTTGACGTGCCCGTGACCTACCGCTGGGCGGTGAACGGCACGCTGCTGGCCGGCACCGGCACCGTGGAACCCAACGGCATTGCGTACTTCGAAGCCCCCAACCAGGGCGGCGCCAACACCACCGAGATCACCTGGGCGCACACCGACGGCACGATCAGGCGGGACGTCAAAGACGCGGGTCTGCGCTACTGCCCGACCACCCTCGTGCTCGAAGACGACAACTACGGCAAGACCATCGTGTACAACTACAAGAGCGTGAGCCGGTTCGTGAGTGAGTTCCGGGTCCACAGCGCCTTCCACGCGTTCGAGGACATCCACTACTACGTTTCGCCCGACAACGTGACCTGGACGCCAATCCAGGTGTCGCGCATCGGCGTGGTGCAGGACGTGGGCGGCGGCTGGGGCTTCGCCAAATTTGCCTCCCCCGCCCTGCCGGCCGGCACCAACTACCTAAAGATCGAGGTGGTGAACGTGGAAGTGGACTGGGCCACGTACCTGGACCGGATTTCGATTGAGTACGACGGCACCCCGGCCACCACCTGCGCCGACTGCATCGAGGTGCTCGACCCGCTCGACGACTGGACCAAGTCGTACAGCCACACCAACTGGTACTTCGCCAACGATCCTAAAGACCCGTCGCTGGCCGTGCGCGGCACCCTGGGCGCCGAAAACATCGTGTACAACTACCCGGGCGCCAAAAACTTCACGGCCACGCTCCTCTACCACACCACGTTCCCGGTGACGGTGACGCTGGCCGGCTCGGCCGACAACGCGGCCTACACCGACATTCCCTACAACACCACGGCCACCGACGTGGGCGGCGGCTGGTACCGGATCGTGTACACGCCCAAAGACACGCTGGGCACGGGCGTCAACTTCCTCAAGCTCGAAATTGCCGGGGGCTCGCAGGGCTGGACGCCGATGGTGTCGCAGGTGAACATCCAGTACCGGGCCAACCCCTGCCGCGACTGCGTGGCCGCCTCCGACAGCCTCAACGACTGGAACAAGACCCACGCCCGCACCGGCGGCTGGTACCTGGCCCAGGACCCCAACACCGGCGACAACCTGGCGGGTGACCCCTCGCGGGCCGTGCGGAATGCCGCCGATGCGCAAAGCATCACGTACCGCTACGCCCGCATCCAGAACTTCGACGCGGCGGTGCTGTCGCACGCCACGTTCCCGGCCACGGTCAGGTTCTACACCTCGCCCGACAACGTGACCTACGCCGAACTGCCGACGGCCTACGCCAGCCGGGAGACGAGCGGCGGCTGGTACCGGCTGGTGTATGCGCCCACCGCCGGCGTGCCGGCGGGAACCAACTACCTGAAGGTGGAAATCTCGGGCGGCTCCCAGGCCTGGACGCCGCAGCTTTCGCAGATCAACGTGCTCTACCGCCCCGTGGCCCCGGTGCAGGCCCTGGCCCTGGCGGCAACCTGTTCGAGCCGTCCCAGCCGGACCCGCAACTGGAAGGTGACCAACCCCAACGCGAAAGCCGTGTCGGTAAGCTGGTCGCTGGCCGGCACCACGCAGAAGGGCACCCTGCTGGCCGCCCCGGGCGACAACTTCCTGGCCACGGCCACGGCCAAGGGCACCAATACCCTCACGATCACCTGGGCCGACGAGTACGGCGCGAGCCAGTCGAGGAGTGCCGTTTCGACCAAGGACGAATGCACGGCCCGGCAATCGTTTGACGCCGCCGCCGAAGCGGGCCTGCGCGTGTACCCCAACCCGGCGCGGGGCGAATGTACGGTGGTGCTCCCGGCGGCAACTGCCGGACCGGTGCAGGTGCTGGTCACGGATATGCAGGGCCGGCTCTTTACGCGGGTGGCGGAAACCGTCCGCGCAGGCGGCCAGTCCATCCGGCTCACCACGGAGCGCCTGCCCGCGGGGCTGTACCTGATCCAGGTGGTGCCGGCCGGCGGCGCCCGGCAGGTGCGCAAGCTGGAGGTGATCAGGTAGGTCGCCTTGCGCAGCAAACCTTTCGGGTCTTGGAGACCCGAAAGGTTTTCCTTCCCACTTTCCTGCTGCCGGCCGCCCCCGCGGGAGTCCGGCAGCAGTTTTTTATCCCTTTTTTTCTACGCCCATCCACTTTTAACCCTTCCGCATGAGAAACTACATCATTCGAATATTGGGCCGTACACTGGGCCACTGCCTGGCCCTCGCCGCACTGGTACTGACGGCCCTTCCCACCCGGGGACAAGACTATTACGCAACCCTACGCAATGAACTGGCGGCCAAGGGATTGCCGGCCGGTGAACTCGTGTTCGGCACGAATGAGACGGAGGTGCTGGGCAAATTCGTCCTGGGCGGCGGGGGCAAGCTGGCCGGCGACCAGATGCAGACGGTGAACGTAACCGGTCAGCCTTTTACCAAAGCGTTGCAGGTAACCATAAGCACCGCCAAGACCAACCCGTGGGAACTCAACGTCAAAGCCCTGACCGATCGAACCATCGGGCAGGGCGACGTCCTGCTCGGCGTGGCCTACTTCCGGGCCGTCGAGTCGGCCAACGAGTCGGGGCAGGGCACGGCGGACTTTCTCGTCAAGGATGCCCTCAACGCTTCCACGAGTTGGAACCAGACCGAGTCGGCCATGATCGCCGGGGCGGGCTGGCAAAAATACTACTTCTCCCTCCAGGCCCGCATCACCACGACCGCCGGGCAGGCCTGGGCCGAATTTTTCGTGGGGCACCAGCGGCAGAAGCTGGAGATCGGGGGCGTTGCGCTCATCAACTACCGCCAGAGCGTCAGCCTCAGCCAACTGCCCAAAACCGAGTTGAACCTCAACTACGCCGGCCGCGAAGCCGGGGCCGCCTGACGGACGGAAGCCGACGACCGCATCGAATCCATCCGCAAGGGCAACCTCACGGTACAGGTCCGCGACGAGGCGGGCAACGCGGTGCCGGGCGCGGAAGTCACCGTGACGATGAAAAAGCACGCCTTCGGCTTCGGGTCGGCCGTGACGGCGGACCTCATTACCGGCATCAATGCTACCTACCAGCAGAAGTTCCTGGAAAACTTCAACAAGGCCGTGCTGGAAAACGACCTCAAATGGCCGGCCTGGATCGGGGAATGGGGTCCCGGGTTCACCCAGCAAAAATCGCTGAACGCCGTAAACTGGCTCCTGGAGAACAAAATCCCGGTCCGGGGCCATACCCTCGTGTGGCCGGGCTGGAACAACGCGCCTACCTTCCTGCGGCAGTACGAAAACAACCCCACCGAACTGCGCAACCAGATCAACGCCCACATCGTGGACGAGGCCGGCGCCCTGCGGGGCAAGTTGGCCGAATGGGACGTGGTGAACGAGCCGTACCAGAACAACACCATCACCAACATCCTGGGCGGCAACCTGAGCCTCAAAGACTGGTTCGTGACCACGGCCAATACTGATCCGCAGGCCGTGCGTTACATCAACGAAGTGTCCACGCTGCCTTTCGGCCGGGGCTACATCAAGGATTTTTACTACAACCTCATCAGCCAGCTCCAGAACGCCGGTACGCCCATCCAGGGCATCGGGGAGCAGGGCCACTTCGAAGCCACCACGCTCAACCCGCCGGTTGAAATGCTCTGCATCCTCGACAGCTACGCCACGCTGAACCTGCCCATCCAGGTGACCGAATTTGACCTGGCGATTGACCGCAACGACCCGGCGCAGGTAAGCGTGCAGGCCGATTTTACCAGGGACTTTCTGACGGCCATGTTCAGCCACCCGTCGGTGGTCGGCGTGATGTCGTGGGGTTTCTGGGCGGGCAGCCACTGGCGGTCCTCGGCGGCGTACTACAACCAGGACTGGTCCATCCGCCCCAACGGGCAGGCGTACCGCGACCTGGTGTACGGCCGGTGGTGGACCAACGCCAGCGGCCTCGCCAACACTGCGGGCGACTACCAGACCCGGGGCTTTGCCGGGGAGTACGAAGTGACCGTCCGCAAAGGCACCCTGGCGAAAACCGTACCGGCTACCCTGACCAGGGACGGCCGGATGCTGGTCGTGACCCTGCCGGGCGGCACCCCCACGGGCGGCGCGGTGACGGTACGGGCCCGGGGCGTAACCGGCACCGAAACCATTGACCTGCGGGTGAACGACGTGGCGGTGAGAACCTGGACGCTGACGACCGCGATGGCCGACTACACCTGGAACGTAAGCGGCAGCAACAACATCAAGGTGGCTTTCACCAACGACGGCGGCAGCCGCGACGTGCAGGTGGATTACATCACGACCAATGGCGCGACGATCCAGGCCGAGAGCCGGGCCACCAACACGGGCTACTGGACCGGGTCGGGATGCGGGAGTCCCTACGCCGAGTGGCTGCATTGCAACGGTTACATTGACTTCGACACGGTCAGTTCCGGGACCCGCCTGGCCGCCGGGGCCGAAGCGGCCGGGGAGGCACACGTTACGCTTTACCCCAACCCGGCCCGGAACCGCCTAGTGCTGCGCTACACGGCCGAAAAAGCCGGCGTCCTGCGGGTAAGCTTGTTCAACGCGGCCGTCACCCGGGAGAGAAACCGCGCGTTTGACGTGCAGCGGGGCGAGAACCGGCTGGAACTGGACCTGGCCGGGTTGCCGGGCGGGCTGTACATCCTGCACCTGGACCAGGAACACACCCGGTTGGTGCGCAAAGTGGTGGTGGTCAAGTAACCGCACGCACCACCCGTACCCATCCGCGCGGCCGGGAGAAGCAGGGGGAAACTCCTGCTTCTTCTGTTTGTTTGCGGCAACGGGGCTTCCTCCAAATATGCCGAAGAATTCATAAAATAGGGTCGTATTTTATTTATAATGAGGATGTTATATAACAGAACCACCCCCGGCCCCTCCTTGATGGAGGAGGGGAGCCGTGCCCATGCGCCCCGCTGACAACGGAAGAAGGCCATGACGTATGTTCCTCCTTGCCGAGCAGCCGCACCCGCAGAGTTCGCCTCCTCCATCAAGGCTACGGTTAGGACACAACCAGATGAGTTTATCATAAACCCGTTTCAGAGCCCTGAGTGAACGCTGGGCTTATCGAAGTGGACTTGCTGGCGTATCCCCGTGGGGTCGGGTTCTCAAACCCGACCCTGCCCCTGGGCGATGGTAGAAACCGGTAGTGGATGAGGGTAAATTGCTGCCCGTATTGTCGAGCCTGCTGCCCACCAAGTTAAACAGCGCACCTGATTTGACATTTGCTTGACGTTACCGCGGGTGTACATCTGCGACAGCAACACGGCGAAGGCGTACCACAATAGCCAGAACTGCCAGGGGCTTGTCAAGTGTACACATGAAGTGGTGAAGGTCACAAAGAGGGAGGCGGAGGGGGACCACGGCCGGATACCGTGCCAAGTGTGTCCTTAACAAATTTTTTCAATAAAACAAGAGGGGGTTTTTCCCCTTTTTTGGTGAAAAACCCCCTCCTCCCGGTGGTGAAAACCCCCTCCCTCCGGGAGTGAAAACCGCGTTGCAACCGCAACATTGACCTTGATAACTTCGTAGAAGCTTGTACAAGGCACAATAAAAAAAGCAGCCAGGTTGTTCCGGCTGCTTGGTAATTGCGAAATTACGCTGCTTTAGATATACAGCAACACTGCAATAGCAATGTAAAGCAAAGCACTAGGAGGTAGCTCAATGCAGATGACTACCTTCTGGTCTGGTCTGTTAACCATGGCTTTAAACGGGTTAGGTTAATAATCAGCACAAAGAGGGGACCCCGCGACGGTTCCCTTTTTATTTGTGGTGCCCGATACTGCGGGCCTACTTCTTAATACGGATTAATTGTTACAATGTTGAGCGGATTAATCTAAATATTAATGGTGTTTTTTTACAGAAACGCCGCTCGGAGCAATCCGGCGGCTTTTTCATTTCTAATCTGTCAGCACCGATGCACCACCTAGACGCGGCACTTTTGGGCACGGCTGCGAATTTGTCCACGATTCCTGCCACGATAAGAAAAAACCTACCCGTAACTGCCTGTTAAACAGCGCACCATACTTTAGTAAATAAGTACAGCGTGGACCTGAACCCGCACCGCGACCTGGTGGGCGACCTCTCCAAAGCCGTAAAGGCGGCCGGCCTGCGCATGGGCCTCTACTATTCCCTCTACGAGTGGTACAACCCGCAGTACCTCGAAAACCTGCCCGGCTACGTGGACGGCCACATGCTGCCGCAACTGAAGGACCTCGTGACCCGCTACCAGCCCGATCTGCTGTACGTGGACGGGGAGTGGGACCACCCCAGCGCCGCCTGGAAGAGTGAGCAGTTTCTGGCCTGGCTCTACAACGAGTCGCCCGTGAAAGACCGCGTGGCCGTCAACGACCGTTGGGGCAAGGAAACCCGCTCCAGGCACGGCGGCTACTACACCTCCGAGTACGGCGAGGTGAACGGGCAGAGCACCGGCGAGGCCACCATGCGCCACAAGTGGGACGAGATCCGGGGCATCGGCCGCTCTTTCGGCTACAACCAGGTGGAAGACCTCGACGACTACCTCTCCTCGGATTCGCTGGTGCACACGCTGGTCAACATCGTGAGCAAGGGCGGCAACCTGACGCTCAACGTCGGTCCCACGGCCGAAGGGCTCATTCCCGTCATCATGCAGCAACGCCTCCAGGACGTGGGCAACTGGCTGAAGGTAAACGGGGAAGCCATCTACGGCACGACGCCCTGGCGGGTGGCGGGCGAAGGCAGCAACGTGCGCTACACCCGCAAGGGCAACACCGTCTACGCCATTGCCTTCCGGTGGCCCGGCGAGCGGCTGGTGCTGGCAGCGCCCAGGCTGGGCACCAACGCCTCGGTCACGCTGCTCGGGCACGGCAAACCCCTGGCCTGGCAGCCGCAGGGCAACGGCGTGGCCATCACCCTGCCGCCCCGGTCGCCGGAAGACTTTGCCGCGCCCTACGCGTACGCCTTCAAGCTCGAAGGGGTGCGGGAGGGAAAAAACCCGCAGTAACCCGCGGTACTACGACCTTTTTTGTTTCCTTCCGTATAATCCCCTAGCTTGTTTTAACCGCTGGTGCTGTCCGTACAACCCTGGCCTATTTTTAATTTTCAATTGCCAATTGTCAATTAAAGTAAATGACACCTCATTCCAAGGAAGTATCGGAAGACGTGAAGGTTGCCCTGCACCAGGAACCCCACGTAAAGTTATCCGAGTTACCGGCCACGGCCATTTGCGGCAACGACATCAGTTCCTCGTGCCTGTACGTATCGGCCCTGGCGATCCTGGCGGCCGGGCAGTACGCCTGGGTGGCCCTGCTCATGGTGGCGGCCGTGCTGTACCTGTTCCGCAAAATCTACGGGGAGGTGGTGGGGGCGCTGCCCCTCAACGGCGGCGCCTACAACGCCCTGCTCAACACCACCAGCAAGTCCACGGCCTCGATGGCCGCCTGCCTCACGCTGCTCTCCTACATGGCTACGGCCGTGATTTCGGCCAACGAGGCCATGCACTACGTGCACATTCTCTGGAAAGCATTGCCGGTGATCCCGGCTACCATCGGCCTGCTGGCCCTGTTCATGGCCCTCACCATCCTGGGCATCGGCGAGTCGTCGCGGGTGGCCGTGGGGATCTTCCTTTTCCACCTGGCCACGCTGAGCATCCTGGTGGTCGTGTGCGTGGTGTTCCTCTTCCAGAACGGTTTTGATACCTTTCTCGCCAACAACAGCACGCCGGTGAAAGGCAGCATCCGGGGAGCCCTGTTTTTCGGCTTCGCGGCGGCCATGCTCGGCATCTCGGGCTTCGAGAGTTCGGCCAACTTCGTGGAAGAACAGAAGCGGGGCGTGTTCCCGAAAACGCTGCGCAACATGTGGGTGGTGGTGAGCGTGTACAACCCGCTCATTACCTTCCTGGCCCTGGCGTTGATCCCCATCGCGCTGGTGGACCCAAACAAGCAGGCGCTGCTCTCGTTCCTGGGGCGGGTGGCGGGCGGCGACTGGCTGGCGTACCTGGTGTCCATTGACGCGGTGCTCGTGCTGAGCGGCGCCGTGCTGACCTCCTACGTGGGCGTGGGCGGGCTGGTGCACCGGATGACCCTCGACCGCTGCCTGCCGCAGTTCCTGCTCAAGCTCAACAAGCGG
>CADCTQ010000162.1:15072-18206 GCA_902805615.1 uncultured Cytophagales bacterium
CTTCCTGTCGGTGATGGCGCTGTTTGCGCTGGGCAACATCCTGCTCAAGTTCCGGCGGGCCCGGCTGCCCCGCCCCGAACGCGCCTCGGGCTGGGCGGTGCTGATTGCGCTGGGCGCCGTGCTGGCGGCCCTGGTGGGCAACGCGCTGCTCAACCCGCAGTACGTGGGCGTGTTCCTGCAATACCTGGTCCCGACGGTGGCCCTGGTGGGCGTGATGTTGTACCGGATCGAAATTCTCAAATTCATCCTCTACCTCAACCGGTCGCTGCCCCGCCCGTTCAACCAGATCCTCAAGAGCGGCCCGATCCGGAGGTCCATTCTCCAGATCAACTCGCAGCAGTTCGTCTACTTCACCAAGGGCCACAACGTGATCGACCTCAACAAGGTGATGCTCTACATCCTGCGCAACGAAGATACCCATCGCATCAAGATCGTGACGGTGGTGAAGGACGAAGCCGAGGTGCCCAAGAACCTGGCCACGGACATCGAGGTGCTCGACCGGGCCTACCCGAGCTTCGAAGTCGACTTCGTGGTGCTCAAAGGAGAGTTCGGCCCCGGGCTGATCGACAAGCTGTCATTGGAGTGGAACATTCCCAAGAACTTCATGTTCATCGCCTCGCCCAGCGACCGCTTCCCGTACCGGGTCTCCGAGCTGGGCGGCGTCCGCCTGATCATTTAGAGGCGGGAGACATCAGTAGTCATTGGTCATTAGTCAGAAGTTGAATTGACCAATGACTCCCGTCTCACTCCGTACGGGCTAACTTGTCAATGAGCCGTTTTACGGTCTCTATTTCCTGGCCGGCCGCGACGGGATGATCGGGCTGGATGCCTTTCCCTTCCCAGCTTTCCTCCGTGCCGGGCCAGGTGGGGGCACCCGTGGAAACGGAAATAAAAATGTGTTCATTGACCGGGTACCAGGAGTTCATGTGGGCGCCGCCGGCCGAACGTTGCCCTACTACCCGGGCCCGGCCGTGCCGTTGCAGGGCGTACGTAAAAGCCTCCGCCGCTGAGGCCGTACCGCCGTTCACCAAGATGTAAAGGGGCTTTTCGTACTTCTTTTCGGTGAGCCAGGTTTCCGTTTTAGCCAGCCGGGTGGCCCCGTGCCGGGTTCTGAATTCGAGCAGGGGCGTCTCTTTGGGCAGAAAAAAACTCTGGAACACGTCGCCGACGGCGCTGCCCCCGCCCCCGTTGTTCTGCAGATCGATGACCAGGGCTTTGGTGTTGGCAACGAAGCCCATGGCAGCAAAAAGCACCGGCAGGCTTTTTTCGGACAGGTTGATTTCCGAAAGCCGGATGTAGCCGATGTTCCCCTCCAGCACCTTCACCTCCCGGAAGCCGAAGTTGTTCTCCACGGCCGCTTCGCCGTAGTAGAAAGGGTCGTACGTGAAATTTCCCGGCGCGGCTTTTTTGTCTTCCGCCGCTTTTTTTTCCGCTTCCACCAGGTCTTTTACGGTGTTGGGGTCGTGCCGCACGTACAAATGTCCGTCGTGGCCGTAGTCCACCAGGCTGCGGGTGGTGAGCGAATCGAACTCCTTCCAGGTACGGACCGCCCCGAACTTGCCGGCCTGGTACTCACGGCGTAAATGCGCGGCAATTGCTTTGCCTTTACCGGCAAATACGTAATTGTCTTCAATGAGGCGGGTCATGGTACTGATGGCCTGCGCCACCGCCGGCCGGGGCAGGCTTTGGCATAGGCCTGGGCTGCTGAGGCAACCCAGCAGTGCGGCCAGGGCCCAGATGGTTTTCTTTACCGGGATCATCATGGTGTGAGTGGATAGGTTTTAGGTAAAGAAAGCCCCGTTGGGCGGGTAAAAATAGTATGCGCTTAGCCAGCCTACATTTTCTTGAACGTTTTGTGCAACATGCCGGTAAACTCCCGGAAGGTACGCGTAAAGTGGATCTGGTCGCAGAAGCCGCATTCATAGGCAATCTGCGTGAGCGAGAGGGGCGTATTTTGGATCAGGGTAAGGGCTTTGGCTATCCTCAATTTGCGTAGGTACTGGCCCAGCGTACCCGGGAAGTACCGCGGAAAGTACCGGGAAAGCGTTACCGGGTGTACGCCTACCGCCGCCGCCAGTTCCTCCAGGCCCACCGGCTCGTTCCACCGGTCCCGGAGCAGTTCCTCAGCCCGTTTTATCCACGCGGGCGGCGCCTGCCGCGTTGCCGGTGGGGGATTGATTGCATTCAGGACGAGCATTGCAATGGAGTCGGCCGTACCGGCGTCGCCGGCCAGCAATTCGGCGTGCACCCGGAGCGGCAGGAAGGCCGCGTTGGGGTTGCTTTTCAACGCCCCGGCCATTGCCGTTTCGCTCAGGCCGCAGGTCTGCATAAAGCGGGCTTCAAACTCCAGGTTGATGTTTTTGGAGGGCAGCAGCGTATGGCTGTTCCGGTGCCCCTCCCCGGCGTGAAAAAAAACGGTTTCCCCGGCCCGCCGTTCGTACTGCCCCCGCTGGCGTTTTTCCAGGGTGCCGCCCTGCAACAGGAGCGTCAGGTGCGGATTCACGTGGGCGTGGAAGGAAGTATCGAGCAGGGCTCCCGGTGGGTAGCGGGTAATACTCACCCCAAGGCCATGCGCCTGGAGGTAGCTGGTGCGGGTGCCTAAGTACGTAGCCGGGTCTAAAATCTTCATTGGGATCGGGGAATTTGCGGACGGGGCAATTGGCCTTGCTTGGTAAAAAACGTCTTTACCTTAAAGTCCCGTGCCAGGGAGACCCTTTTCTTTTGCGCCGGTCTATACCGCTCCGGTTAACTCTCTTTCCCGGATGTACCCGTTCTCCCGGAACCACACCAGGGCTTCGCGGATGGCATCGTCGAGGGACGTGTGCGGCATCTGCAACTCCTCGCGGGCCCGCTGGCCCGAATAGTAATTGTCCAGCGACAGCAGGCGGGCATTCACGTAGTTGAAATCCACCTCTTTGCGCCGCACCTTGCCGATGGCCGTGCCGGTGAGGCCCGCCAGGTGAAACAAACTGCGGGGCACCCGCACCCGGAAAGGCCGGCGGCCGGCAATGGCCTGCACTTTGTCAAAAAACTCGGCATAGGTGAGGTTGTCCCCGGCCAGCAGGTAGTTGCGCCCTGGCTGGCCCTGCAGCAGCGCCTCGCACACGCCCTGAGCGGCATCCTTGACGGGCACG
>CADCTQ010000163.1 GCA_902805615.1 uncultured Cytophagales bacterium
GCGCCAAGCCCTTGAATGCCATGGTGCCGCCCGGCCACGCCATGCGTTGGGTCGCCCACGATCCGTCCAACGAACTGCTGACCTTCCACAAACTGAACCGGGCCCGCAACTACGCCCAGTACACCGAAGCGCTGAAGCACTACGCCTCTCCGGCGCAGAACTTTATATTTGCTTCGGCCGACAACGACATTGCCATCTGGCCCAACGGGAAGTTTCCGCTCAAATGGAAGGAACAGGGCAAATACATCCTCGACGGCAGCAACCCGGCCCACGAGTGGCAGGGCTGGGTGCCGCAGGCCCACAATCCCCACGTAAAAAACCCGCCGCGGGGCTTCGTGAGTTCGGCCAACCAGTTCCCGGCCGACACCACCTACCCGTACTACCTGGATTGGGGCTTTGAAACCTACGAACGCGGCGCCCGGATCAACGAACGGCTCACGGCCATGCAGGGCGCAACGGTTGACAGCCTGCGGATGCTGCAAAACGACAACATGAACCTGCTGGCCCGCGACGTGCTGCCCCGGCTGCTTTCGTACGTGTCGCCCAACCAGCTCAGCGACGTTCAGCTCAAAGCCCTTACGGTGACGCGTGCCTGGAACCTGCGCAACGACCCGCAGGAAGTAGGCGCCACAGTATTTACGCTCTGGTGGAGAGGCCTGATGGCGGCCCTGTGGGAAGACGACTTTCCCACCAACGCAAAGTACCCGGTGCGTTTTCCCACCCGCGACCGTACGCTGAAGCTCATCCTCGACGAACCGGACGCCAAGTGGGTGGACAACGTTAACACGCCCGATAAGGAAACCCTGGCCCTGCTCTGCACGCAAGCGTTCCGTTCGGCCGTGGACTCGCTGGCGGACCTCCACGGCGAAAGCATTAACGAAGGGTGGCAGTGGGCCAACCACAAAAGCACTTACATCCCGCACCTGACGCGCCAGATCAAGCCTTTCGGGCGGTACAACCTCCCCATCGGCGGGGGCCGCAACATCGTTAACGCCACCTCGGAGCGGAACGGGCCTTCCTGGCGGATGGTTGTCGCCTTGGGGCCGCAGGTGAAAGGGTATGGCGTGTATCCCGGCGGCCAGTCGGGCAACCCCGGCTCGTACTACTACGACAACATGGTGGACACCTGGGCGCAAGGCAAGCTCAACGAACTGCTGTTTCTCCGCAAGCCCGACGAGGCGGGTAAAAAAGTGCTGGCCACATGGGAACTGGAAAAATAACCACCGAAATCGGACGCCAACCGCGTCCACAAGCCATTCAAAACCGAACATCAAAAATTCACCATTCCCGCCATGCTCCTCTTCTTTCTCATTCTCGCGGCCAGCTTCATCCTGCAACTCTTCCTGCCCTGGTGGATTATTGCCCCGGTTGCTTTTGCGGCGACGCTGTGGAAGGGTACTTCTTCCCGGCAGGCGTTCTGGTCCGGTTTTGGCGCCATTGTATTCCTGTGGGCGGCGGCGGCACTGGTGATCCACCTGCGCAACGAGGGCATCCTGACGGCCAAAGTCGCGGGCCTGTTCTCCCTGCCCTTTCCCGCCCTGATGATCATGATCACTGCCCTGATCGGGGGACTGGTCGGGGGCCTGGCGGCCCTGAGCGGTTTCTACTGGCAACGCGTAGTGCTTCCCGGGGCCGCCCACGGCGCCGGGCGTACCGGAACGAGTACGGCACCGTCCGCCTTTAAGGCCCGGCACGACACCGTACGGTAACCGAAAGTCGGCCGCCGGGTAACTTATTCCCCTGGGTGGCAGTATACTTCCCTGAACCAAACACTATTTGTTATGGCACAGGCTGCGCATTTTGAACAGGACGAACAGAAAGAAATCTACCAGGCATTTCACGTACTGGTGAACATGTCCCCCGGCAAGTTGGACAAGTGGCTGCAAACGGAAGAATCGCGGGGGGTGGGCTTCCGCAACGAAGGCGAAAGTGAGGCGGTGGGGCACGAGTCGGGCCGGCGCATCGTGGAAATTCTCCAGCGCAAAAAGGCGGAACTGACTGAAGAGGACTACGGCCACATGCGCAAGGTGGTAGGCTACATCAAGCGCCACCTGGCCCAGCGGCCCGAAGGCGACATCAGCCAAACCCGCTGGCGGTACTCCCTCATGAACTGGGGGCACGACCCGCAGCAGGACTGACCGGGATAGGCAAAAAGGAGTTTGCCCGTAAAAAGCGAAAGGGTGAATGGGCGGCTTTCATGCCCCTATTCACCCTTTCGCTTTCGTTTATTTGTTGTGCCTGCGTTTAGTTGTGCAGCCCGGCCAGTTCTTCCAGAGCGATCTTCGCGTCCTGCATCTGCGGATCGAGTTGCAGGGCTTTGGCGTAGTCGGCAATGGCTTCTTTCTTCTGCTTTAGCTTTTCGTAGGCGTAGCCGCGGATGCAGTAGGCCATTGCGTTTTCCCCGTCAGCGCCCAGCACCTGGTTGCAATCGGCCAGGGATTCCTTGAACCGGCCGATCTCGTTGTAGAGCCCGGCCCGGACGAGCAACAGCGACAGGTCATCTTTCTCCAGTTCCATCGCTGCGTTAATGTCCTGCAACGCATCTTCGTAGTCCCCGATGGCAATGGCGGTGTAAGCCCGGTCGTAGTAGTAAGCTGATTCCTTGTCGTTTTGCCGGATGGCCTCACTGAAGTCTTCGTAGGCGGCGTCAAACTGCTCCAGTTCGTACTGGGCCAGGCCGCGGAGGTAAAATTCGTCGGCGGTTGCTTTTCCCTTAGCGAGTTGAAAACCCGCGTTCAAATCCCGGAGGGCGTTCCTGAAGTTGCCTTGCAGGTAGTGCACGCGGCCCCGCAGGAAGTGATTGCCGGCGTTCAGGCTGTCGAGCGCAACCGCCTGGTTGATGGCGTTCAGCGCTTCCGGTTCGCCGTTTTCTTTTTCGAGGAATGCCTCGGCCCGGTCGTGGTAGCCGGCGGCACTGGCGACCTCCAGTTGCTGCGGGGCGTACAGGCCTTTGAGCAGCAACGGGGCGCTGCCCAGCAGTTCGAGCGTATCGCCCTGGGCCGTGCGGCGCTGCAACACTTCGGGCATCAGGTACGCGGCTTTGAGCAGGTCGGCCACGGCGCCCTTCTTGTCTCCCGCCCCGAAGCGCACCACGGAACGGTCGTAGAACAGCGGGGCGTACGCTTCATCGGTGGTGTCGGCAAACTGCACGGCTTTGTTCATGGCCTGCAAGGCTTCCGCGTTCTGCTCGAGGCGGTACTGCGTAACGCCGGTATAGTAGTGCAACAGGGCATTCTGGTGGTTTTCGGGCAGTTTAAAGTACACCAACGCCTCGGGGTATTTTTTCATTTTATAGTACACCAATCCCCAGTCCAGCAGGTCATCCGGGTCGGCGAGGTTGCCGTTGGCCGCCAGTTGGTCGTACATTTTGGCGGCCTCGCCGTACTGCTTCTTGTCGGTCAGGATGTTGGCCTTCAGGCGCAGGGCCTTGTCGTACTTGGCGTCTTGTTCCAGCGACTTGTTCACGCACCCGAGGGCCTGGTCGGCCTGGTTCTGGTCATAGTACACCAGCGATTTGTAGTACCAGGCGGTCTTGGTGGGCTTGAGTTTCAGGGATTGCTCGAACCGGGCCAGGGCGTCCGTGGGTTTGCCCCACTGGTAGTACAGGTACCCCAGGTCGTTGTACGTGTCGGCGTGGGCAGGGTCAAGGGCCAGGGCTTTAAGCAGGTCCTTTTCCGAACGCTCGTAATCCTCCAGGTACATGTGCGTGAGGGCCCGGTAACGGTAAAAAGTCGTGTCGCCCGGGTGCATCCGGATCAACTTGTTGAACGCCGCCAGGGCCGTCGGGTAATCGTTGCCGTCGAAGGCGTAGTATCCTTTTGCGTACCAGGCTTCCCGGTACGTCGAATCTGCCTGCAAAGCTTTATCCAGGAGCGCAAACCCCTTTTCGGTTTTGCCCTTGTTGAGATAGCCAATGGCCTTTTTATAAGCTGCCTGAGCCGGTTTAGATTGCCCCCAGGCCAGTTGCGCGACCAGGGACGTCCCGATGAATAAAAGCGTAAATGTTCTCATAGTGCAGGGCTGGCTGATTGGTTTCATTCACCGTGCCAAGGTAGGTGATTTCGCCAACGCAATTCCGTTGTTTTGGTCGTAAAAAGTACAGCCGGGGTGGGGGATAAAGGGCTTTGTTAGAATGAATTAATCGTAATTCCCCCGCTTTTGTTTGAGGAAAATGCATTAATTCCTTACGCAACCGGTCAGGATTTGCTTAGCGTCAGCGTGAGGCGTTTGTCAATTTTACCGGTAGGGGTTTCCGCGAAGGAGGGCACGTAGCGGATGCTTTTGGGGCGTTCATATTTGGGGAGCGAATGCTGTAAAAAATGGGTCAAATGGGCTTCGGTTTGGTTGGGCAAAGGCGGGCCTTCCACGAGCAGCGCAACGGATTCACCCAGTTCGGGATGCGGCAGGCCGGCCACCAAGAAACGATTTTTTAAGTGTAAACGCTCAAACATTTTTTCAACCAAGGCTTCAATTTTTTCGGCTTGCACTTTTACGCCGCCACTGTTAATCATATTGTCCGCCCGGCCCAGCCACCGGAAGGTTGATGGGGTGAGCAGTTCCACGACGTCGTTGGTAACCACGGGGGCCAGGCCCGGCAAATTCGGGTCAATGATGGCGCAGCGCCTTTCGTCAGCCGTCATTTTTACCCCTTCGAGCAACGTGTAGTGTGCCTGCCGGCCCGGTCCGTTCAGGCGCCGCAGGGCCACGTGCGACACGGTTTCAGTCATGCCGTAGGTCTGGTACAAGGGAGCCGCAATTGATTGAAGCATCTCCTCCAGCGCCGCGGCAACCGGGGCGCCGCCCACCAGGATGGCTTTGGCCCCGTTTAACAAGTCAAGCTTGGTCGGGTCCTTCTCCAGCGTGTGCTGCAACTGCAACGGCACGAAGGAAAAGAAGTCGAGGTGCGCATCCGGACCCAACCCCGCCAACGGCAGGGAAGCCGGCTCCGTCACCACCAGTTGCAGCCCCAGTTCCATGCCCCGCACCAGCATCATCAACCCGCCGATGTACTGCGTATTCAGGCTCACCAAGGCGCGGTCTCCCGGCTCCAGCCCGAGTACTTTCCCGGTCATGCGGGCACTGGCCGCCATCTGGGCCCGGGTCAGCACAATGGGCTTGGGCATACCCGTCGAGCCGGAAGTCTGGAGCACGAAGGTTTCCTGCCCCTCCTCCCACTGCCGGCAAAACGTGAGGGCCTGCCTCTCGTGCGGGGCCAGGTCCGGCGGGATGGCTGCCGCCCGCAGTTGGCCCGCCGGGTACGCGTGGCCGGAGGGCAGCAATGTGAGGGTAAAGGGGTTCATAAACGGCTTCCTCAGGGGTGAATACAAAATATGCCCAGCCGTCGCCCCGGAAGGGATTGCTGGGCATACTATTGGTAAGATGGATTGGGTTTCAGCTTACGTGTAACGCACCAGGGGCGGATCTTCTTCGGGGGACAGGTCTTTCGCTACGGCAATGGGCTTCTTGCACTTGCCGTTTTTCATCTTGGGCGGGTTGAGCCGCTTCAGTTCCACGTTGGCTACCGAACGGATGACCAGGGGCACCTTTTCGATCTTCACGGCGCTGGTGTCGAGGCCAAACCACTTGTCGTCGGAGTTGGTGTAGTGCTTGATGAAGAAATACGCGTCCATCGTGAGCCGTTCCAGCAGCGGCAGTTCGTTTTCGTACGAGAGGAACCGCTCGAACACCACGAACCGGAAGTCACCGATCACCTGCTGCTTGCTGAGCGACTCGTAGCGGCTGGTAATGTCCACTTCGCCGTGCTTCACCATTTCTTCGAGTACTTTGCGGAAGAACAGGTTGATGCGGGGCGCCACCCGGAACCCGAGGCGGAAGTTGATTTTGATCAGGTCGTCGTGGGCCAGCACGTCCACCTTGTATTCCATCGTATACGGCTCGTCGGTGGTATCCACGTGCACGAACCAGTAGATGTCGGCCCGTTTCGGCCGCTTCTGGAAAATGGAGTAGATGATGGTGCTTTCTACTTCGCTCAGCCGGCTGGCGTTGGTAAGGAACACCAGGTGGGTAGCGTACTTGGGAATGGATACGTCCTTGCTCAACGCCTTGGTGGGCTCCACGTAATCTTCGAGCCGCACGTACTGCGTAAGCCGCTGCTTGATCCGGTGGGCGTTGAACCAGATGTACATCACCGTGATGAGCATCCCGCCGATCATGAGGGACACCCAGCCGCCGTGCGGGAATTTCTCCAGGTTGGCCACCAGGAAGGACAACTCAATGCCCAGGTAGACGATCAGGAAGAAGTAGATGACGAACCGCGAAACGCGTTTGGTGTAGAGGTAGTAGCACAGCAGCACGGTGGTCATCAACATGGTGACGGTGATGGCCAGCCCGTAGGCAGCTTCCATGTTGGACGATTCCCGGAAGTACATCACCACCCCGATGCAGCCCGCCCACAGCAGCCAGTTGACGCTGGGCACGTAAATCTGGCCTTTCTGGAGGGTGGGATACACCAGCCGTACTTTGGGCCAGAAGTTGAGCCGGATCGCCTCGCTGATGAGCGTAAAAGAACCACTGATCAACGCCTGGCTGGCGATGATGGCGGCCATGGTGGCAATGGCGATGCCGGGCAGCAGGAACCACTGGGGCATGATGGCGTAGAACGGGCTCAACGTGAGTTGTTTGCCCTCGTGGGTGATGAGCCAGGCCCCTTGCCCGAAGTAGTTGAGCAGCAGGCAGGTCTTCACGAAAATCCAGCTGATGCGGATGTTGCCGCGGCCGCAGTGCCCCAGGTCGGAGTACAGGGCCTCGGCCCCGGTGGTGCACAGGAAGACGCCGCCCAGCAGCCAGAAGCCGCCCGGGTGGTTGACCAGCAGGTCGTAGGCGTAGTAGGGATTGATTGCTTTGAGGATGGCACCGTCCCCTGAAACGTTATACAGGCCCAGTATGGCCAGCATGCTGAACCAAACCATCATCATGGGGCCGAAAGCCTTGCCCACGAGCTGGGTACCGAACCCCTGGATGATGAACAGAAAGGTGATGATGCCGATGACGATGGGAATGGTCTGGATGCCCGGGTCAATTTGTTTAAGACCTTCCACGGCGGAGGATATGGACATCGGCGGCGTAATGATGCCGTCGGCCAGCAAGGCGCTTCCCCCGATGATTGCCGGCACCACGAGCCATTTGGCGTGCCGGCGGACCAGGGCAAAGAGCGAAAACATGCCGCCTTCGCCGTTGTTGTCGGCCCGGAGGGTAAGCACTACGTATTTGAGGGTAGTCTGCAACGTCAGCGTCCACACAATGCAGGACAATGCTCCGTAGACGACGTTCGCCTGGATGGGAGCGTTGCCGATAATTGCTTTGAAAACGTACAGGGGGGATGTGCCAATATCGCCGTATATGATTCCCAGTGCAACCAATAGACCGGCCGGAGTGACCTTGTCAGTTTGGTGTTTACTTTCCATAATCGTAAAGCTCAGGAGAATGGTCTCAGGGTAGTCCTAAGATTGAATAGCTTGCACGGGAGGCCATTCTTAAAATTTTCCTAGTTGAGTAAGGGGGCAAAGGTAGGTAATTTTATAAAAACCAATTGAGCAGAACGTCCCGTTTTCCGGGCGAGTAAGTTTCTGCCCCAAAAGAAGTTAGCTCGGATTTTACATAGGCGTCACGGTTAAATTCCCGGGCGTTGCGCCCAACCTTACAACGCACGCGCCGGCATTACCGTTGCCATTCCTTCTTCTTTAAATCACCCCGCTTCACCGACTTGATGAACTGCGCCCACGCAAACGGGTTGAGGAAAGGAATGGCCGGCGTAAAGTAACGGTTGGCCTGGCCGGTGATCTGCTGCTGGTTGAAGTTCCGGAAGTTTTCGTTCGGCGTCATCCCCGCTTCGTACGCCATGCGGGCCATCAGTTGCTGATTCAGGTTCTTTTTGATTGCCTCCCGGTCCTTCTCGTCGGGCAGTTCCAGGGCCAGGAAGGCCTGCTTGAACAGTTCCTCGGTGGGGTACGGGTGCACTTCCACCATGGGCAGCATCGTCGTATCGGCGTTCAGTTCGATCACCACGGAGTACCCTTCGTCGGTTACCTTAGGCATCACGAAAAATCGCTTTTTGTACCCCACGGCGCTGACCACGATGCTGTCGCCGGCCATCGTGGGCATGGTAAAAAATCCGTACGCGTTGGTGTTGGTGCCGCGCCCCGCCTTGGGAATGAACAGGTTAGCGCCCACCAGGGGCTGCCCGTCTTCGCCGCCCAACACGAAACCCGAGAATTGAACCACGTGCCGTTGTCCCTGCGCCCGCGCTTCCGGCCCGCCGTAAAGCAGGCAAAGCCCCAGGAGGCAGGCGAACAGGTAAGCTTTAGGAGACAGTAAGTACAACGGGGTTTTCATAATGCTACTGAGTTAAAAACGCAGACCGGGAACGTTTCGTACAAAATACGCTTATTCCTTTATACACCCAACCAGGCAGGTAAGTTCCAGGGAGAAAGACCGGAAAAGAACGGCTCTTTGTTCATCCCGAACAGTCTTAGAAAGGTAACAATAAAAGGGGCGGAAAGCAAAAGCCCGTCGAAACGGTCCAGGAAGCCCCCGTGCCCCGGAATGCTGGTCCCGGAATCCTTGATTTCCATGCTCCTTTTGAACAAGGATTCGATCAGATCGCCGTACGTGCCCGCCACCACAATGATGATGGCGATGCAATGCCACTGCCAGGCTTCCAGGTCGGTAAAGAACCGGCTGATGAGGAAAGAGACCAGGATGGCCGCAATGGCCCCCCCGATGCTGCCCTCCCAAGACTTCTTCGGCGAGACGCGTTCGAACAGCTTGGTCCGACCAAAGTTGACCCCGGCAAAATACGCCCCCGTGTCGCTGGCCCACAGCAGGAAGAGGCTGCCCAGGATGATCTGGTAGCTGTAATCCCCCTGCGAGTACACGCACACGTTGATCAGCGCGAAGGGAATGGCCACATAAATGATGCCCAGAAACGTGAGAGCAATGTTGGTGAAGGGTTTTTTCTCCCCTTTTTTATAGAGCTTGATGAAAAAGATCAGCGACACGACCGGGCTGATGAGGGAATAGTAGCGGAAGCTGAGGTACTGCTTTTCGATGAGGAAGGAGAGCACGAAGATCAGCGCCCCGCACAGCGTGCCGTACAGCTTGAGCGGCGCGTTGCCGTCGAGGCCCACGAGGCGGTAAAATTCCCACTGCGTGAGGAAGGAGATCAGGAAAAAGACGACGAAATACGACCATTCTCCCGAATAAATAGCCCCGACGATGAGTACGCCGCCCAGCACGGCGGCAATGACCCGTTGTTGCAGGTTGCTGAGGTTATTCAAATTGGATTTCATCCTCAATAATTTTCAGGGCCCGCAGGATGTTGTCTGCGTTCACGTGTACTTCAAAATGGCCGAAATGATACGTAGTATCTTTCTTATTCACAATCACTGCCGCAAGCGCGTGGGTTTGGAGTACGGATTGTACAATGTGGGCCCGGTGCTGGCTGGGCGATTCGTACACTTTACGCCAGTTTTTCATTGCGCGGCTCGCCGGAGCGGGTAAAACAGTTTCTCAGGCTCACCAGCAGCATCGCCGTGATCGCCAGGGCAATCAGCGAATAGATCACCGGGATGGAAGCCGTATCCTCAATGTCAACGGGTACGGCCTTGCGCTGGTAGGAAAAGAACATGATGAGGGTAAAGCCATTGTTGACCAAGTGCCCGATGATCGGGTACAGCAGGTTGCCCGACCAGGCGTACAGGTACCCGAACAGCACGCCCAGCAACATGCGGGGAATGAGGCCGTAGAACTGAAAGTGAATGGCGCTGAAGAGAAAGCCGGTCACCCACACGGCCACGTGTACGTTGCGGGTAAGGGCAAAGAGTTTGGGCTGCACCAGTCCCCGGAACACCAGTTCCTCGCCCACCGCCGGAATCAGGGCAATGACCACGAGGCCGACCAGCAGTTGGGGCACGGACTTGAACTCGGTGATGCGCTTGGTGAGTTCAGCCAGGTCGGTCTCCTTGGCCTGGGCCCACGCCTCCCAGCGGTCAAAAAAAGCCGGCAGGTCCACGTTGCGGTTCCACTCGATGAACAGGGCGTTGAAAGGCATGAAGGCGATCACCACCAGCACCGTGAGCAGGGCCGGCACGAGCCACAGGGGGTAGCCCGGACTCAGGCTCGACAGTTCGCGCCTTTCCACGAACCGCAGGTACGCCAATGGCGCCGCGATGAAAGCGCAGACTGCCGCCGCCGCCTGGTACGCCAGCAACGCGTTCTGGGCCTGGGGGTGTTGCGCCGCGCCGCTGATGATGCCTTGCAGGGTTGCCACTTCGCCGCCCAGGAGCGCCAAAGCCAGGGCCATCCCGATAAAATTGCCGATGAACAGGCCGCCGACGACGAAGACAACCAACAGCACCAGGCTCGTGATCGGCCCCCGGGGCACTGCAACGTACGGGTGGTTAGGGTATTCTTGCATAACTGCGTAAATTTAAGGCAAAAACTTGGTTACGGCTGTATAAGGAACAAAACGACCATTCCGCCGTTTTGTATGCAGTTGGCCCATAAATATACCTGACGGTGGTTAAAATCAGACACATAGAACTGGGTGAGTTCCCGCTGCTGCTGGCCCCGATGGAGGACGTCAGCGACCCGCCCTTCCGCGCCGTCTGCAAGGAAAACGGCGCCGACCTCATGTACACGGAGTTCATCTCTTCGGAAGGACTCATCCGCGACGCGGCCAAAAGCCGCCAGAAGCTCGACATTTTCGAGTACGAACGGCCCATCGGCATCCAGCTCTTCGGCAGCGACATCGAAACGATGCGGCAGTCTTCGGAGATCGCTACGGCGGCCGGTCCCGACCTGGTGGACATCAACTACGGCTGCCCGGTGAAGAACGTGGCCTGCCGCGGCGCCGGGGCCGCCCTGCTCCAGGACGTTCCGAAGATGGTGAAGATGACCCAAGCCGTGGTGAAGGCGACGCACCTGCCGGTGACCGTCAAAACCCGCCTGGGCTGGGACGATACCACCAAAAACATCCTCGAAGTGGCCGAACGCCTCCAGGACATCGGCATTGAAGCCCTCACGGTGCACGGCCGGACCCGGGTGCAGATGTACAAGGGCGAAGCCGACTGGACGCTGATCGCCAAGGTGAAGGAAAACCCGCGCATCCGCATTCCCATCTTCGGCAACGGCGACATTGATTCGCCCGAGAAAGCCCTGGCCTACCGGAACCGCTACGGGGTGGACGGCATCATGATCGGCCGGGCCTCCATTGGCTACCCGTGGGTGTTCAACGAGATCAAGCACTACCTCAAAACCGGGGAACGCCTGCCCGGCCCCACGATGGCCGAACGGGTGGCCGCCTGCCGCAAGCACCTCGACTTCTCCGTCCGCTGGAAGGGCGACAAAGTGGGCATTTTCGAGATGCGCCGCCACTACACCAACTACTTCCGCAGCATTGACCACTTCAAACCCTTCCGGATGCGCCTCGTGGAAGCGCCTACCCACGCCGAAGTGGTGGAAGTGCTGGCCGAAGTCGCCGATGCCTTCTCGGAAGCCCCTACGCTGGGGTAAATGACCGGTGAGGGGCAGGCGTAAAAAAATCAAAAAAGAGTCATCCCCCTACCCCCTTCCCTTCCGCACAAACCAGCCGCACAAGGGGGACCGCGTACCTGCCGGTGCCGCCATCAGGCAACAATCCGTTTCCGGGTAAGGCAACTGTCCACGGGTTCGGTGGGTACGGGGTCCCCCTTGTGAGTAAGCCAGTGCGGAAGGGAAGGGGGTAGGGGGATGACTTTGGCAAAGGCGAGCCCTTCTTCCTTCATTTTAATTTTGCGCACCCTTCAACCATCAGACTGGAAATCAGGAATCGCTGAATGAGTAAGCCCGGCAAGAACTGTGATGTTCCTTGCCGGGCTTTCCCGTTCCTGCTTAAGTCTATTCGACCTTTATTCCCGGAGGCACCGCGTCTCAATTCTCAATTCTCACTTCTCACTTCTTCAGTCTGATCTCAGTCGGTACGGTTTCTTCTTTTCCTTTTCGCCGCACCACGGCCTGGCCGTTGAGTTTTAAGAGGCCGCCGGGCAGTTCGGTGACCGTCCAGATGGCGCTGAAGTCGGGCTGGGTGCCGAAGAAGGAGAGCCGGTTGAGGGGCTGGCCGGGCGGGGAGAGTACGGCGATGACCAGTTCGGCCTGCTCCATTTGGTAGAGGAAAGGATACTTGGTTTTGCCGTCCAGTTGGTAATGGCCCTGCTGCCCGGCCGGGTCGTTGCCCCCGCCAAAGCCGAACCCGCCGGCCGGGCTCGCGGCCGTTGAATCGCCGGTGCTGAGGGTATACGTGATTTTATCCACCTTCCAGTCGCCTTGAAGGGCATCCGATAAAGTGGCCTTGCTCTTGAACGCGGATTGTGACAAGGTGAGGAGAACGGCTGCGCCCGCCCACACCAGATGCTTGTACATCATAGTTTTACCGTTTACCGCCGCCCGGAATCTAAAAAAAAAGGGGGCTTTCCCCGGGCGGTACTGCCGTTTAATACGGCAACGGTTGGCCCGGAAACCGCGTTTGCCCGGCCCCGTAAGATAATGCCTCATTCTCCCGCGGTTTGGGTGTTTACCTGGCGTTCCCGGCGGCGGGCAATGGGCCAGAAAGCAGCAAAATGCGCGTAAAACGCTGCCAACCAGCCCAAGAGCCAAAGCGACGATGTTGAGCCTCTGGCCCCGACGGCGGTTTCCCGGCGTACGTTTTGCGGCCGGTTCGACCGGAAAGACCGCTCCTTCGACCAGCAACCTTTTTCTACGCCTGAATGCGGTGCTTGAGGCGGTCTACGGCCACGGCGCCGATGATGATGGCCCCGATGATGACTTCCTGCACGAAGTTGGGTACGCCCAGCATGTTGCACCCGTTGCGCAGCACGGCCATGATGAGGGCGCCGATGATGGAGCCGGTGGCGCTGCCTTCCCCGCCGCTGAGCGAACCACCCCCGATCACCACCGCCGCAATGATGTCGAGTTCCATGCCCACCGCCGCCGTCGGGTCGCCCACGGTCAGGTTGCTGTACTGCATGATGGAAGCCACGCCCACGAACATTGAGTTCAGCGTGTAGATGAACACGCGGTTGAGGGGTACGTTGATGCCGCAGAGCCGGGCGGTTTTCTCGTTGGAACCGATGGCAAACACGTAGCGGCCGAAAACGGTGTATTTAAGCAGGACGGACGTGAGGACCAGGAGGATGACGGCCACCCACACGCCGGGGGCGAACACCAGCCACTCGGGGTCGGGGTCGGTGAGCATGAGGGATTGCAGGCCGTTGGCCGGCGTGCTCACGGTCTGTTCTTTGCCAATCCACTTGGCCACGCCCCGGGCAATCTGCATCATGCCCAGCGTGATGATGAACGGCACGATGTTGAGCCGCGACACCAACTGCCCGATGAGCACGCCGCACAGGGCGCAGGCCGCAATGCCGCCCAGCGCCGCGTACAGCGCAGTGCCGGCCTTGGCCGTCTCCGCGCCGCCCGTGTTCAGCAGGGTGGCAACCACCACCGTGCCCAGGGCAATCTGCGAACCGACGCTCAGGTCAATGCCGCCGGAAACGATTACCAGTGTCATGCCCAGCGCCGCAATGCCCACGATCACCGTCTGGGTGATGATGGTCTTGATATTGTAGAAACTGTAGAACTCGGGCGGACAAATGAGAACGAAGAGAATGAAAACGGAGAAAAGTCCAAAGAAGGGCGCAAAGCGCAGTAGGAGTTTTTTCATGCAGCTCGGACACCAGCGGGCTATTCCGCCGGTTGAATCCTTCAATATTAAGGCGTTTCGCAGGATTTCGCAATAAACTTTCCTTTTTTATGAAAGAATCCTCTTTCCGTGCTCTATGTTTAATATCCAATTGCCCTTTGGGCCGCCACACCTACTCCAGCAGGGCCAGTACGTCCTCTCTGGTCAGGGCTTTCACGAACCCTTCTTCGGTGGTGATGAGTTCGTCGGCCAGCCGCTTCTTGTTGCGCTGCAAGGCCAGAATTTTCTCTTCCACCGAATTGCGGGTAATGAACTTGTAGTTGAACACGGTTTGCTGCTGGCCGATGCGGTGGGCCCGGTCCACGGCCTGGGCCTCAATGGCGGGGTTCCACCAGGGGTCGAGGATGAACACGTAGTCGGCGGCCGTGAGGTTGAGGCCCAGCCCGCCGGCCTTGAGGGAAATGAGGAAAATCTGCACTTCCTGCTCCCGCTGGAACAGCTCCACCTGCGACCGCCGGTTGCGGGTGCTGCCGTCGAGGTAAGCGTAGGGCAGCTTTTTGTCCTCCACGCACTCCTTCACCAACGCCAGGTGCTTCACGAACTGGCTGAACACCAAAATCTTGTGCTTTTCGCCCACGGCCGTTTCGAGGCGGTGGCTTACGTCTTCGAGCTTGCCCGAACCTCCTTCGTAGGTGGGGTCTATCATTTTGGGGTGGTTGGCAAGCTGCCGGAGCTTGGTCAGTCCCTGCAACAGGATCAACTGGGATTGCGGCGTGCTGTGGTCGGTCATTTTCTCCAGCACCTTGTTGCGGAAGTACGACTTGGCCTCTTCGTAGGCGGCCTCCTGCTCGGGGGCCATGCGGCAGTACTGGATCTGCTCTACCTTCTGGGGCAATTCGGTAGCTACCTGCGACTTGTGCCGGCGCAGGATGAAAGGCTTGATGATGGCAAACAACCGCTTGGTTTTGTCCTCGTCGTTCTTTTTCTCGATGGGAATCTGAAATTCGTTGCGGAAAAACTTCTCCGAGCCCAGCAGGCCGGGGTTGATGAACGACATCTGCGACCACAGGTCCAGCGTGCTGTTCTCCACGGGCGTACCCGTGAGGATGAGGCGGTGCCTGGCGTTGAGCTGCCGCATGGCCTTGGCAATGTTGGACGTGGGGTTTTTGATGGCCTGCGACTCGTCGAGGATGATGTACTCGAAGCAGTACTGCTTGAGCAGTTCGATGTCAATGCGGACAATGCCGTAGGACGTCAGCACCACGTCGTACCCCTGGAACTGCGCCAGGTCTTTTTCGCGGTGCGTGCCGGTGTAGGTGAATATTTTGAGCCCGGGCGTAAACTTCTGGGCTTCCACTTCCCAGTTGTACACCAGCGAGGTCGGCATCACCAGCAGCGACGTGCCGGTGCCCCCCGCTTCCTTCTGGGCTTGCAGCAGGGCCAGGGCCTGGATGGTCTTGCCCAAGCCCATGTCGTCGGCGAGGCAGCCGCCCAGGTTGTACTGTTGGAGAAAGCGCATCCAGTTGTAGCCGGCCTTCTGGTAGGGCCGCAGTTCGCCCCGGAAGCCGTCGGGGATCGGGAAGTCTTCCATCTGGGTGAAGTCGCGGAGCTTTTCGAGCTTGCGGCTGATGGTGATCTGGGCGAGGCTTTCGGCTTGCAGGTGCTGCACCAGGGCCAGGTGGTGCTTGCGCAGCGTAAAGGTTTCCTGCCCCTCGGCAAAGGCGAACAGTTCCGAGTACTGCGTGAACCACACTTCGGGGATGACGGCAATCTCGCCGTTGGGCAGGGTAAACTCCCGCTTCTTCTGCAGAATGAGGCTCCGCAGCTTCACGAAGGGAATTTCGTAGTCGCCGAACTTCACTTTGGCGTAGAGGTCGAACCAGTCGTTGTTTTCGGCGATGTTGATGTCAATGGAAGAAGTGCCCAGGAAGTACCGCTTGCCGTTCTGCACCTGCTGGTGGAGGATAAAGCCCTCCTGTTGCACGAGCGACGAGTAGCGGTGCAGCCAGTTGAAGGCGTCGGCCTTTTCGAGCAGCGTGCGGCCGTTCTTGAACTCCAGGCCGGTCTGCCGGAGCAGGGTCATCTTCTGGAGTTCGACGGCCCGGCGCCTTTCGATCTTGTGGAACACGTACGACTCGTCCACCTTCTCTACGCTTACGTTCGACTCGGTGGCGTGGTCGGTCTGGAACCGGAATTTGCCGTACTGGAAGGTGAGGTCAAACAGGATTTTGCCTTCGCCCGGCGGCGCCTCCTCTTCGCCCTCTTCGCCGCCGATCAGCAGCAGGGAGGGCTTGGTGCTGTACCATTCCGAAAACGTGAGCACCGGCACCGGCACGAACGAGGCCGCCCGGATTTCGAAGCCTTTGGCCGAAACGTCGAAGGCGGCCACCAGCGGGGCGATGAACTTCTGGTAGTACGTTTCTTCCACTTTCCGGGGAATTTCGATGAACCGCTTGTTGAGGAACGGGCGGAGCTTTTTGCCGTCCACGTTCTTTTCGAAGTTGTATAACTTGTCGCCCACGATCAGCCAGGCGGGTTCGTTGCAGATGATGAGGGCGTCTTTGTACTGGAAATCGAGCTTTTCGCCGGCGTACTTGATGGTGGGGAAGTAGTGCGTGTTGGCTTCGTTGCGGCGGAAGTGAAACAGCACGGTGGCTTTTTCGGGGGCCCGGTAAATGCGTTTCCACACCGGGTTGCCGTCGTTGCCCATGATGAACAGCCACTTGTCGCCCATCCGTTCGAGGAGCTGCGAACGGCGTTCTTCCACGTAGGCTTCGATGGTCTCCTGCAAATCCTTGTCGCCCTTCTTGGGATCGTATATTTTCAGGAAAAAGTCTACTGTACTGATCTTCTTGTTGTAGAACTTGCGCAGAATGGCGTCTTGCTGGATCGTATCAATGATCTCTACCAGTTGGTAATCAACGTGATCCATTCCCTCCGCGAACTCCGCGGCGTTCTTGGCGGAAATGTTCTGGTACTGGAACGTGAGCAGACCCTTGGAATTGACCTGTACGACGAACGATTCGAAGAGGTACCCCAGGTATTCGTGCTGATAGAGCGAATAAACAATTTGAAAAGGCTGCGTGGTGGAAACGTTCATCTTTTTTGGGCAAAACCATCCCAAATTAAGTAAAATAGCCCGATAATTGTCTCGCCTGCCGGGTTATTTTCTCAATAGCGCGGAAGTTTTTTTAATAATTTCTTTTAACGATTCATGACAAATAATTGGAAGCGGCCCCTCCCCCTGCGAAGTGGACAAAAAGTGACGGTGCTTGCCCCGGCCGGCCGGATTTCCCCGGCGGCGGTCACGGCCGGCCTCGACGGATTGCGGGAATGGGGCCTTGCGGTGGAAACCGGTGAACACCTGTTTGCCCTCCACCACCAGTTTGCCGGCACCGACGCCCAGCGCCTCGCCGACCTGCAACGCGCCCTCGACGACCCGGAGACTGCCGCCATCATTTGCGCCCGGGGCGGCTACGGCACCACCCGCATCATTGACGACCTCGACTTCACGGCTTTTCTCCGGCAGCCCAAGTGGCTGGTGGGCTACAGCGACATTACCACGCTGCACCTGCACCTGCACCGGCTCGGCGTGGAGAGCCTGCACGCCACCATGCCGCTGCTGTTCGGCCGCGACACGCCCTTTTCCATCGAGAGCCTGCGCAACCTCCTGTTCGGCGGGGAAATCGCCTACCGGGTCGCGCCCCACGCGCTGAACCGACCCGGCGAGGGCAGCGGCGTACTGGTGGGAGGCAACCTGGCGCTGCTGGTGTCGAACGTAGGCACGGCTTCTGATGTGGATACGCGGGGGAAGGTGCTTTTTCTCGAAGACATCAACGAATACCTCTACAGCGTTGACCGGATGATGGTCCAGCTCAAGCGGACGGGCAAGCTGGACGGCCTGGCCGGGCTGGTGGTGGGGCACTTCTCGGATTCGAAGGACAACGACATCCCCTTCGGCAAAGACCCGCACGAGATCGTGGCCGACGCCGTGCGGGAGTACGGCTTCCCGGTGTGCTACGGCTTCCCGGTGGGCCACGAACCCGAAAACTGGGCCATGCCCTGCGGCCGTACCGTACACCTCGCCGTCGGCCCCGCCGGAGCCACGCTGTCCTCGGCCCAAGCCGTATGACCCCTGCCTATCTCCTTTTCACCTGCTTTCTTTTGCATCGAAGAATGGAGTTGTGTTGGTCAGGGCTTACAGGTAAGTTCTCCACCGGAGCAGTCCCGTAGGGACGACATATGGGTAGAATACGCGTTTATGCATAAGTGCCACAGTCCCGTAGGGACGAAATATTGGTAATAACGACCTGTTTCCTTTGCAATGGTCCCGCAGTGGCGAAACCATTGTATGCTTTACCGATAGGGTGATTACCAGTAAGGGTCTTGTCAGCCAAGCCATTACCAATATGTCGTCCTTACGGGACTGGTAGAAGGGGTACGTTTGCGTTTTCTACCAATATCTCGTCCCTACGGGACTTTGCTGC
>CADCTQ010000164.1 GCA_902805615.1 uncultured Cytophagales bacterium
CCAGCGCAAGGGCGTGGCCGAAGGACGCATCCGGGCCAGGGGCTACGGCGGCACCCGCCCCGTGGCTCCCAACGACACCGAGACCCAAAGGGCCCGCAACCGCCGCGTCGAATTCAGAGTGGAGGAGTAGGGAGTTTGAGAGTTTGAGAGTTGGGTGATTTTTTTGTGCGTTTATTTGTTGGGTTGAGGGGATGGCTGGTGAATTTGCGGGCCATCTTCGGTACGGGTTCTCACGTCTAATTTCATGCGATGACACAACATAGAAGTGCCGCGGGCAGGCCCCGCGCAAAACCAAATTTCACCAAGATTCCCCTGGGCTGGGTGGCGCTGGTGGCCGTCCTGCTGCTGCTCAACTGGGGGTTCAACGCGTACTTCCGGGGCGGCCCCAAGGTTGACCAGGAAGCCATCAAAGCGCAGGCCATCGTGCGGGCCGAGCAGGCGGTGCGGGCCCAGGTCGGCAACTCCCTGTCCATCAGCTTCCCGACCGCCCCCGAAGTAGAAGGCGACAAGGTGTATACGGTGCGGTCGCAGTTCGTTTCCACCGACCGGCAGGGTGAGCAGCGCAAGCACCCGTGGATGGTAAGCCTCGAATTCAAGGGCGGCCCTCCCACCGACGCCAATAACTGGAAGCTCATTTCGTGTGACATCGGGAAGTAGTCGTACGTCGCCGGTCGTAAGTCGTAAGTGGATCGGGAAGTGAGCTTATTCCGGGTACGACTCACGACTCCTTTACGTAAGGGCGTTGGCTGCCGAAAGCGGAAAAGATCACTTCCCGATCCACTTGCGACTTACGACGCTGCACTTGCGACTGTCTACGCAGTGGACATATTTGTCAGCAATTGGAAAAGAATGCGTACCTTGGGGTCTTCCCGGAAACTCAATAGCCAACCATACAAGCCATGCGCGCCACTGCACCGGGACCTGACGCCGAGGAGGAAAAGCCCGTGAGCCGGAAAGAGAAGGGGTATACCCTGGTGGTTGTTGACGACAACCCCTGGGAAAACCAGTTTACCGAGATGATTCTGCGGGACATCACAGACGTGGCCGGCTACCGGTTTTTTTCGATGGGCTGGCAGGCGTTCAACTACCTGGACGTGTGCCGGGCGGGCGGTACGTTTCCCGACGTGATCCTGGTGGATTTGCTGATGGAGGACATGACGGGCTTCGCCTGGATCGAGCACTTTGAGCGGGAACTGTGGCCGGCCTTCCCGGACTGCCTGGTTTTCGTGTTCTCGCATTCGGCCCTGGAGAGCGACCGGGCCAAGGCGGCCACGTATTCTTCCGTGCGGGCTTTCCTGCCCAAGCCGCTCACGCCCTCCACGTTCGATGCGTACATCCGGCCCCTGCTGCCCTGAGCCGGGCAGCGGCGACAAAGCAAAAGCCCCGTTGCCGGGGCTTTTTTGCCGTAGAAACCGTCTGCCGTCCCACGTCTCCCATCTCACATCCCCCATCTATACATCAAGTGCTTTCAGTACTTCCCACATTTTCACGCCCAGCGTCTGGCAGAGCGTCAGCAGGGTGGTAAACGAAAGATTCACTTTTCCCCGTTCGATGCGGGCGGCGTGAATACCGGTTTGCTGGTACACGTCGCGTTGCGTGAGGTTGCGTTCCTTCCGCACGGCCTGCAGTTGCCTGCCAAGCCGCAGCAGCAGGTTGTCCCCCTGGTCTTTATCGCTTTTCATGTCATCCTCTCTTTCTCATATAGTAGAAACACATTTGCCCTACCCTATTGATAAAAGGGCAGTTATGGCCGTTGGGGTATTCGAAAAGAGGCGGGCAAAGGTTGCACGGGCGGTACACGGATCGGTTATGAATAGTACACTGATGAGTTATGATTATTATGATTGGGACCGATTTAAAAAGAAGTTCAGGAAAAGATCATAACTAATCCTAATCATCATAATCATCAGTGTACCATTACACTTCGGCGGCCTGGGGCACGGGCAGGCAGAGGAGTTCGACGCGGACCTGTTCAATGGCGGTGGGGCCGTGCTGGATGAGCCGGATTTGCAGGTGCGTGGAGAGGGAAGTTGCCGGCTGGTCCTGCTGGGCTTGTTCGTAGTGGTCGAGGGGATACGGCAGGTTGACTTCGAATACGGGCAGTACGGCGTCCGTATCGAGCAGGGCGGCCAGCAGCACCGTGTGCGGAATGGTCCCGTTGAGGGCGTTGGTGGAAACGATTTCCAGGGCGTAGTTGCCGGCCACTTCGATCCAGGCGTGGTCGGCCATGTGCGCCGTAAGCATGATCTTCTGGATGCGCAGGTAATGGTTGGACTGCGTGAACAGGAAGGATTTGATGGGTTGCCGGAGGGTCAGGGTGCAGTTGAACGGGGCGTATCGCGTTTCCATAGTGATGAGCTGTCGCGGCCCCGATAGGGGGTAATAGCCGGACCGTGAGCACAGCAGGGCAAGGTAAGGTAAAACTACCTAGTATAAAATACCCGGTAATAGGTATTTTTTGCGAAAACCGGGACTTGTTCAGTATAATTACCAATGCGCTAACCGCGCATTTTTCTCCGCAGCGTCTCCGGCCCGAGGGCTTCGATGGCGGGCGGCCCTTCCCGGTACGACCGGTACGTGCTGTTTGCAATGCACCTGGGATAGGGTTCCAGGGTGATGTAGCGGAGCGGCCCTTTCCGCAGGTACAGCGCCCCTTCGATGAGGGCCCGGAACCAGCGGGGCGGACGCCGGTACCCGAACGCCTGCCGCAGCGGCTCGCTGATGAGGGCGGCAAAGACGGGCTGCACGGCCGGCCGCAGGAAGCCCGGGAACCAGCCCTGCACGATCTTCACGGTGGCGTCGGCAATGCGGCGGTTGCTTTCCGTGTAGCGGAAGCGTTCCTGCTCGTAGGCATCCGTGAAGGCCCGCAGTTCCTCCACCGTACCGGGCAGGTTTTGCAGGTGCATGCGCCGGCCCACCTCCCGGAAAAACAGGAAGAAGGCCCGTTCTTCGCCGGGCGTCAGGCGGCGCCAGCCGTAGCGGTTTACCCACGCAACCGGGTAGAACACGAACGTGGAGAGCACGAACAGGTAATCTTCGTTGGGGATGTGGTAAGAGCCGTGGAGGCGGTTCATGTGTTCGATGGCCCGGCGGCCAAGGTCGCTGTCCACCCCTTCCTGCATGAACCACGAGATGAGCAGGCTCGTATCATCGTACCGCTGCTGGCCGTGGCGTTCAAACTGGCCGGTGCGGGCCAGCAGGGACGAAATCCGGGGGCTGGCGTACGTGTGGAACAGGGCCAGTTCCAGGGCCCGCGTGATGTCGAAGGGAAACTCGTAGCCCGTGAGCAGTTGCACGATGCGCTGGTAATCTCCCTCCGGGTCGAGTTGCGCCAGTTCGCGCCGCACGGCGGGGTTGCGCAGCAGGCCGAGTCGTTTGGCGTATACGGGGTAGGTCTTGGAGGCGGTAGTGGTCACAACTTTTCGATTTGTGCTTTGGTGAGTCCCGTTGGTACTGCAATTACATCAATGGATACGCCATTGCTTTTTAGCTCCCGGGCGATTTGATCAGCCCTGCTCTGTGCCTTCCTCTCTTCCTTCGTGCCTGGCGGTTTGGATGACGCTGTAGTTGTCCCGGTAAGTCTTCAGGCTTTCGTCGTAGGTTCTCATCGCTTGAGGGTTTAAACCAAACGTGTTTATAGTTCTTTGATTTGGTCTTGCGTTAAGCCGGTGAACCGCGCAATCTTCTCTACCGGTTCCCCTGCTTCTTTCATTTCCTTGGCAATCTCCATCCGTTCTTCCTGTCGTCCTTTCTGCAAACCTTCCTCTATTCCTTGCTCTCTTCCTTCGTGCTTGGCGGTTTGGAGGACACTGTAGTTGTCCCAGTAGACCTTCAGGCTTTCGTCGTAAGTTCTCATCTCCTGTGGGTTTAGTTTGGCTAGTTCTGCTTGGTTGAATAACTTCTTGAATATCTTCTCGCGCAGCTTCTTGGGAATGTCCTGCAACCTGTCCAGGTGCTTGAGCACGTAGAGCCACTTGTCGAAGTGGGTGAGCAGTTCCTCCTCGCTTTTTTTGAAGCGGGGCATCTCCAGGTAAATAAACGTTAATTTATCGAAAAACA
>CADCTQ010000165.1 GCA_902805615.1 uncultured Cytophagales bacterium
AAAAACACCTCGCAGGCCAGCGAAATGGTGGAGATCGGCGTCTTGAACTCGTGGGTCATGTTGTTGATGAAGTCATTCTTCATCTCCGACAGTTTCTTTTGCTTGAGGATCGCGGCGATGGCCGCGTAGAAGCACCCCGTGATTACCAGGATGAGCACGGCCGAGCTGCCCAGGATCGGCAGGAAAGACGCGTTGAAGGCGTGCTTGCGGCCCGGGAAGTGCACGAACAGGTAGTTGCCCACGCAGTACAGGTCGTTGGGGAACAGGGTGGCTTTGTAGGCGTTGGCCGGCACCCCGGCGTCCGGGGCGAGGCTCGACGTGAACAGCACGTTTTTTTCGTCGCGGCTGTGCACGCCGTACGCGAACGGGATGGCTACCTGGTGGTTCCGGAGTTCGGTCCGCAGCAGCGAATCCAGCATCCGGGGTTCGATCCGTTCGCGGATGGGCCGGTTTTCGGTCACCAGTTGCGTAAGTACGTCCTGCACGATCTCCGATTGTTTCTTTACCTTCTCGAAGCCTTGCCTGAGGGTCGTTTTGGAAACCGGCACCGAGTCGGCCGGCGCCGGCACCACCGCCGCTACCGGGTTGACCGCTGCCGGGGCAACGGCCTTTTTTTGCCGGGGGGCCGTGCGGCCACGTTTGGGCACCGCGTAGGGCCGCCCGAAGCCTTCGGTGATCAGCACGGAGTCGTATTGCCGTTGCAGCCACTGCATCTGGGCCTGCATGGAGTGTTGCACCATTGCTTCCACCTGCCGTTGGCGCTGCCACTGTTCCCATTCGGGGCGGCTCATGGGTTGGTAGGCCGGGGCCGCCCCGTTTTCCCAGCCGCCCTCGTCAAAGAATAATTCAAAGGAAGTCGTGCCGCCGGCGGTCTCCAGGCGGAACTGCTGCCGCGTCACGGCGTAGTTCCGGGAGGTGCCCGGCGGCAGGCTGTCCGTCGTCAGCGTAAAGTCATCCACGCCGAAAAGGAGGGATTCGAAGGGATGGGACGGGTAGGCCGTGCCGAAGACCAGGTGGCGGTACGGGTCCTCCCACGCGGATTCGCCGGGGACGGGCGGCGCCGCGGCCTGGCCCCGCTTGCCGGGGGCGGGCTGCCGGGCCCGGGCGGTTTTGCGGACGGGGGCCGGCTCGGGGATCGAATGGATGCGGGCCGAATCGGCTTTGGCCGCCTGCACCCGCTGGGCCACCATTTGCAGTACCTCTTCGCGTTGCAGTTTGCGCACCACCGCTTGCAGGGCGTCCTGCACGTTCTGGTCAAAACGCTCCTGCGCCACGCGCCGGGCGTGGTTGATCCAGTAGACCTGCGAGGCCACCAGCCCGATCAACGCAACCGTCATCAGGGCGATCATCCACCGGATATGCTGCTTTTTCATTTCAATTTGACTAATAACCGCTTACACACTTACAAAAGTAACCGTAAGCCCGTTCAATAGTTCATTTTTAACGAATTTTAACACCATCCGCGCCGTCAGGGAAGGGCATAAAAAAAGCCCCTCCGCGAAGGGAGAGGCGCCTGGGTATCGGGAATGTTAAGGGTTGTCGTTACTCCACCACGGCCATGCGGGCCGTCCGGGTCTGGATCCGGAAGGACTTTTCGTACCGCGACGACTTGCTTTGCAGGGATACGGTGTAGTTGCCGTCGTTGAGGCCCGACAGGTCGAGCCTGCCGTTGTACACGGCATCCTGGCCCAGCGGCGTGGTGTACACCACCTGGCCCTTGGCGTCGCGGATGGAAAGCGTAACTTTTTCCCGCGCCGGGTTTTCAAAGTTCACTTTCAGCTTCAGGGGGCTGGTGGCGTAGGCCACGGCTTTGAGTTCGGCGGTGGGGTCTTCGCTGCCGTCATTGCCGGCAAAGGCGGCCGGGGTGGCAACGAGCAGGGCGGCTAAGCCCAGCAGGGCGGTGTTGCGGAATACGTTGCGGGCGGTGCGGATGACAAGGGTTTTCATCGTTTTGGATGGTTAGATGTGAATGGGTGAGAGGGAGTGGTAAGCGGAATGTTTCTCTGTTTCAATTACTTAAATCAAAAGTAATGGTTGCGGGGCGACGGGTAAACGGAATAAGTACGAACGGCAGCCCCTGTGGACGGGCTGCCGTTTTTAACAAGATTTTAACAATTCGCCGGGGGCAAGGCCGGCCCCGTGCTTACTCGACGAGGGCCAAACGGGCCGTTTCGGTCTGGAGGCGGAACGACTGGACGTACTGGGAATCCTCCCCTTTCAATTGCAGCGTGTACTCGCCGTCGGGCAGGGCCGTCAGGTCAATCTGGGTAACGTAGCTTTTGTAGCGACCGACCACGCTGGTGTGGAGGGTCTCGCCGGCTTCGTTCCGGACCGACATCACGATCCGTTCCAGGGCCGGGTTGGCAAAGCTCACTTTTACTTTCAGCGGGTTGCCGGCCGGGAACATGACGGCCTTCAACTCCCCCGAGGAGACCGCCTGGCTGGTGCCGGCAACTTTGTGAACGTTCGTCCGGTGCGCGAGGTCGGACTGCTGCGCAAGGGCAGCCGGGGCGGCAGCAAACAGGGTGGCCAGGCCCAGCAGGGCGGCGCCGCGGGAGGCATTGCGGCAAATGCGGCTAAAGAGCGTTTTCATGGGGATAATTGTTAAAGGTGAAGTGTGTTTGTGTTAAACCCATACACCCAACAGGCGTGCCAAACCACGAAAAGTTCGTTTCCGTTGAATTAGAAGGGGTAGTAATTATTTTTGACCGTTTTTGACCGTTCGACTTCGAACGTTGCTGCCCGACAGTGAACGTTTCGGAGTCAGAGAGTTGGTGAGTTTGAGTGTTTGAGCGTGAAGCGTACACCAGTTTGACCGTACTCCTTCAAGATGCGCCGACGCTCTAACGCTCAAACTCCCCCACTCTCTGACTCCTCAACTCCCTACGGCAGGAGGCGGTGCGGGTCGCTGCCTCCCGTGCGTTCGGGGACGGTGCCGTCGGGCAGTTGCCAGGGCCGTTCCGGGGTGAAGGGCAGGGCCATCAGGCGGGCGAAGGTGAGTTCGTGCGGGTCGCGGTAGGCGGGCACCCCGATGTCTACGGCGTCCTGCGGCACCCCGAGCCGGACCGTGCCGTGCAGGCGGTCCCAAAACGAAAACAGGATGCTGTAGTTGCTGTCGGTTTCGCGCTGCACCACCGAGTGGTGAATGCCGTGCATCCGCGGGGTCACGATGAGCTTGCCCAGCAGTACTTCCAGCCCGTACGGCAGCTTCGAATTGCTGTGGTGAAACGCCGTGGCGGCTTCGTAAAACACCTCGTAGAAAACGGCCAGGCCCGGCGGGGCTCCCGTCAGCCAGGCCGCTGCCGCCCGGAAAGGCGTGCCGAGCAGCACTTCGCCCACGTGGAAGCGCCAGGCCGTAGTCACGTCGAGGTCCAGGTCAGTGTGGTGTACGTTGTGGAAGCGCCACAGGAACCGCCAGCGGTGCAGCAGCACGTGCCAGCCGTAGTTGCCGTAGTCGAGCAGCAGGAAGGCGAGGGGGTAGGCCAGGAACTTGGGCAAGCCCAGGCGGGCCACCAGTCCCTGCCGCCGGCGGTGCGCCAGTTGGGCCCCAGCAATGATGCCCGGCAGGAGCACCCACCGCAGCCCGGCGCCGGCCACGGCGGCCACGGCCACGTTGGTCCCGATGCGTTCGGGGCGTGATCGTTTGCGTTTGCGCAACGCCTTGCGGGTTTCGAGCACCAGGAAGCCCAGGGCGGCAAGGGCCAGCACCGGCGCCCCGGCGAAGTCGAAGCGGCGCAGTAGTTTTTTTCTTTCCCGTGATCCGGACATAGGCGAGGTGAGGGGTTGCCGTTGGTACGGGATCGGCCCGGTTGGGTTACATTTGCGGTCCATGATCAGCATCGTCATCCCCACCTACAACGAAGCCGAAGGCATTGCCGACCTGGTACACTACCTTCGCCGGGCGGCCGGCCCGGAGGAGTCCTGCGAAATCGTGGTGGCCGACGGTGGCAGCACCGACGCCACGCGGCAACGGGCCGCCAAAGCGGGAGCGGCCGTGCTGGTCAGCCCCCGCAAGGGCCGCGGCGCGCAGATGAACGCCGGGGCGGCCGTGA
>CADCTQ010000166.1 GCA_902805615.1 uncultured Cytophagales bacterium
TACTTCTTCACAGTTTTTCTATTTGTTCCTGGGAAAGATCAGTAAACCGGGCAATCTTCTCCAACGGTTCGCCTGCCTGCTTCATTTCCCTGGCAATATGGAGTGCTTTTTCAGTAGCCCCTTCCTCTCGGCCTTGCTCACGGCCCTCGTGCTTGGCCGTTTCGATGACGCTGTAGTTGTCCCAGTAGACCTTTAGGCTTTCGTCGTAGGTTCTCATCTCCTGTGGGGTTAGTTTGGCAATCTCGGCTTGAGTGAATAATTTCTTGAATATCTTCTCGCGCAACTTGGGCGGAATGTCCTGCAACTTGTCCAGGTGCTTGAGCACGTAGAGCCACTTGTCGAAATGGGTGAGCAGTTCCTCTTCGCTCTTTTTGAAGCGGGGCATCTCCAGGTAGATAAACGTAAGTTTATCGAAAAAGACTTCATGGGTGTGCTTGTCAAGTAGTTGCACTTCCCGCAGGTAGCGCTCCTGCCCGCTAAGGTCGGCAAAAGCGAAGTTGAGGATGCATACCGTATAGACGGCCTTCAACTGGTAGTCCCACTGCCCTTTCTGGGCCTGCTCCTGCAAGGGAAACGTGGCGTAGTAGATGCTGCGGTCTTTAAAATACAAATGACTCGCGTTCTGCACTTCGATGATGAACTTCTCGCCCTTCCCGTTCTCGCAGTACAAGTCGTATACGGCCTTACGGTCGGTTTCGGTGCGGCCCTGCTGCTCGGTGTTCAGATAGGTCAAGTCCCTGATCTGCTCCCGGTCCCCGAGTACCTGGTTGAGAAAGTCAATGAGCAGGTCCTTGTTGAATTCGGTGCCGAAGAGCCGCTTGAACCCGAAATCAGTAAAGGGGTTGATGTATCTTTCCTTGCGCATACGTTTTGGTGATATTTTTTTTCCGCCCCGTTCCCAATCCCAGTTTGGCAGTTTGCTGACCTCATCACTTGCCAACCCTCTAATTGTAAGTTACCTTCAGCAGTTCCATCCACTTGCCCGACTCGTCGAGGAAGCCGCTGCCGAAGTCGTTGGTAAGGCTGCCGTCTTCGCGGATGCGGATGTCGCGGATCTTCTGGGAGGCTTTCGGGTTGAGCCCGTCAATGTAGTAGATGTTGACGGCGTCGGCCGGCAGCACCTTTTTGAGGATCAGGTAGCGGAGCTTGTGGATGAAGTACTCGCTGTGCGTCTCGATGGCGAACTGCATGTTGTAGCGGCTGCTGGCGGCGGCGAAAAAGTCGGCCAGGTCGGCTTGCAGCTTCGGGTGCAGGTGGCTCTCGGGCTCCTCGATGAGCAGCAGCGTGGGGTTGTAGATGATCTTTTCGTCCCACCGCTTGAGGGCTTCCGCCTCGCTTTCCTCCTCCTCGTCCCACCGGATTTCGCTCAGTTCGTTCACCGCCCCGTGGATCACCAGGATCACCTTGAGGATGATCGGCAGCAGTTGCGCAAAGGCAAAGCCCAGGTCCGTGAGGTCGTAGAGTTCGCCTTCCCGCCGCACCTTCACGATGGTGCCGATGCCCGAGAGCCGCTGCACCAGCAACTCCTCGCCGATGCCGAACCGGCTGATCCAGGTGTCGAGGAACGTCTTTTCGTTGGGTTTGAGCTTGTCGTACCGCTGGATGAAGTCGAACAGGATGGAGTCGAGGGAGTTTTCGTCCACCAGCGAGAAGATGCGTTTGGAGTTGCCCCGGAACGCGCCCAGGTGCTGGATGTCGGCGATCTGGCTCACCACGTGGTACTCCAGCACCGGCTCGATCCACTCCTGCATTTTGTACATGAGCCCCGAGATGCCCAGCGCCTCATCGAAGATGTACTCGACGGCCTGCCGCCGGTAGCCCATCTCGTCCTCGTCGGGGTCGTCGAGGTTGAAGTCGTTGTATTCGAGCAGGAACAGCCGGCCCTCCTGCGACTGCCAGAACGGATTCTCGCCGAGCAGGTCCCACATAGCAAAGTCGCTGAGCGGCGTCGAGAGGAGCGAATCCACGTCCGAGTAGTCGCCGAGCTTGCCGCTGACGCCCTCGATGGCGTACTGGTAGAGGCCCAGGTCAATATGTTCGGCCAGGCCGGGCAAGTGTTCGTTGGCGGCGGCCAGCTTCTTTTGCAGCGCCTTTTCGTCAATGAGATAGGCGTATTCGGTGAACTTGTGCGCGATGAAGTGCCGGAGGTTGACGCTGATGTTGAACGATTCGAGCGGAAACTGCTGGTCGTCGAGCACCCGTTCGATGCGGATCAGGTCGAAGGCCTCGCCGTTTTCGAGCCAGTCCACGCCCAGGTAGCGGATGAAGGCTTTTTCGGGAAAGTTGGGAAAGGGCGAGTAGTGCAGCTGGAGCCGGATCGTGTCTTCGCCGCCGGCGATCATGTCGAGGGTAAACTTCACCGTGTTGTTGTCGGCATTGACGCGGCTTTTGGTCGAGTTGAAGTCGCCCAGGTTGTGGTTGCCTACGGCAAAGTTGAGGTCGGAAAACAAGCCGCCCTTGAGGTTCTCCTTCAGCAGGAGCAGGGATTTGAAGAGCGAACTTTTGCCCGAATTGTTGGCCCCCGTCAGCACCGTGATCTGCGAAAAGTGGATGTGGGTGTCCGAATTAAAGATCCGGAAGTTGTCGAGGGCAATTTTTTTTAGGTAAAACATAAGTTTAAAAGTGGTTTGCGTAAAACAGCCCGGGGTACGGCGGGCTGAGTATTGGTGCAATGCAGTCCGGCAACGCGGATGGGAGCTATCACTACTTTACACGGTTACATATACTCCCTGAAGTCATCCAAGGGTTCGTCGAAATCATCCGCCATCCAGACTTTGCCTTTTAAAATGCCAAAACCGCCACGTTTTTCCTGGTCATCTGCCGGTTGGTTCAGAGACTTTTCCAATTCGGTAAGCAGCAACGTCTTTTCCGCTTCGGATGGCTGGTGGACCAGCGCCAGCAACTGCGCAAAGTTGATTTCGATCTTCAATTCCATTGTCCTGGTCGCTAATGCCTGAAATTACGCTCTAATTGGGTGACGCTTTGATTGGGGCCTTGCTTTTAGCTCCGGAGGAGCGTCCTGTTCCTAGAAGGGGCCACCAAATTATACACAAGCCCCGTAGGGGCGTACTGTTGGACGGAAACAGGTCGCTCCTACGGAGCTCTTGTCGAAAGGTAACAGCCCAGTACCAGGAACAGGGCGTCCCTCCGGGACTCTTTACGCCACCGGTTTAAATCCGGTTAATGCCTTAAAATCCGTACAGTTTCCCCAGCGCATCGTACATGCGCTTGATGAGCTTTTCGCTCTTGTTGGCGAAGGGCGAGTCGGTGGTTTCGCGCACGAAGGCCTCCTTGAACTTGTCGAACGGGTTGGAAAACAGGCCCGAGTTGAAGTTGTGGCGGTTGTACTCGCTGTTCTTGGGAAACAGCTTGCCGTAGTCGTACTTGCGGAAGTCGCGGGCCGTGGTGAGGCCGAACATTTCGGGGCTGAACATGAGCCGGTCGCCGCCCCCGGTGGAGCGGTACAACTGCCGGAGCCAGCCTTCCCGCACCTGGTCGTTGCTGAGGCGGAAGTGGTAGAGCCCGAAGTACTTGTAGACCGCGTCGAGTTCCACCTTGGTAATGTCTTCGTAACCCGAGATGTTCTTGAGTTCGCCCCGCTGGGCGCTGGCGAAGAAGTCCGTGTTGTCGAGGTTGACCAAAAACGACATGGCCGTGAGCAGGCTGAACCGCTTCATGAAGCCGCCCGCCGACTCGTGTTCGGGCAGGAAGTCCTTGAAGTCCAGCTTGCCGCTTTCGTCCATCGTGCGGAAGAAGTATTGCACGCCGTTCTTGTCGGCCTTGATCTTCTGGAGGTCGGAGTCCGGCGTTTTGAAGAAGTCGTAGGCGGCAAAGGCGGCGAAGAGTTCGATGTAATGCGAGTCGTTGCGCTGCCGGGCGCCGCCCGTGATGGTGTCGGGCTCGGCCTGTTCGGTCTTGAAGTCGTTGGTGGCCGTGCCGAGCATGTAAAACTTCTGGTAGGCCCGCTTCACGCTCAGGTCGTCTTCGTAGAACATCATCGCCGCCTGCGAGTTCATCGAGAAGTTCTTGGAGTCGGCCACCACCCGCTGCATTTCCCGGCTCGACTGCGTGGGCGAGATGAACGAGAAGTAGCTCGTCAGCAGCGTAGCCCCGATGTAGAGCTTGTCCAGCGTTTTGCCCTGGTGGCGTTTGCGCACGGCCGTATCGAGGGCCGCCGGCATCACCGGGATGGAGGAGGCGCCGGTGCCGCCGAACACCGACCCGAGGATGAACAGCTTCACGTTGCCGGCCGTGTTGGCGTTGTAGAGTTCGTCGATGAACGAGGAGACGTGGCCGCCGGGGTTGCGGTTCACCTCGTCGAGGATGGCGTGGTACATGAGCAGCGACCCCACGTGCGTCTGGGCCCGGTAGCCGTGCTTGAGGTCGAAGCTCTGCACGTTTTCGGTAAAGAGCAGGTTGGCCAGGTCGCGTTCGGTTTCGCCGGCGTAGCTCACCTTGGCAATGCGCTGGAAAGAGCCCGTTTCGGTGCGGGAGTAGTCGGGCGAAAAGCTGAAGAAGTTGATTTTGGCGGAGAAAAACGTGTCGGCGTGGGCTTGCTGGGCCTTGTTTTCGCCCTTCAGCTTCACGTACGCGTCCACGAGTTCCTGCAAGCGGGCGAAGTTGCCGTTTTCCAGGTCGGTGTCGAGGGCCAGCAGGTTGATTTCGGAGTTGTCGAACATGCCCATGGCGCACAGGTGCACGAAAGATTCGAGGCAGCGCATCCCAGTACCGCCGATGCCGATGATGAAATATTTGTTCATTAGTGGTTTAATTTAAATAGCGTTAATGCGTCTAAATGAAATCGCGTCATTGCGGGGAATCGCGTCATTGCGAGGAGCCGGGCCGGAAAGCGGGCCGGGCGACGAAGCAATCTCACCCGGAGAATTGGATAAGCCTTATCGGGTACGTAACGCAATTCCTGCCCGGCTTCGGCAATGCCACGTTATTTTTTTTATCCTGACAGTTGCTCCCGCAAATCTTGCCAATTGGGGTTCATGGATCGAATCAAATCCTCTTTCTTTTTCCGGGACCCCCCTTTGATCTGCTTTTCCCTCAGAATGGCTTCCTCAATGCGGTGGAACAGTTCGTAGTATACGAGCTTATCCAGGTTGTAGCGGGCCGTAAAAGCGTTCGGGTACTGCTTCGATTTGTGTTCCTCCAGCCGACGTTGGAGGTCTGACGTTACTCCAACGTACAAAGTAGTGTGATTCTTATTGGTTAACATGTACACTGCGCCACCGTGCTTCATGGTGCATTTGGTTAAAAACTATTAGGGAGGGCACCGCTGGAAAATCTTCCCGTAAGGAACGATTGGTCGAAGGAACCCGTGCGATGCTCCGGGGGAGATTGCTTCGTCGCCCGGCCCGCCTTCCGGCCCGGCTCCTCGCAATGACGCATCCCGTACAACTTACTTCTTCCCCGGGAAGATCGTACCGTACTTGCTGTTTTTGAGGAGTTTGCTGAGGATGAAGCCGACGATCAGGTACACCACGGCCAGCAGCAGCGTGCTCAGGTAGTTGACCATCGAGAAACGGCTTTGCAGGTTTGGGGCCACCTTTTCGGAAACGACCACCATGTTGTACAGGAAGAAGGAAGCAATGGCAACAAACCAGATGATGAAAAAGGCCGCCCGGCGCTTGCCGGCGTCTTTGGGATCACGGCCGCCTTCCCACTTGATGAGTTTGGCCACGATCCACGAAATGCCCACGAAAATAATGGCTACGATGACGGCCAGCAGGTACGTTTCGTAGGCCTGCTGTTCGAGCTGCCGCGGGTTGCGAATGGTAATGACTTGCAGGAGAATGGTTGGTAGGTTCATGTGGTCGGTTCAGGGCTGTGTTGCGGTGAATTATGGTTGACAATCGTATTCGTAGAGCAGGGTGCGTGAATCGCCGAGGCGGGAGTTGCTCAGCCTGGTTTTGGCAGGATAATTACTCTGATCGTATTCATGGGTGAATGAGGTTGTTTCCCACAATGACTCTACCGAACCCGATGAAAGATAACGCTCTTCCTTCAAGGGGTTATTCTGATTGTAAGCAGTGAGGGCACCTTTGAAAAAGTGGATGAACTGGATGTCGGGACGGCTGCGGTAGACATTGTTCTTGTCGTCCGTTTCGGGAAATTTCAGCCATAAAACATCTTCGCCAAGTGCATTCAGAATGTATACCGCATCCAGGTTCCCCGCCGCATTGTACACGTTTCTGAAATACACGCCCGACGAAAAGAGAACTTTGGTGACTCTCCCGGCGGCATCGTACTCGTATTTTTCCGTTCTCTCAATGGTATTATTGATTCCGTCGTATATGGTGGCCTGGGCAACCCTGCCATCGGCGCCGTAAGTAAACGTGCTGTAGGTCGGGCAAGTGCCTATGCAGTAGTAGGTTGGCTGGGTGCCGAACCGGTGTCCGCTTTCGCCCGCTATGCGAATGATTCTCCCTTCGGCATCGTATTGAATGGCATCGGTTTGCAAGGTACTGTCGGCGTAATTACCATACGCATACTTGATCCGGGCCAACCGGCCCTGAGGGTCGAATTCGTAATAATGCACGTTGCCGTACAACGGCAATGCCTCAATCTTGGTCACCCGGCAAAACGGGGCGGGGGGAGTGGTTGTTTCTGTTTTACAAGAAGCAACGAAAAGGAACAACAGTGCAATAAAAGCAAACGGAATAAAAGGCTTTTTCATGAATGAGTAGCGTCGTTACGTTCTCAAGGAATATTTTCTTAGCGGGTTCGGGCCAGTATCCTTTTTTCAATACAACTCCACGTAATACGTATACACCACCCGGTCTTTGAGGTTGATGCGGGAGAGGGCTTCGGTGAGGCTGGCCGCCAGGGAAGGCACCTGGAAGCCCCGGGCGTCAGTCCACTGGAGGTCTTGCAGCAGGGCCGGGTCGAACTGCGGCCGGGCTTCCTCAATCACCACGTCGGCTTTGTAGAGGGTCTGCCGGTCCACGCCGGTAAAGTTGGGGTGCAGTTGCACGCCCACCTCCTTTTTCTTGGCGTCGTAGGCCAGGCTGAACACGTCGCCGGCCACCGGGGGCTGGTGGTAGGCGTACTTCTGCTTGGCTTCGCCCTCCACCGGGTTGAGGAAGTTGTAATACTCGGTGTACTCGGCCGTGATGTCGTAGGCATTCAGGCTCAGCTTCAGGCCCGGGTAGTTGACGGGGGCGTTTTCCAGGAACAGGTTGCGCAGGAAGCGGGTATCATTGGGGCTGTACTCGGGAATCTTCATGAGGTCCTTCTGGCGGAACAAGTAGTAGTCGAACTGCGGGAACTCCACCTGCACCACCTCCGGCACGGCGTTGTCGGTGGCCCCGCCCACGTTGGCCTTGTCCTGGTACGTCGCCCGCAGGGCCACCTCTTCGGCCGAAAAGCGGTAGTGCTTCAGGTCGCCCTTGTCGCCGTAGCCCTTTTCCAGCAGCCGGTTGACCAGGGCGTCGGGGTTGTCGGTGAGGGCTTTGGGCGTAAAGATGAGCGTGTACACGTGCTGCTGCTGCGACTGCGGCACCCAGGCGTTCTGCTTGGTGAACGGCTTGGCGAACACGTCAATGGTGTTGCCCCCTTTGAGCCAGTGCTGGAACTCGTTGACGGCCCACGAGGAAATGTCAATGCTCGTCTTGAAGGTTTTGCCGTTCTGCACGATCTGCAACTCCTGGTTGCCCTTCACCAGCTCGAAGTCCGTGATGAACACCCCCGTGCCGTCGCTTGCCGTGATCTGCCGCACCGGCGCGTCGAGCACCGAACGCGTGTCGGTGTAGTTATTGAGGTTCCAGGGAATGTTGGCCGTGGCGTTGATGTCAATGCGCGGCGGCTGGCCGGCCGTGCCCACCCGGTAGTACACCGTCCGGGGCGTGTTGACCATCGTGAACAGTTCGCGGATGAAGTCGGCCGAGGCCATGATGCCCTCGTGCATGCCCTTCGAGTAGTCAATGTAGACGCCCACCGAGTCGGAGGCCGGCCGGGCTTCGGCCTGCGCCACGTACTGCCCGTGGAACTTCGACAGGTCTTTGGGCTCGATGGCGTATTCGGTTTTGGGGGAACAGGCCGCCAGCAGCCCGAGGGCCAGTGGGTACAAAAAATGACGTATTTTCATCAGGGGCGCGGGGTTCGGTTTTGTGGCCTTCAAAGTAGCGTTTTTTTGGGTGTTCTGCTAAAATCCGGCGGGGCAGTATACGGGCCGGCGGACCCGCCCGTTGAGAAGCCCCCCAATTTTACGAAAATCCCCTCTTTCCCCTTCCGTTCGCCCCGCTTTCGGGCGCCGCCGGCCGCCCGTACTCCCGCGTTTGCCCGCAATGATGCAGCCGCAGCCTTTATTTTTTATAACTTTACCGGCCGCCGGCGCACCGGCCGGCACCCGCGCATCGTATTGGTCCCCAAACCCGACAACCCGAATGAACAACCGACTCGCCCTCTACGTGGACAAGGATTTTATGCTGGCGGGGGTCAAGCCCTACGATACCTTCAAACCCGTGACGGCGAAAGGCTACGCCCGCATCCCGCTCTACTTCTTCGTGGATACGTCGGCCAACCTGGTCTTCTACGGCGAAAAGTACCGGGGCGACTTCGAAGACAACCTGCCCAACACCTACGGCGACTTCCTCGACACCCTCCTCGACGAGAAGGCCAGGTACCAGGTGGCCCACTACCCCGTGCCGGTGATCGAACTGCTCAAAGTGGTGATGGACGACGTGCGCCGCGAATACCTGACCATCCTGGGCGAACTCACCAGCGCCCTCGACCCGGCGGCCCGCATTCCCGTGTCCATCGCCTGGGCCGACGGCGTGCCCGAAGCCTCGCGGACGGCCGTAACGGCGTACCTGCGGCGCATCGGCTACGACGTGGACGAGACGGCCTACGTGCCCGTTGAGATGCTGGTGCTGAGCCTGTTTGCCGCCGGCACGCTGGCCCCGGCCCTCCACAAGCGCATCGTGGTGATGGAAGCCTTCGGCGAAGACCTCAACTACGCGCTGCTCCAGTGCTACAACGCCGCCTCGGTGGAACGGACCGGCCGGCACACCTACCCGCTGCTGGGCGTGGACAGCCGCGTGAACGTGATTGCCCGCTACACGGTGGACTACGTCAACAACCGCCGCCGCCTGCTGCTCAACAAGGACGAACAGGAAAAGGAGTACCGCCGCCACTTCCGCGTGGCCCGCGAATGGACCCGCCTGCTCGATACCGACCCGCGGCCCTTCGTGGAGGTGAAAACCGACTTTGCCGTGGAGCGGGGCGTGGACAACAAGGTGGTGCTCAAAAAAGACGAGATCGAACAGCTCGTTACGTTCCAGGTGCGGCAGGTGTCGCAGAGCTTCGAGCTGTTCCTGGGGCGCGAAAACCAGCGGCCCGAAGACGTGGACAAGATCATCCTGCTCGGCGAAAGCCTCCGCAGCTCGGCCGAACTGCGCGGGGACATGTCGCGCTTCGGCGCCGACAAGCTCCTGGTGAGCGACGCCCGCACGGAGTACGCCCTGCTCGACGGCATTTTCCTCCGCAAGCAGTACCAGGAGAAGCCCGACTCGGCCCCCAGGGCGCCCATCCCGACGGTCGCCGCGCCGCCCGGCCAGTCGCCCCTGCCGCCCCCGGCCGCTACCCCGGTGGGCTTCGAACCGGTGCTCATCGCGGCGCAGCTGCCGGTGGGGGCGCAGCTCGAACTGGGCTGGAACGACCGGCTCATCCGGGCCGTGTACATCGGCAACAACCGCTTCCTGGTGGTGCAGCACTACAAGTCGCAGATCATCACCGGCGACCAGTTTACCATTGACACGTTCCTGCTCGGGCAGCGGCCCGTGTTCCGCAACATCAGCCGCAACAACGGGGCACTGGGCGACTACACGCCGAGCGGCGTGCTCAACGTGCTCAAAAAAGTGTAGATTCTTTCCGCGAAGACGAAGAACTGCCCGGGTTGCCCGGCACCCGGATCGTACATACCCCCGGGCACATGCCCGGCCACGCATCCATTTACCTGGAAGCCCGTAAAACCATGATCGCGGCCGAAGCAGTAGTCTGTGAAAACGGCACCCTGGACATTGCCAACCCCCACTACACCCTCGATTTGCGGGAGGCCGTGGCATCCGTGAACAAAATCGCGCATCTTGCGATTGATACGGTAATCTGTTACCACGGGGGCGTGGTGGCAGGAGACATCCGGCAGCAACTCGACCGTCTGCTCCGGCGGTACGAAAAGGAGTGATTCTAAACCACTAATACATAAACCACTAATACAATTATACCATGCCAGAAACGACGATCAACGCGGCTGACGCCGGCACCTTTCGCATCGGCGGCGACCTCTCCGTGAACCGGATGGGCTTCGGCGCCATGCGCATCACCGGGGAGGGCATCTGGGGGCCGCCCAAGGACCGGGCCGAGGCCATCCGGGTGCTCAAGCGGTGCCCCGACCTGGGCATCAACTTCATTGACACGGCCGACTCGTACGGGCCGCACGTTTCGGAAGAACTCATCGCCGAAGCCCTGCACCCGTACCCGGCCGGGCTGGTGATCGCCACCAAGGGCGGGCTCACGCGGACCGGCCCGAACCAGTGGCCCATCAACGGCCGCCCCGAACACCTCAAACAGGCCCTCGAAGGCAGCCTCAAGCGGCTCAAGGTGGACCGCATTGACCTCTACCAACTGCACCGCTTCGACCCCAAAGTGCCCGTCAACGAAACGGTCGGCTTCCTCAAGGAGATGCAGGACAAGGGCTACTTCAAGCACTTCGGCCTGTCGGAGGTGAGCGTGGCCGACCTGGAAAAGGCCGCCCCGCTGATTACGATCACTTCGGTGCAGAACCTCTACAACCTGGCCGAACGGCGCTGGGAAGACGTGCTCGACTGGTGCGAAGCCCGGGACGTGGCGTTCATTCCCTGGTACCCGCTGTCGGCGGGCGGCATTGCCACGCAGCAGGCCCTCAAGCACGTGGCCCAAAGGCACGGGGTGTCGGAGTACCAGGTTGCCATTGCCTGGCTGCTGGCCCGTTCGAAGGTGATGCTGCCCATCCCCGGCACGTCTTCGGTGAAACACCTGGAGGAAAACACCGCCGCGGCTTCCCTCAAACTGAGTGCGGAGGACGTACAGGAACTGTCCAATTCGACGGGCAAGCGGAAGTAGGGATTTAAAAGGTTTGAAAGTGAGAAAGTTAACCCGGTAGCTGGACGTGGCGGCACGGCTTGGTTGCGGTTCCTGCGTGAGCTTCAGGCACGAAAGGCGGGTTGCATCCCATTGATGCGGGGACGGCCTGCGTTCCGTTTTTTTGGGGACTTGCGCAGTTGTTGGGACAGCAACATAGCGTGACGGTGGGCAGGAATGGCAGCGGGGTAAATCCCGTGTATGAGCTTAACGGGTGGTATGGGCTGCGTCATTGCGAGGAGGGGGATTGCCAAGCGGGCGGGGATACGAAGCAATCTCCTTCGTATCCCCGCCAGACGCCGTTACCGGTGGTGAGCCGTTCTTACCCCTGACACTTGGGGGCCGAGTCGTTGCCGGGCTTTGGCGGGGATACGGGGGAGATTGCTTCGTCATGCCCACCCAAGAGCCTGCCCTGACTCCTCGCAATGACGCATCCCATACCACCTGCTAAGCTCATAAGTCCCGTAGGGACGACATATTGGTAGAACACGCGTTTTTACGTTAATGCAACAGTCCCGTAGGGACGAAATAGTGGTACCCGGTAGAAGCGAAACGGGCCAGGGGTAAGGGCTTTACCAATATGCCGTCCCTACGGAACTAGTCGCCAGGAGAGGGGGGCGCGTTCTACCAATAGGTCGTCCCTACGGGACTTACCCCGCTGCCGCTGGCGTTACCATTCTTAGTCCCTTGTTAGTCCCTTGAGTCCTATTTTTGGGAAGACCGTGACCGACTGCCCCGTAATTTGCCGGGTAAATGGTAAATTACGGGTCGGGCAAAAACCGGGGCAACGACATCGCTCCGCGTCCCGTGCCGGGAACCGCCCTTTCCAAACGCCATGACCAGATACCTGCCGCTGGTGTGCCTCCTGCTGTCGCTGGCAGCGGGGGCGCAACAAAACCCCGCCAAACCCGAAGAGAGCCGCTTTACCCGCCAGGTCCTCGACGACGACCTCAACGAACCGATGGAACTGGCCGTGGCCGCCGACGGCACCGTGTACTACGTGGAACGCCCCGGCTACGTCAACCGCCTCGACCCCCGGACGGGCACCAAAACCCGCCTCGCCAGGCTGCCCGTGCGCTTCCTGGCCGAAGACGGCCTGATGGGCATTGCCCTCGACCCGGGCTTTGCGGGCAACGGCCTGGTGTACCTGTACTTCGGCGACCCGGTGGCCCAGGGCGAACAGTATTTCAACGTGCTGGCCCGCTTCCAGGTGAGCGGCGACAGCCTGCGCCAGGCGAGCCGCAAAGACCTGTTGCGCATCCCCGTCACCCACGAAGGCGTAAGCCACTCGGCCGGCTCCCTCACCTTCGACCGGCAGGGCAATCTGTACCTGTCCACCGGCGACAACACCAACCCCTTCGAGTCGGGCGGCTACTCGCCCTCCGACGACCAGCCCGGCCGGGACCGCTTCGACGCCCTCCGGTCGGCGGGCAACACCAACGACCTGCGGGGCAAAATCCTGCGCATTCACCCCGAACCCGACGGCACCTACACCATCCCGGCGGGCAACCTGTTTCCGCCCGGCACGGCCGGCGCCCGGCCCGAAATCTACGTGATGGGCTGCCGCAACCCTTACCGCATCCACGTGGACGCGCGCAGCAACGTGCTCTACTGGGGCGAAGTGGGACCCGACGCCGGTACCGACAGCCTCCGGCGCGGCCCGCGGGGCTACGACGAATTCAACCGCGCCGACCGGGCGGGCAACTACGGCTGGCCCCTGACCATCGGCGACGGCAAGCCCTACCACTACTTCAACTTCGCCACCAGGCAGTCGGGCGAAGCCGTGGACCCGCAGCGGCCCCTCAACCGGTCGGCCAACAACACCGGCCTCAAAGAACTGCCGCCGGCCCGGCCCGCCACCATCTGGTACCCCTACGACAACTCGCCGGAGTTTCCCCAACTGGGCAAGGGCGGCCGCAATGCCATCGGCGGGCCGGTCTACTACTCGGAAGACCACCAGAACACGGGCTACCGGTTCCCGGCGTACTACGACGGCAAGTGGTTCATCGCCGACTGGATGCGCAACTGGATCTTCACGGCCACCCTCGACGCGGGCGGCAAGCTCCGGGAACTGGAGCCGTTCCTGCCCGCCCAAACGTTCAGCAAGCCCATTGACCTGGCTTTCGCCCCGGACGGCGCCCTGTACGTGCTCGAATACGGCACCTACTGGCGGGCCAAGAATACCGACGCCAAGCTGGTGCGCATCGAGTACACCGAGGGCAACCGCGCCCCGGTGGCCCGCATCAGCGCCGACCGCACCCGGGGAGCGGCCCCGCTGAAGGTGCGCTTTTCGGCCAAAGGCTCCTTTGACCACGATCCCGGCGACTCGCTGCGCTACGAATGGCGGTTTACCGGCAAAACCGTGCAGGCCCGGGGCCGCGAGGCAACCTTTTCCTTCCCCAAGCCCGGCGAGTACCCCGCCTCGGTCACCGTGACCGATGCGCAGGGCAAGTCGGCGGAGGCGCGGCTCACGGTGCGGGTGGGCAACGAACCGCCCAGGGTCGCCATCAAGGTGCAGGGCAACCGCTCCTTTTACTTTGACGACAAGCCGGTGCCCTACCAGGTGCAGGTGACCGACCGCGAAGACGGCGCCCTGGGCAAGACCATTCCGGCGGGCCAGGTAAACGTGTCCTTCCAGCACCTGCCCGTGGGCTACGACTTTGCCGGGCTCGAAGCGTCGCAGGAGGTGAAGCCCCGCGGCCTGCTCCTGATGGAATCATCGGACTGCCTGGCTTGCCACGCCAAGGAAAAACAGTCGGTGGGGCCGAGCTTCGTGGCCGTGTCGCGCCGCTACGACACCACGGCCGTGGCCGCCCTGGCCGGCAAGGTCATCCAGGGGGGCGGGGGCGTGTGGGGGACCGACCACGTGATGTCGGCGCACCCGCAACTGAGCACGGAAGAGGCGTCGGAGATGGTGCGTTACATTCTTTCCCTCCGGCAGGAGGCGCCGCGGATGAAGCCGCAGGGCACCGTGCGGGCCGACAAGCCCGAAGGCACGTACCTGCTGGCGGCCCGCTACACCGACCGGGGCGGGCTGGACGAACGGGCCGCGCTGTACCTCCGGGCGCCGCGCATCCGGGCGCAGCAGGCTTCGGCCATGCAGGGGGTGGCCCTGCGGAACCTCAACGGCAAAGAAGCCATCATGGCCTACAACGAATCCGGCGCCTGGCTGGCCTTCCGGGGGCTTGACCTGACGGGCATCAAAACGATCCTGGCGCAGGTGCATTCCCCGGAACTGCTGGGCGTGATCGAGGTGCGGACGGGTTCGCCCACGGGGCCGCTCATCGGCGCGCTGCCCGTGCGGGAGGGGCCGCCCCGCGAACAGGACGTGTCCACGCCCATCGCCCCGACGGCCGGGGAGCACGACGTGTATTTCGTGTACAAGGAAACCAAAGGCGGCGTGAGCATCTGGAAACGCCTCGAAGTGCCCTGGTTCGAGTTCAGCCGGGAAGCGACGAAAGCGCATTAGGGTTTCGTTGATCGTTGTTGGTTGTTCGTTGTTCGATGGGCCGTGTGCAGTCTTTGGCTTGCAAGTCAGTCGCCCCGAACAGCGAACAACCAGCAACGATCAACGATATTCAGCGCTGCCCGGCCGGGGCTGGTTGCGGAACAGGTGGCGGATCTGGTCGTGGAAGTAGAACTGGCGGAGCGGGTCGTTGAAGTCCCAGGCGACGTTTTCGAGCACGACGATGCTGGTGCCCGAGGCCGGGTAGTACAGGTTGGTGCCGATAAAGCCCGCCAGGGTGCCGCTGTGGCTGTATTCGGCCACGCCGCCCCCGTGGTCCACCTGGAGGCCGTAGCCGTAGCCCACCTCGCCCCACCGGGCGTGGGGCCGGGCGGCGTACACGGTGGTCATCAGCTTGTAAGTGCTTTCCCTGAGCAGCTTGCCGCCGTGCAGGCATTCGTTCCACTGCGCCATGTCCCGTACCGTCGAGATCACGCCGCCGGCCGGGGTGGGCGGTTCGAGGTCCTTGAGTGCGTACCGCTGGGGCTTCAGTTCGCCGCCCGGGGCTTCGGTAAAGCTGCCCGCCAGGCGGCCTTTCCGGTACAGCGCCGGAATGGTGGTGTGGCGCAGCCCGCACCGGTTGAACAACGCGGCGGCCAGTTCCGGGTAGGTTTTGCCGGCCGCTTTTTCGGCAACCCGGGCCAGCAGCCGGTACCCCAGGATGCCCGAGTACAGGAACTGCGATCCGGGCCGGAAGGCGAGGGGCTTGTCTTCCCCCACCACGCCCGAAGTGTGGCTCAGCAGGTGGTGGATGGTTACCGAATCGGCCCAACTCGCGGGCAGGTCGGGAAGGTACTTGCGCACCGGGTCTTGCAGCGACAGGTTGCCTTTCTCCAGTTCCTGAAGCACCAGCACGGCGGTGGTCTGCTTGCTGAGCGAACCGAGAATGAACTGGCTGTCCACCCGCAGCGGCGTCTTGCGGGCTGAATCGGCAAAACCGTGGCTTTTTGCGTAAATCGTTTTCCCGTTCCGCACGATCACCACCGCCCCGTTGAAGGGCCGGGGCGCCGTGAGCCGGAGCAGGGAATCCAGCCGGGTTTTGAGGGACGATTGGCCGGACAGCGGGTGGATGCAGAGTACGGCGTGGAAAAGCAGGAAAACGACTGGTTTGCGGACGGATGGGGTGAAAAATGCCAAGGGATTCGGGATTACGGGGCGAAACTACGCAAAAGCAGGTTTCTGCCATCCTAATGTTTCCGGATGCTAATGCCCGTGGACAAAACATCGTGGTGTTGCGCAGTCCAGTCGTCAATGGGGTAATTGGCAATTTCCTGGTAAAGATGCTTTTCCAAAGCATCAACCTTGTCCATTAAATGGAGGCGGGTCAGAAAATCTTCCCAGCCTTCTGTTGCCTCCCACTGCTGGTCCTTGGCCTGCAAGTAAATGGATTCCAATTGTTGAGACAGCGCTGGGAAACCGAAGCAGAACAGGCATTGGACAAACGCCGGCATCCGGTCATCCTTATCAACGTTGTTGTAGAGAAATCCGGTAAAGCCGTCTGTTTCAACGTAATAAAGCAGGTCTAAGTAATCATAAAGCCGCTTTTGCATGTCATTAAAGCGTTCTGCTCCCTGGGTGAGTCCCTGGTTGTACAGAGAATGCTTTAGATCGGTTACATCATCTTTCATACTGCTCCAATGGTTGTCAGGGAAGTGATGATCGTCATTGCAAGCGGTTCGTACCGCAGCGTGCATGAAAAAGTCATCAGCCTTTGCGGCCGGCCAGTTCTTCGTACAACTGCCGGTACTTGCGAATCGTGTCGTCGGTGTTCAGGTGGGTTTCGATGTGCCGGCGGGCATTTTCGCCCATCCGTTTGCACAACGGACGGTCCCGGTAGAGGGCCAGCAGGGCTTGGCCCAGCGCCTCGGGATTGCGCGACGGCACCACCCGGCCGCTCACGCCGTCAACCACCAGCTCCCGGTTGCCCGCAATGTCGGTGATTACCGGGGCCACGCCCAGCGACATCGCCTCGATCACCGACTTGGTGATGGATTCGCCCGTGATGGACGAAAGCGCAAACACGTCGCAGGCCGCCACGATGTTCAAAGCCCCCTTCTGGAAGCCGACGATGTGGATTTTATCCTGGTTGGGGCTGCCGGCGATGATGGCGCGGTTGGTCTTGTCGTCCATGTCGTTGCCGATGAGCAACAGGTGGATGGGCAACTCGGGCGGCAGGTAGTTCATGGCGCGCAGCAGGTACGGAATGCCCTTCATCCGGCGGTTGTTGGCAACGTTCACCACCACGAACGCGTCGGCCGGCAGGTGGAAGTCTTTGCGCACGTCGGCGGGCACCGTACCGGCGTACCACTCCAGCCGGTGGCCCTTGTTGATGGTAACGGCTTTGCTTTTGTCGAAGAACAACTGCCGCCGGAAGATTTCCTCCACGCCCACCGAATTGCACACGATCTTGTCCACCCGCGGGTGCAGGTACTTGAAGTAGGCCGTGGGGTCGTACCAGTGGATGTTGCCGGCGTATCCCCGGTACAGCACTACCTTGACGGGTAAGCCCCTGGCCGCCCGGATGCCGTTCACGGTGGCGGGGCTGTTGAACAAGTGGACGACGTCGTACTTTCCCGCCACCAGTTCCGTCCGGATGCGGGCAATTTCGGCGGCGTCGAATTTTTTCTGCGGGTGAAAATCAATCACGGTCACGCCGGCCTTGCGGAATTCTTCGGCGTACCGGCAATCCCCGTAGGTCATTACCGTGACGTGGAGGCCCAGCCGGGAGAGTCCGATAAAAATCTCCGCTTCGGGCCGCACCGAGTGGTACGGCCGGTAATCGCTGATGACCAGAACTTTGATTGGCATGGGCAAATATGCGATTAATTGGCTTGCTGCTCCCGGTTTCGGGCGATGCGAAACCCGAGGTCATCAATTTTGAATGCGGTGGGATGGCTGCGCCGCCGGTTGGTGGCCAGGCAGCCGCGTTCCTCGTCCGCCCAGCCGCCGCCCCGGAAGATGCGGTACGCACCGTACACTTTTTCGTCGTAGATGTCGGTGCACCATTCCCACACGTTTCCCAGCATGTCGTGCAAACCCCAGGCGTTGGGCGCCTTGAGGCCCACCGGCCGGGTGGTTCCTTCCGCGTTGCCCTTGTACCAGGCAATTTGGTCAAGGTCGCCGTACCGGGTGCCGCCCGTTCCGGCTTTGCAGGCGTATTCCCACTCGGCTTCACCCGGGAGCCGGTACCCGTCCGCGGCGGCGTCAAACGTGATTTCTTCACCCGTGCCGTTCAATGCGTAGCAGGGGAGGAGTCCGGCCCGGGCGGAGAGGGCATTGCAAAACTGCACGGCATCGCGCCACGATACGGTTTCGACGGGGTGGTGTTCCCCCGTGAACGCGCTGGGCGACTGCCCCGTGACGGCAAGGTACAACGCCTGGGTGACGGGAACCCGGCCGAGCAGAAAAGGGGCTACGCGAACGGTCCACCGCTGCCTGATCCGGTCGTCGCGCAACTCGATTTCGCCGCCCGGTATTGCCACCAACTGGTCATGAAGCGTTGCCAGGAGGGAGGCGCTGGAAAGTTGGGT
>CADCTQ010000167.1 GCA_902805615.1 uncultured Cytophagales bacterium
TGGTGGGTACGGCCCTGGGGGCTACGGCGGGCTTTTTCGGCGGCCGGGCCGACGCCTTCATCGGCTGGCTGATGACGGTGGTGTGGTCGGTGCCAGGCATCATGCTGGTGATTGCCATCAGCATGGCGCTGCAAAGCCGGGGCTTGTGGGTGACGTTCGTGGCGGTGGGCCTTACGAGTTGGGTCGAAATTGCGCGGGTGGTGCGGGGCCAGATCATCGGCATCCGGCAGAAGCTCTACGTGGAAGCGGCCCGGGCCCTGGGGATGCGCAACGGCCAGATCATCTGGCGGCACATCCTGCCCAACATCCTGGGACCGGTCATCGTGATTGCCTCGTCCAACCTGGCTTCGGCCATCCTCACGGAAGCGGGGCTGAGCTTTTTGGGTCTGGGGGTGCAGCCGCCCATGCCGTCGTGGGGCAGCATGATCAACGAAGGGTTTGCCGCCATCGGCTCCGAAAACAGCTGGCACCTGGTGCTCCTGCCCAGCAGTTGCATCAGCATGATCGTGCTGGCTTTCAACCTGCTGGGCAACGGCCTCCGCGACGCCTACGACCCGACCACGCTGCTCAAGCAGGCGTAAGGTTTATCTGAATTGACAGTTGAGGTTGTGCCGGGGAAAAGCGTTTCACGCAAAGGCAGATTTCACGCAAAGGCGCAAAGGAGGAGCGCAAAGACCGCAAAGAAAAGATAGGACCGCAAGGATCGCAATAGAGACGCAAAGGGCGCAAAGAAATACGCGTTCCCCTTGCAGTCCTTGCGTCTCCTTTGCGCTCCTCCTTTGCGCCTTTCCGTGAAACGCTTTTCTCCGTCTAACTCCGTGGGCTCCGATTGATGTTGGCCTTATTCCTTATTCACTGCGCAGGCTCTGAACCGGGTTGGTCAAGGCCGCTTTCAGGGAACGGTACCCGACCGTAAGCAGGGCAATGAGAAAAGTGATGGCAATCGCCAGCAGGAAAATGGCCGGGCCCAATTCGATCTTGTACGCGTAGTCTTCCAGGTACTTGCGCATGGCCCACCAGCCCACCGGCGCGGCCACCAGGAAAGCAATGCCCAACAGTTGGGTGAACTCTTTCCCGAACAGCCACAAGATCTGGGGTACGCTGGCCCCGAGTACTTTCCGCACCCCGATTTCCTTCGTCCGCTGGGCGGCCATGAAAGACACCAGCCCGTACAGCCCCAGGCAGCCGATCAGGATGGCGACACCCGCGAAGAACTGGATCAGTTGCAGGATCAGGTTGTCTTGCTTGTAGAACTTGGCCAGGCGCTGGTCGAGGAACTCGTAGCCGTACACGTGCCGGGGAAAAGTACCCTTCCATATCTGCTCAAGGGCAGGGAGCGTAGCGTTCAACGCCCCCGGGGCAATTTTCACCGCGCAGTTGAGGTAGTTATCCAGCTTCGTGGTGATGCATTGGGGAGCAATGGCCGCCCGGAAAGAGTCGTTGTGGTAATCTTTGATCACGCCTACAATGGTTCCTTCTTTCCCATTGATCACGGCTTTCTTGCCCAGCACTTCATCATTGGAAGCAACTCTCAGCTTCTTGACGGCCGTCTCGTTGAGCAGGTACTCCCGGACCGTGTCGGAAGGGGCGAGGTTGCGGCCCGCCACCAACGTTAATCCAAAGGTGGACAGATAGTTGGGGTCGGCCATCTGGTATCTGATGTCAAACTTTTCTTCTTCCCGGGCCGCGTACCGAATACCGGTATTGAAATAATTATCCGGGGAAGCCGGCGCATCCCAGCAAAGAGACACCTTTTCCACCCCGGCCACCCCGGTAATCCGGGTAACCAGCGCATTCAGTTTAGGCGACTCCCCTAGGGGGGCAGGCAGCATCACAATTGCCTCCTTCACGAAACCCATATCCGACTGGCTGGAGTAACGCATCTGGCCGGTCACCACCAGGGTGCCGATCACGAGTACCTGGCAGAGGGCAAACTGGGTAATGACCAGGCTCCGGCGCAGCGAAAAACCTCCCACCTGCTGCTGGGATACTTTGCCTTTCAGGGCCCGGATCGGTTCGAAGCCCGCCAGCACCAGGCCCGGGTACGCCCCGGAAATGAAAATCACGGAGGTGGCCAGGATGACCAGGAAGGCGACCAGCGGGTAGTTCTCCAGCAGGTTGAGCGTAAGCCGGGTTTCCAGCAATTGGTTGACAAACGGCAGCGCCAGGTGCGCCAGGGCCAAAGCCAGGACCAACGCTAACGAGGTAATGAGGGCGGTTTCGGTGATAAACTGCCAGAAGAGCTGCGCCCGGCGGCTGCCCAGGGCTTTCCGGACCCCGATCTCCTTGGCCCGCCGCAGGGCTTGGGCGGTAGCCAGGTTGATGAAGTTTACGCAGGCCGTAATTACCAGGAACACCCCGATGAGCGCCAGGGCCAGCAGTTGGTTTTTAGACACGTATCCCCCGTACGCGGGGTTGAAATGCACGTCGGCCAGGGGCTGCAAGTGGAATTGGGACCCCTTTGCTTCTTTTGCGTTGTAATACTTCCGCGACAGGCCCGGGAAGGCTTTTTCCACCCGGGCCTCGGAAACACCCGGCTTTAACCGCACAAAACAGCTTGAACCGCCATAAAAGGCACCCCAGCTTTCGTCACTAGCCAGATAGGACTGTTGCTCTTTCATGGTGGGATAAGACACGTAGATCTCCTGCCGGAAATCCGTGTTGGGGGGAAAGTCTTTGAGCACGCCCGTAATGCGGACGTTGATGGAATTGTTGAGCAGCATGGTCCGGCCCACCGGGTTTGCCTTGCCGAAGTATTTACCGGCCAGCCGCTGGGTAATGAGGCCCGTATTGGGTTCCCGCAGGGCGGTTTTCGGATCGCCCGCGACGAGGGGAAAATAGAAGAGCTGCAAAAATTCGGGCTCGGCGTACGCAACGCCGTCCGGCTCCTTGAACTTATTGTTTTCCCGGGCGGCCGGCAGGGAAACTACCTGATCGTAATCAAAGACGACTACGCGGGCCACTTGATCGGCAAAGGCGTAGTCCTGGCGGAAAGCTTTTCCCAGGGGCGTAGGCACGGAGCCCCTGTACTGGATGGTTTCCTCGTGGAGATGGCTTACCACCCGGTACACCCGGTCGGTGTCGGCGTGGAACCGGTCGAAGCCCAGGTGGTAGGTAACGAACTGGAAGATCAGGATGCCGCAACCCATGCCCAGGGCCAGGCCCAGCACGTTGATGAGGGTGTACGACTGGTGGCGCAACAACGTGCGGCGGGCTACTTTGAAGTGGTTGGCGAGCATCGGGGTAACAGGCTGGTGGGTTGATCCGGGCAGAACAGGCTCCGTACGGGTTGCCAAAGAATATGCCACACCGCCAAAACGGGTACGTACGAGATAAAACGGCTTTTACACCGATCGCCTTTGTCCGGCAACGATCAGAAGTGTCCGTTCGTGAACGGCCCCTATCCCTTTTTGGACGCTTCCCCTACCCCTTTTTTGCCCCTTCCAGCACCGGCGTCAGCGTGTAGCCGGCCTTGCGCAGCAGGCGGACCATGCCCTCCGGGCCGCCCAGGTGGCCGGCGCCGACGGCAAAGAAGGTGGACTTTTCGCGGGCGGCCTTTTCGACCAGGGGCACCCAGCGGTTGTTGCGTTCGGTGACCAGGAGTTGGTCGTACTTGCCCAGGCCCGACGACTGGGCCGTCACGAGCTTTTGCAGCGCCTCAATGTCGCCCTGCTTGTAGAGGTTGAGCAGGCTCTGGAACTCTTCCTTCGACTTGCCCGCGTTCCGGAGGCCTTCCACGAGCATGGCCGCCTGGTCCTGGTAGGAAATCTTGTCAAAAAACGCCAGTTGTTCCTGCACGGTTTCCAGGCCCTTTACTTCGGTGCCCTTCGCCTTGGCGAGTTCGGCCAGGGAGGTTTCCCAGGAGGCCGGCTGGCAATCCATCACGGCGGGCAGCATCATGGAAGTGAGGAAGAAGGGTTTGATGCTTTTCATCAGCCCCAGCGGGATGCCCAGCGAATCGGAAAAGTACCCGTCCACGAGTTGGTAATCCTCCTTGCTCAGCAGCGTTTCGAGGGTGGTGCCGTCCTTCATGAACAGCA
>CADCTQ010000168.1 GCA_902805615.1 uncultured Cytophagales bacterium
GCGACTCCTGATCCGAAATCCTGGTCATCCCTTCATCCTGAGAATCCTGATCCTAATTATGTACCGCAACTACTTACTCATCGCCTGGCGCACCCTGAAGAAGAACAAAGTGTTCTCCCTCATCAACGTGCTGGGACTGGCCATCGGCATGGCGGCCTGCCTGCTCATCCTGCACTACGTGCGCTTCCAGTTGAGCTACGATGCCTTCCACGCCAATGCCGGCCGCACGTACCGCCTCACCATGCGGCACACCACCAGTGATGGCGTACCGCACCATTTTGCGCGTAATTTTGCCGCGGCGGGTCCGGCCGTGCAAGCCACCTTTCCGGGCGTCGAGGCCTACGTCCGCCTGCGCATGGGTTCGGCCGAATCCCTGCTGAGCACCGGCTCCCAAAAACACAAGGAAGCCGGACTCGTTTTTGCCGATTCCGCTTTTTTTGGCGTGTTTTCTTTCCCCCTGCGGCAGGGCGACCCCCGCACCGCCCTGGCCGAACCGGGTTCCATCGTACTCACCCAAACCACGGCCCGCAAGTACTTCGGCAACCGCAACCCGATGGGCAAGACCCTGCACGTGTTGCAAGCCGACGCCAAACTCCCCCTCCGGGTGACGGGCGTGGTGGCCGACGTGCCCGCCAACTCGCATTTGCAGTTCCCCTTCCTGATTTCGTTCAAAACCGCCGACCTTTTGTTCAAACTCCCGCAGCCCCTCAGCGAAGACTGGGCGTGGAATAGTTTTTATACCTACCTGCTGCTGGCCCCCGGCATTTCGGCCGAAAAGCTGGAAGACCAGTTTCCGCGCCTGCTCGAAAAGCAAAAGGGCGGTTATTTCAGGAATGCCGGCGTGCGGGAAGACTTCTTCCTGCAACCCCTGCGCGACATCTACCTGTACTCGGACCTGCTGGGCGAAACCCGCGTGAACGGCAACGGCCGCATGGTCCATTTCCTCCTCCTGATCGCGTTTTTCATCATGGCCATTGCCTGGGTGAACTACGTGAACCTGTCCACGGCCAAGGCGATGGAACGGGCCAAGGAGGTCGGCGTCCGCAAAGTGTCGGGTGCCGGCCAAACCGAGTTGCTCAAGCAGTTCCTGCTCGAATCGCTGCTGCTCAACGGGTTCGGCCTGGCCACGGCGGTTACGCTGGTGCAGTTGTCGCTGCCCGCCTTCGCGCACCTGGTCGGGGAAACCGTGACCGGGCACCTGTGGCAGGACCGGCAGAACTGGCTGCTGCTGGCCGGCTTGTTTTTCGGGGGCACCCTGGTGACGGGCCTCTACCCGGCCCTGCTGCTGTCGTCGTTCCAGCCGGTGGCCGTGCTGAAGGGCAAGTTCGTCAACGCCGGACGGGGTGCCGCGTTGCGCAAAGGATTGGTGGTGTTCCAGTTTGCCGCCTCCATCGCCCTCATCATCGGCACGTTTACGGTGTACCGGCAGTTGCAACACCTGCGGGAGGCCGACCTGGGGCTGAACACCGCCCAGACGCTGGTCCTGAAAGCCCCGGTCGTGGTGGAAAACGATTCGCTGTACCCCCTGCGGCTGGCTTCCTTCCAGGCGGAAGCCGCCCGCAACACCCGCATCAAAGGCGTAACGGCCACCAACTTTCTGCCCGGCGGCGCGGGCGGCGGCCTCAGCTCGTGGGGCGGGTACATCCGGACGGTGGAAAGCCAGCCCACGGCCGTGAAAAGCTACAACCTGGCGGGGGTTGACTACCGGTTTTTTTCCACCTTCGGCCTCCAGGTGCTGGCCGGGCGGACTTTCTCGGAGGATTTCACGACGGACGGCGATGCCGTGGTGCTTACCCGGACGGCGGCCCGGCAGTTGGGGTACGCCACGCCCGCGGCCGCCGTCGGCAAAAAAATATACTATCCCATCCGCAACCAGCAGGACAACCGGCCCATTTCGGTGATCGGCGTGGTCAACGACATCCGTTACCAGTCGGCCAAACAGGCCATTGAGCCCGTGATCTTCCACCTGGAACGGGGCAACCGGGGCTACTACACCGTCAAACTCCGCACGGCGGGGCTGTCGGGCACCCTCCAGACGCTGCGGGCGCAGTACGCGGCGGCCTTCCCGGGCAACCCGTTCGAGTACTTCTTCCTCGACGACTATTTCAACCGGCAGTACCGGGCCGACCAGCAGTTCGGGCAGGTGTTCGGGCTGTTTGCCGCCCTGGCCATCTTCATTGCCTGCCTGGGCCTGTTCGGGCTGGCCTCTTTCATGCTGGTGCAGCGCACGAAGGAAATCGGGGTGCGGAAGGTGCTGGGGGCGTCCATCGGCAGCCTCATCCTGCTGCTTTCGCGCGACTTTCTGCGGCTGGTGCTGCTTGCCAACCTGATTGCCTGGCCGGCCGCCTACCTGGTCATGCACGCGTGGTTGCGGGAATACGCCCTGCGCATCCCGGTCAACGCCCCGTTGTTCGTGCTGCCTACCCTCCTCGTGCTCCTGATCGCCCTGGCGACCATTGGGTTCCAGACCCTGAGAACGGCCCGGGCAAACCCGGTGGATGCCCTGCGGATGGAATAAATGAACGAATATCAGTCTCTAAAAGCTATGTTTCGCAACTACCTGCTCATCGCCTGGCGCAACCTGAAGAAGAACAAAGTGTTCTCCTTCGTCAACATCCTGGGGCTCTCCATCGGCATGGCGGCCTGCCTGCTCATCCTGCAATACGTGAGCTTCCAGTTGAGCTTCGACCGGTTCCACGCCAACGCCTCCCACCTGTACCGGGTCACCAACGACCGCTTCCAGAACGGCAAGCGCATCCAGCACGGCACCATTACCTACTCGGCCGTGGGCAAGGCCCTCGACGACGACTTTGCCGAAGTGGTGGACCACGCCCGGGTGAGTCCGCACCGGGACATCATCATTACCCACGGCAGCGAGAAACTGTCCGAACCCCATGGGCTGTTCGTAGACAACGCCTTCCTGCGGATGTTCACCTTCCCGCTGCTGGCCGGCGACCCGCACCGTGCGCTGTTGTCGCCGCGCACCCTCGTGATCTCGGAGACCCTGGCCCGCAAGCTGTTCAGGTACTCCGGCGACGACCACGCCCGGTTCCTGGGCCGGACGCTCCAGTTTTTCAACGACAAGCGGCCGTACCGGGTCACGGGCATCTGCCGCGACGTGCCCGAAAACTCGCACCTGCGGTTCAACGTGCTCATTTCGTACCCCACCCTCATTGCCGAATGGGAAGAAGCCGAACACAGTTTTACCTCGTCGGATTTCTGGCATTACGTGCAACTGCGGCCGGGCACCGACTACCGGCAGGTGCAGGCCAAACTGCCCGCCTTCAGCCAAAGGCACTTCCAGGGCAGCAAGGTGTCGGGCAGCGTGGAGCAGTTTTTCCTCCAGCCGCTCACCCGGGCCCACCTGTACTCGGACTACGAGTACGAGATCGGGGTGACGGGCAACGGCACGGTGGTGTGGGGGCTGCTGGCAGTGGCCCTGCTCATCATCGGCATCGCCTGGGTCAACTACATCAACCTGGCAACGGCCCGGGCGATGGAAAGGGCCAAGGAAGTGGGCGTGCGCAAGGTGGCCGGGGCGGCGCGGTCCCAACTGGTGACCCAGTTCCTGGCCGAGTCGGTGCTGCTCAACCTGATCGCCCTGGTGCTGGCCGTTACGATGGTGCAGCTTACCCAGCCGCTGTTCAACCGGCTGCTCGACCACCAGTTGTCGCTGACCTACCTGCTGGGGGAGTGCGTGGGCGGGTGGGCCTTTACGGCCGGCCTGGCGGCGGTGATCGGGCTGGGCATCCTCGGCTCGGGCTTCTACCCGGCCTTCGTGCTGTCGTCTTTCCGGCCGGTGGCCGTGCTGAAGGGCAAGTACAGCGCCTCCCGCCGGGGCATCCTGCTCCGCAAGGTGCTGGTGGGCGGCCAGTTCGTGGCGACGGTGGCCCTCATCACCGGTTCGTTCGTGGTGTACCGGCAGGTGCGCTACATGAGCGAAAAGTCGCTGGGCGTCAGCATTGACCAGGTGCTGATTGTGAACGCGCCCCGGCTCACGGACTGGGATTCCACCTTCATCAAACGCATGGACACCTTCAAGGACGAGTTGAAAGGCATTGCCGGCGTGGTGGGCGCCACCACTTCGGGAACGGTGCTGGGCCACGAGATCGGCCGGGACTTCCGGGTGCGCCGCGTGGGCTCCGACGAAAATACCTACTTTACCGTGCGGAGCACCAACACGAGCTACGACTACATTGACGTGTACGGCATCAAGCTGGTGGCCGGCCGCAAGTTTACGCCCCTCGACCACCACCCCGACGGCAGTAAGCTGCACAACATCCTCATCAACGAAAAGGCCGCCCGGTTGCTGGGGTTCGGGTCGGCGGCCGCTGCCGTGGGCAAGCAGATCATGGTGTACGACAAAGCCTGGGACGTGGTGGGCGTGGTGGCCGACTACCACCAGAAATCGCTGCGCAACCCCATCGAACCGCTCATCCTGTACCCCTCGTACGGCAACGCGAACCCCATTTCGGTGAAAGTACGGGCCGAAAACCTGCCCGCGACGGTGGAGGCCATCAAGCAGAAGTACGAGGCGTTCTTCCCCGGCAACCTCTTCGACTACAGCTTCCTCGACGAGGTGTTTGCCCGGCAGTACAAGGACGACCGGCTGTTCGGGAAGGTGTTCGGGCTGTTTTCGGGCTTTGCCATCCTGGTGGCGTGCCTGGGCCTGTTCGGGCTTTCGCTCTACGCCATCACGCAGCGCACCAAGGAGATCGGCGTGCGCAAGGTGCTGGGCGCCAGCGAAGGCAGCCTGCTGCTGCTGTTGTCGAAAGACTTCATGCAGCTGGTGCTGCTGAGCCACCTGGTGGCCTGGCCGCTGGCCTGGTGGGGGATGCGGTTGTGGCTGGAAGGCTTTACCTTTCGCATTGACCTGTCGCCCTGGCTGCTGCTGGTTCCCACGGCCATCGTGCTGGTGGTGGCCCTGCTCACGGTGGGCACCCAAACCCTGCGGGCCGCCCGGTCCAACCCGGTCCGCTCCCTGCGCAGCGAATAAAGATCAGGATTTACAGGATGAGGGGATGACCAGGATTGCGGCCGTTTCTAATCCTGTAATCCCATAATCCCGAGAATCCCGCTCCGTAATCCTGGTCATCCCTTCATCCTGTAAATCCTGATCCATGTATCGCAACTACCTGCTCATTGCCTGGCGTAACCTGAAGAAAAACCGGGTGTTTTCCTTCATCAACATCTCGGGGCTGGCGCTGGGCGTGTTCGTCTGCCTGACCATCTTCCTCTACATCCGGCGGGAGTTGGGCTACGACCGGTTTCACGCGGCCGGTGAACACATCTACCGGGTAAACATGGACACCAAGTGGGGGGAACAGGAAGGCAAACGGGCCACGACCCCGCCGCCCGTGGCCGAGATACTGGCCCGGGAGATTCCCGAAGTAGCAGCGGCTACGCGCATTTACCCCGTACCGCAGGCCGTGGTGTTCTACCAGGGCAAGGTGTTTCGCGACGAAAAGGTCCTGGCCACCGACCCGGCCTTTTTCGAAGTGTTTTCGTTCCGGCTGCAACAGGGCAGCCCCAAAACGGCTTTGCAACAGCCCAACTCGGTGGTGCTTACCCCCCGGGCGGCCCGCAACTACTTCGGCGCCGCCGGCCGGGCGGTGGGCAAGACGCTCCTGATGGGCAAGGACCGGACCCCTTTCCGGGTGACGGGGATCATCGAAGAGGCACCCGCCGGCAGTCACATCCGGTACGACGTGCTCACCTCGATTGGGTCGTACGAAACGGTACGGTACTTCGGTTGGAGCTGGATCTGGACGCAACTGGCTACCTACGTGCGGTTGCAGCCCGGCACCCGGCCCGGCAAGCTCACGCCGGTCCTCGGCCGGATCGTGGAAACGTACGCCCCGGCCGCTTTCGCCCGGTTGGGCTTTCCCTACGGGCAGTTCAAAGCCAACCACAACCACTGGCGCATCTACCTGCAACCCTTGCACGAGGTATGGCTGTACTCGGCCGGCGTGGGCAACCTGCTCGGGCCGGTGGGCGACATCCTGTTCGTGCGGACGTTTTCCTTCATCGGCGGCCTCATCCTGCTGCTGGCCTGCATCAACTTCGTGAACCTGAGTACGGCCGGGGCCATGCGCCGGGCCCGGGAGGTGGGCGTCCGGAAAGCCATCGGCACGAGCCGCCGCCAGCTCGTCCACCAGTTCCTGACCGAATCGCTGGTGATGGCCCTGCTGGCCGTAGCCGTGGGGCTCACGCTCACGCAGCTTTTTGCCACGCTGGCGCCGGCCCTGGGCGTGCAAGACTTTGCCCCCGCTGCCCCGGATTGGAAGCTCATGCTCGGCGCCGTGGTGGTTTTCCCGGTGGTGCTGAGCCTGCTGGCCGGGCTGTACCCGGCGTTGTACCTGAGCCGGGCGAAGGCCGTACAGGCGCTGAAGGGCGGCCAGCCCTTCGGAAAATCAGGGGCTGGGTTCCGCAATACGCTGGTAGTCTTCCAGTTCTGCATCGCTGTCGGGATGATCCTGGTGACGATGGTGGCTATGAAGCAGGTGCGCTTCCTGCGCGAACAGGACCTGGGTTTTGCCCGGGAAAGGCTGGTGGTGATCGGGGATGCCGACCAGTTGGGCAAAAGCGCCCAATACTTCGGGGCGCAGTTGCAAGGGTTGCCCGGCGTGGCCAGCGCCAGCTACAGCACCAGCACTTTCCCCAATTTTCAATTGTTTGAAGACACGTACCAGCCCCGCCAAAGTTCCGTGAAAGAGACCGTGCTCACTTCGTTCGTCGCCGACGCGGCGTTCGTGGGTACGCTGGGTTTGCAGTTGGAGGCCGGCCGCGGTTTCCGCAAAAACGACGCGGCCGACCGGTACGGGGTGATCCTCAGCCAAATGGCCGTGCAGCGGCTGGGCTGGACCGACCCCATTGGTAAAGAGCTGTACTACCCCGGGTTCCCGTCCCGGGGCGGGCAAACCTTCCGGGTGATCGGCGTGGTCAATAACTTTCACTTCCTGCCCACCCAGTTTACCATGCGGCCGTTTGCCATTTTCCTGCCCGAGTCGGGCCATCCCCATGAGGCAGACGCGTACTGGCTGGTGCGGGTGCGGGGCGACGTGCCGCGAACCCTGGCGGCGCTGAAGGGCGCCTGGGATAAAATGGGCACCGGCTGGCCTTTCATGTACACTTTCGTGGATGAAGCCTTCGGGGCTTCTTACCGGTCCTACGAAGCCATGCAGGCCTTCTTCGTCCTGTTTACGGTACTGGCCATTGTCATTTCGTGCATGGGGCTGCTGGGGCTGGCCGTTTTTGCCACGCAGCAACGCACCAAGGAGATCGGCATCCGCAAAGTGATGGGTGCGCCCGTACTGCACATTGTCTTCCTGTTGAACGGGCGATTCCTGTTGCTGCTGGCGGTGGCTTTCGCGACCGGGGCGCCGCTGGGGTACGCGCTGATCGGCAAGTGGCTGCAAAATTTTGCCTACCACACCACCGTGGATGTACTTGACCTGAGCCTGGCGGCACTCATTACCGTGTTGATGGCCCTGGGCACGGTCAGTTACATCTCCCTGAAAGCAGCCCGGATGAACCCGGTACACTCTTTACGGTCGGAGTAAGGATCAGGATTCTCAGGATGAAAGGATGACCAGGATGGTCTGAACCTTGATGGGCTTGATGAAAGGATGACTTGATGAAGGGTACCCAGGATTTAGGCGCGAAGTTGGTGGTGGTTGGCGATACGAGGAGTGCAGTGCAAGGTTGATGTCACATCACTTTGTACTACCCAAACCAAAAGCAAAAAGCCCGTACGCATCTTTCGTACGGGCTTTTTGCGCTGCTTTTCATGCTAATTTCTTTTCCCTCCTTCCCCCATTATCCAGCCAAACCCCACCGCATCCCCTCCCACATCCTGGTCATCCTTTCATCATGCTCATCAAGGTTCAGACCTTCCTCCGGTCTCCTTTCTACGGTACAATCACTTTTCCCGTGACGATGGTGCCGGAACTCCTGGCGCGGAGGTAGTACACGCCGGGGGGCAGTGGCCGGGCCAGCGTGAGGGTAGCCCGGTAGGCTTCGGCGGTGACCGAATAGCCCTCCGCACCTACGGGTACGCCGAGGGCGTTGAGCAACTGGAAGGCCGGCGCCTGGGCCTCGGTGTAGCTGATGTGCAGGGCGTTGCCGTGCAGCGGGACCGGGCTCACGCTCATGTGCAATTTGCCGCCCATGCCCACTTGCACCGACACCGGCTTGCTTGCCGCTGCCTGTCCGTCGGCATCCGTCTGGCTGATGCGGTAGTACACCGTCCCGAACGGGGGATTTTCGTCGTATTCGCGGTAGGCCACCGGGCCCGTGGCGTTGCCGGCGCCATCCAGCCGGAGGATTTCGGTAAAATGCACCCCGTCGGTGGACCGCTCCACCGAGAAGTACGCGTTGTTGGTTTCGCTTGCGGTCGTCCAGGCCAGGGCCACGCGGGGCGCGGCGCCACTGCCGTCGCCGTCCAGCACGGTTGCCGAGAAGCTGGCAAATTCCACCGGCATCATCACGGAGCAGAAGTTTGCCGGGTTGCCGGTGTTGGTTGCACTGTTGTTGTTGGTGCAGGCGATGCACCAGTTCAGGTTGGCGTCGTTGATGAAGTTGGGCGTACCGTTGGTGGTGGTAAAGCTATCGGTGCAGTTGCTGCCCACCGTCACGCAGCCTTTGAGGAACAGGGAGCCGTTCACGGGATCGGGATTGGTGGGAGTGGCGGCGGGGCCTACCATCATGACGGAGCCGTTGTTCTTTACGCAACTGCTGCCGTCCACGTACACCAGGGCGCCCCCTTCGATGACCAGCCGGCCGCTGGCGTTTACGATCATGTCGCCGGTGACCCGCAACGCAACATTGGCGGCCACGGTCAGCGTGGTGGGCAAACTTCCAGTGCCTTTGTCAATGACCAGGCTGCCCACCGTAACGTTGGTGGTCAGGAGCACACTGTGCTGGTTGTCAATGATCACGTCGTCGTTGGGGCCGGGAATGGCGGCGCAGCCGTTGCTCCAGGTGCAGGGGTCGTTCCAGTTCCCGCTTCTGACGGACGTAAACCCGAGTCCCGCCCGGGCTGCCGTTGCCGAAAGGCAAACCAGGAGGAGGGCGGTGCAGAGCAGGCGGAGGGCTGAAACTAGCTGGTGTGAATCGTTCATGGGCGTATCTGGCTGATTGGTCGCCGAATAGCGGCGTTTGATCGGAATGCCCGTTAATGCCCGAATTCACAAAAAGGTAACAACCTGACACATAATGGAAACCGGAGACGGAAGGAAGGGAGACGGGAGGAGGCGTACCCGGGCTGTGCCGGGGATGCGGTACCAGGGGTGAAAAGATGGGGGAAGGGAAAAAAGGAAATGATCGGGGAGCACCCGGCTTTGTCAGGCAAAAAGCCATTCTAGAAAGAAACGCCCTTACGAATGGCCTAGCCTGATTCCACCAAATTTGGAGGGTGCGTAGCCCTTGTGCCGCTACTCCTTTTCCCGTCTCCCCTCCCATCGCCCGACCCATACCACCTCCCCGCCTAAGTCTCCTTCCCGATCCTCCGGTCTCCGTATTATACCCCGGGCTGCGTATTTTAAATACCTATTCCCGCCGCCTTTCCGTATCAGGCTGTGCGGTATCTTTGCGCACGGATTTTCGGGAATGTCCCGGCAAACGTTCTTGCGGGCGGCCCGGCAACCCGGCATCCGGCAGCCACCGGCGCTGCGAACCCTTATCAATTGCCAATTTTCAGATTGTCAATTTGCAAACCATGAATGACGCTCCCACCTTTGACGCCCTGCGTACGTATGCCGGCTTCCTGCTCGACCACCACCTGGAAGAACTCGCCGCCCGCTACCTGCTGCTGTTGCGTAAGAAAAGCGTGCCCCTGCCGGCCCGCCTGGCGCACCTGCCCGAAACCGAAATCACGGCCTGGGCCGCGGGGTCGGTGGGCGACTTTTTGCGGGAGGTAGCCGCCGGCCCGGCCCGCGCCGAGGTCCCGCAGACCGTGGCCGGGTGGCGCGAAGACCAGCTGCCGGGCCGGCCCCGCGAGGCCGGGCAGGGCGACGACCTGCCGGGCATGTACGCCGCCCGCCGGCTGGCGCTGGTGCAGTTTCTGCCCCGCTACACCACCGACCCGGCCCGACTGGTGGCCCTCGTGGAGGAACTCGACGAACTGCCCGGCGCCCTGCCTCCGTACGCCGCCATGCCCGGGGAGCGCCGGGAACGGTCCGGGCCGGGGCGGGAAGGCGCGGAAGAAGGCGCGCCTTCCCACAGCCTGTACACCACCCTCGACGCCCACCTGGTGCAGAAGATCGTGGATACGGTGCCCACCCTGCTCTACATCCTGGAATTGCCCTCGGCCAAAACCCTCTTCATCAACGCGCAGGTCCACGCCCTGCTGGGCTACCCGCCCGAAGAGATCGTGGCCCTGGGCACCGGGTACGTGACGCGGCTCGTGCACCCGGAAGACCAGCCCGCCCTGGCGGCGCACTACGAAGCCCTGGTCGCCGAGGCCGACGGCGTGGTGCTCGAAATCGAATACCGCGTCCGCCACCGGAACGGCGAATGGCGCTGGTTCCGCAGCTTCGAAACCGTATTCCGGCGCGACCCGCAGGGCGTGGCCCGCCAGTTGCTCGGCAACGCCCTCGACGTGTCGGGCCGGCGGGAGACCCGCGAAGCCCTCGGGCGGGCCAACCTCCAGCTCCAGGCCAACTACACCGAACTGGTGCAAACCCAGGCCGTGCTGCGCGAATGGAACGCCGACCTCGACAAACGGGTGAAGGACCGGACCCTCGAACTCAAGGAGGCCAACCAGCAGATCGCCCGGCTGCTGGGCCGCGAACGGTACGTGCGGGCCGAAACCGAACGGCAGAAGGAACGGCTCAATGCGATCTTCATGCAGTCGCCGGCGCTGATTGCCATCGTACGGGGGCCGGAGTTCCGCTACGAACTGGTCAACCCGCCCTACCTGCGGGCCGTGGGCGCCACCAGTTCCATCGAAGGAAAAACGATCCGGGAAGTCATCCGCGACCTCGACCAGGCCACGCGGGACCTGCTCGAAAGCGTGTACGCCACCGGCGAACGGTTCGTGGGCGACGAATCGCCCATCACGGCCGACTGGCAGGCCGACGGCAACCCGTACGTGCGGTACTTCAACCTGGTGTACGAACCCCTGCGCGACGCCGCCGAGCGGGTGAACGGCCTCATCCTCTTCGGCTACGAAGTGACCGACCAGGTGCTGGCCCGCCGCACCGTGGAAGACAACGAACGGCGCATCCGCCGCATCCTCGACGGCATTCCCGAAATCCTATGGACGGCCGACCCGGGGGGCGTCAGTACGTTTCTCAACAAAACCTGGTACGAATACGCCGGCGAGACGCCCGGTGACGGCACGGACGCCGTTTCGCACCTGCTCATCCACCCCCACGACCTGGACCTGACGCGCCGCAAGTGGCAGCTTTGCCTGGCGACGGGCGAACCCTTCGAAACCGAGTACCGGCTGCGCCGGACGACCGGCGATGACTACCGCTGGGTGCTGGCCCGGGCCGCGCCCCTGCACGACGAGGCGGGCCGGGTCACCGAATGGGTCGGCACGGCCACCGACATCCACGACCAGCGGGTGGCCATCGAAAAGCTGGCCGAAACCCGGCGGCAATTCCAGTTCCTGGCCGACATGATTCCGCACCTGGTGTGGCGCACCGACGCCGAGGGCAACCACGACTACTTCAACCAGCGGTGGTACGATTTTACGGGCCTGAGCTTCCAGGAAACCAAGGATGAGGGCTGGTCGCTGGTGCTGCACCCCGACGACTACGAACGGACCCTGAACGTGTGGACCACATCCCTGCGGGAAGGCACGCCCTACCAGGTGGAATACCGCTTCCGCAAGGCCGACGGCACGTACCGCTGGTTCCTGGGCCGGGCCCTGCCCCTGCTCGACGAGACGGGCCGGGTGCTCAAGTGGTTCGGCACCTGCACCGACATCCACGACCAGCGGCTGGCCGTGGAAGAACTCACCTCCACCAAACGGCAACTGGAAACCAAAAACGAGGAGTTGACCCGCCTGAACGTGGACCTGGACAATTTCGTGTACACGGCCTCCCACGACCTGCGGTCGCCCATCAACAACCTGGAAGGCTTGCAGAGAGTGTTGCAGAAGCGCCTCAAAGACCAGGTGGCCGAGACCGAACAGGAACTGCTGGACCTGATGAGCATTTCCATCCGCAAGCTCAACACGACCATCCGGGAGCTGACCGAAATCGTGAAAGTGCAGAAGGAACTCTCGCAGGAGCGGGAACCCGTCAATTGCCGCGAGGTGTTCGAAGACGTGCAGACCGACCTGGCCGGCCCGATTGCCGAAGCGGAGGCGGAAATTGAGGCGCAGTTCGGCGTGAAAGAAATTTATTACCCGCGCAAACATTTGCGGAGCATCTTACTAAATTTGCTTTCCAACGCCGTCAAATACCGCTCCCCCGACCGGCCGCTGCGCATCACGGTGCGGACCCGGGTGGACAACCAGCGGCCCGTCCTGTCCGTAACGGACAATGGGCTGGGCATTGAGGAAAACAAGAGAGACCGGATTTTCGACATGTTCCGGCGGCTGCATACGCACGTGGAAGGAAGTGGGATCGGGCTGTACATGGTCAAACGGATTGTGGAAAACAATGGAGGTCGAATTACCGTTGAGAGTCGAATAGCTTCAGGCAGCACTTTCACGGTGTACTTTTAGTCTTGATATGAGGAAAACACCAAGCATACTGTTAGTGGACGATGACCCGGCCAGCAATTACCTGGCAAAGCTTTTACTGCTGGAAATTGACCCCGAGTTTGACATTCACGTGCGCTACCACGGCCAGGAAGCCCTGGAATTCATCAAAACCGCCGACGGGGAGGTGGTCTCCCCCACGCTGATCTTCCTGGACCTGAACATGCCGGTGATGGATGGGTTTGAGTTCCTGGAGCATTTTACGCAACTGCCGGCCTCGGAAAGCACTTCCATTGTGCTGCTCACTTCTTCGGCGTACCCCAAAGACATTGAACGGGCCAAGGCCTACAACATCACGCACTTCATCAACAAGCCGCTCACCGAGGAGCAGCTCCGCGACGTACTGGCCAGCGTGCCCCTCTACCGGTAAGGTTCCCCGGGATGCGGCCAACGATCAATCCGCGCCGCGTGCCGGCAGGCGGAGCGGCGGAAGCCGTAGCAAAACCGCACCATGGACGTTTACCGCACCGGGGGCGTTTGTAGTGCCGGAGCATTTGCGTAAGTATATGCCCTGTTTTCGGGATACGGCCTGTGTTTCCGCAAGCCGTTCTGCTGTACCGGCGGGTATTTCCTCAGTGACTGCCCGGCAAATGGCCCGTCCATTGCCGTTTGGGTAATTTCTATGAAGATGGTGCGGGGGTTGGGAAATGCAGGGAGGTTACTGGTTGCCGGGATGCCACTGGCAGGAGCGTTGTCAAAAGCTTCGCAGGAGCGCCCTGTTCCCGGAAAAAGCATTTCATTAACCGAAGACCCGGAGGGGCGTGCTGTTCCTGGAAAGGACCGCCAGTAACAGATTCAAGCTCCGTAGGAACTCTTGCCGAGGGGTGATGCCGTGTGCCAGGAACAGGGCGTCCCTCCGGGATGCTGCCCACCTGCAACTTGCCATGTCAAATCGGGGAGTGCTGAAAATGACCAGACCGTGAAAAAAGAGGCATTCATATCCTGTCAATGTGTTGTCATTACGGCACTTCGCCCCGACGGCCGTACGGCAATGAGCAGCCACGCGAAGCATGGCCGAAGCATAAATTCCGGGCTTGAGCCGCGATGGGCGTAGTGTGCGGGCTTGGCGCAGAATGCAGGCGGGGGCTTACGCCAGGGGGGTGGTAAAGCCGAACAGGAAGTTTACCATTTCCACGTACTGGGAATCAGCTTCCCGGGGGTCGTTGGCTTCGGGCAGGCAGACGGTGGCCGAAAGTTCTTCGGACTTAGGCAGTACGGGCATGGATTCGGAACGGAAGGGATTGCAGTAGCGCAGTAACCATGTTTCCATAAATAGTTCAATTTAGGCATACATACGGAAGCGGTCCGAAAAGGATTTGCGGGAAAGGGGGGCCGACCGAAAACTTTTATTTTTGTGCCAGTACAAGGAACATAACTTATTTTTACTCCTTTTGCCCGAACCCTTTCCCGGCCGCGCAGGCGCCCCTGGCCCATGGACGATTCACTCGATAAACTGCAAAAGATCCGGAATGAGGTAAACGCCCTCATTCCCTCCGACGACAATGTGCGCCGGCTGGAGGCTTCCATCCGCGAGGCGGTACGGCTGATCCGCAAAGCGGAGAAAATTGACAAAGCGTTCCGCGACAAGTGCGTCCAGGACCTGGATTACGAAATCACGCACTACCTGCACCAGAACTACCGCAAGGCCGTTACCAAAGGGGAAAAAAACATTGAATTCAACCGGGCCCGCCAGGGTGCCGTACTCGCCATCAACCGCGCCATCCACCGCATCCTGAACGGGAAATAAACGTTGGTCATTGGTCAGTAGTCATTGGTTACGGGATCCGTGGGTCTGCCGGGTGCGACAACTTACGCGCACCCAATGACCAATGTTCAATGACTACTAACTGTTGTCTATTGCACTGAGCAGGGCGGAGACTTTTTGTTCGTCGAGGGGTTTTTCGAGGTAGCCTTTGATGGTGAGTTGCCGGGCCCGGGCGGCGTCGTTTTCGTGGGTGCAACTGGTGAGCATGACTACGGCGTTGCGTTGCAGGTACTCCCGGTCGGTGTGTTCCAGGGCGTGGAGCAGTTCCCAGCCGTCCATCACCGGCATGTTTACGTCCACCAGGATGAGGTCCTGGCCCGGCCGGCCGGCTTCGCCCTGCCCCTTGCGCTGGCTGGTCAAGTAGTCGAGGGCCTGGCGGCCGTTGTGCAATACCACGATTTCGTCGGTGAGGGAAAGTTCTTCCAGCAGGCACTGGTGCAGAAAGTTGCTGGCCCGGTTGTCGTCCACCAGCACCACCCGGCGGAACTTCCGGCATTCATTCGAAGAAGGCATCATACGCGAAAAAAATTTATTGAACCGCCGCCCCAAACATACGCGTCCCCTTTTTGCGCGGACATCACGCGCCAGGCCGGCTAAAATCGGGCTGCCGCCCCCTGCCCCGTCCCCTTCTCTCCCGCCATTCACTTAAAAGTAAATATTTTTATCGGTTCGGCCCGGCCGTTTCACCTTTTTTTCCAAAAAATTACGCCGCTTTACGCCCCGGAGCCCGGGGTGTCGCTTACCTCGCCAAAACAATCCGGGGGGCAAGTAGTATTAAGCGCGTTACTCTTCAAGCAGTTTCACCATTATTTTTCAAGCAACACCCTCTGTAACACCCCTCAACATTTATGTTAGTAACTACCCTCGTTTCCGACAGCAAGTGGGCGCTCATCCAGTATGTAGAAGAATCCCTCGCCGTGATCCTCAAGTTCAAAGTTTCCTACGTTCCCATCGAAGTGTTCAAAAGCGTACTCGGCGAAATCGAGACGTTTGCTTCCAAGGAAAAGGTCACCAAAATTGTGTTTGACAAGACCAACCTCACCGTGTTCCACCAGCCCTCCATGGAGTGGTACCACGTGGAGTGGAAGGAAAGAATGCTGAAAAAAGGCGTGAAGTCGCACCGCAAAATCCTGCCCCAGGACCGCCTCTTCGTGGAAAGCGTGCGCATCGGCCGGGAAAAGATCCAGAAGAACAACCCGGGCTTCAGCTTCGCCAAATACGACATTCAGTACTGCAACAGCGTGGAGGAAGCCCTGAAGCGCTGATTGTCCCGATCCTCCCTTTTGCTTGAAGGGCAACTTTTCTCCCGAGCCCGGCCCTGCCGGGCTCCTGCTTTCCCACTGAAACCATCCCGCGCCATGTCCACCGAATACATTGCCCGCAACCGCTACTACGAAATCGCCCTCCACCCCGCCAAAAACCGCGTGTACCTCACCATCACCGGCTTCTGGAACGACCCGGCCGCCGTGCCGTTCTACCGCGCCGACTGGCAGAAGGCCCTGGCCCGGGTGCAACCGGGCTTTACGGTGCTGGCCGACGCCACCCGCATGAAAACCCACCCCGCCCCCGTGCAGGCCCTCCACGAATCCATCCAGGCGTTGCTGCAACGGGAGGGCCTGCGGTTTTCGGCCAAGGTGGTGGCCCACGACGACATGGCCGACCTCCAGTGCGACGCCATGCTCCGCCGGACGGGCCTGGAAGTAACCAAATTCGCCTCCCGGGCCGAAGCCGAAAAGTGGCTCGACACGGTGGAACTGCTCCGGCCCGCCGCCGGCAACCCGTAACGCCCACGGCAACCCGCCCGGAAAATAGACCGGCGGGGCGAAAAATTACTTATTGCCAATTGCGTATTTGACCCGGTTCAACTGCGCAATTGGTGCTTTATACCGGTTTTTTCGCTCCCCGAAACAAAGCGCGGGCCGGGCCGGTTTGGTAAGTGGCCCGTGTAAAACCGAAAGGAACCCATAAGCCCTGAGTAAAAACGCCTATTTTTAAGCTCCTGGCGATCAGCCATTTTATATGTGCTTTTGTCTGATTACTTTTAGCAGTCCTTACCCACGCATTCCGTACCCCAGCGCTTCCCATTATTCATTTCCAAGTAGTTTATTCGTCCACGCTATCTCGTGACCATGCCGGTATGCTTAATTACCCGACGCAAGAAGACTCGTTAAAACAGGAAATCAACCAGCTCAAGTTGCAGGTGCGCCAACTGCAAACCCAGCTCCTGTCGGCCGAAGCCGCCGTAAAGATCAAAAAGGGGGTTGAGCAGCACGCGGTGGTCAGCATCACCGACCCCAACGGCGTGATCGTGTACGTCAACAACCGGTTATGCGAACTGTCGGGCTATTCGCGGACCGAACTGCTGGGCAGCACGCACCGGCTCCTGCGTTCGGACGAACACGACGACGCTTTCTACGCGGACCTGTGGCAGACCATTGTCCGCGGCGACAACTGGCGGGGCGTCATGAAAAACCGGGCTCGCGACGGCAGTTGCTTCTGGGTCGAAATGTCCATCACCCCCATCCTCCTTCCTTCCGGGCAGGTGCACCAGTACGTGGCGATCAGCAACGACATGACCCGCTTCAAAATCACCCAGTCGCGGGTGCAGGAACTGCTCGAAGACGCCCGCGACACCAACGAGGAACTGAAGGCCAGCGAGGAAGAACTGCGCCAGACCCTCGAACACGTGATCGAGGTGAACGACAAGGTGCGGGAAAGCGAGGAAAAGTACCGCCTCATCTCCGAAAGCATGAGCGACCTGGTGTGCCTCCAGGATTTGCGGGGCTACTACACCTACGTGTCGCTGTCGGCGTACGCCCTGCTCGGGTATGATCCCAAAGAAATGGTGCGCGGGAAAGCCCACCAGCGGGTCCACCCCGACGACGCCGAAAAGGTGCGGCTTTTCGTGCAGGCCGCCTGCGAGGGCCGCACCGACGGGCTGCCCTACATCCACCTGCGGAAAAAGCACCGCGACGGCCACTACGTGTGGTTCGAAATGATCGCCAAGCCCATCCGCGACGAGGAAGGCCGCACGGTGAGCATCCACACGACCTGCCGGGACATTTCGCGGCGCAAAGCCGCCGAACAGGAACGCGACAACTTCTTCAACCATTCGCTCGACCTGATGGTGATTGCCCGGCTCGACGGCCGGATGCTCCGGTTCAACCACTCCTGGCAGCAGACGCTGGGCTTTGCGGAAGCCGAACTGGCGGGCACGTCGCTCTTCGACTTCGTGCACCCCCGCGACCTGGACGATACGGTGGCCTTTTTCCGGGACGAGATTGCCGGGGGCCAGTCGGTGATCCGCACCGAAAACCGCTACCGCTGCCGCGACGGGTCCTACAAGTGGCTCTCCTGGAACTTCGTGGTGTTTGCCGCCGAAGGGGTCATGTACGGCTTTGCCCGCGACATCACCGAACGCAAGCTGGCCGAAGAGGCCCTCAAGAACACGCTGGAAGAACTCCAGTTGCGCAACCAGGAACTGGACCACTACGTCTACAAGGTTTCCCACGACCTGCGTTCGCCGCTATGCTCGATCAAGGGCCTGCTCAACCTGGCCGAATACGAGACGGACGCCGCCGCCATCCTGGTGTACAACCGCATGATCGGCGACCAGATCAACCGGTCGGACGAGTTCATCCAGTCCATCCTCAACCATTCGAAGATGCTCAACTCGGCCGACAACCGGCAGGAGATTGACTTTGCGGCGGTGATCCGGCAGGGCTTCGATGATTTGCAGTACACCAAGGGCTACGCGCGGCTGCACCGGCAGGTGGGCGTGGTGCAGCAGGCGCCGTTCTACGGCGACCCGTTCCGCATCTCCCTCATCCTGCGCAACTTCATCTCCAACGCCATCAAATACCAGAATCCCGACGCGGAGTCGAGTTACGTGCATTTTGCCGTTGCCATAGACGCGCAGGAGGCCCGCATCACCATCACCGACAACGGGATCGGCGTCGAGGCGCGGTTCGTGCCGCAGCTATTCGACATGTTTTTCCGGGCCACCGAAACGGCGGAAGGTTCCGGCCTGGGCCTCTACATCGTCAAGCAGGCCGTGCAGCGCATCGGGGGATTCATTGCCGTTACGAGCCAGCTCGGCGTCGGCACGGAGTTCGTGATTACGCTGCCCAACGGGTTGCCGTCCGTCCACCTCCCCGAAAGCAATTAATCATTATGGGCTTGGACTATACAGCCGGGTGCGTCAACTTCCGGGATGTGGGCGAATTCGTGAACTGGTTGTCCGGCGAAAAAATACTGCCAGCCCATAAACTTCTCCGTGGTGGAACGACGGACTTTGTAACCGATATCGCCGAGATTGGCAGTCCGGGAACGATCATTAACCTGCGGCAGGGTCCGGACCGCTACGATTTTGGCATTGCCCATTTGCATTTTCCTTTGGAGAACAAAGTCGAAAAATACCATACCGAACGAAAAGAGGTCAGGCGGTGGCTCAACGAAATCGTGAAATGTTTCGAGCAGGACGACCTTCGATACCCGGTCCTGATTCACTGCTTGTCGGGCAAAGACCGGACCGGCATCGTGATTGCCGCCCTGCTGCTCATTGCCGGGGTGCGTCCCGAAATCATCATCCAGGAATACCTGCTCAGCGAAGGAGCTGTAAGCGAAGCATTGATCCAGACGGCCCTGCACGGGATGAGTCAGCCCGGCTATTTCAACCGGGCCGATACGGGCAAAGTAAAAACCAACCTGCTGCGCACTTAGCTTCATCCGCGCAAACACAAGCAACCCTTTAACGGGCGGAAATTTTATGCTGGTGAGTCAGAATGTAGTTTAAAGCCTTGATACAAAAGGCGGGGCGTCCGTATAAGGGGAGAGAACGCCGGCCCGGCCGGGCAAGGCGCCCGGAACAAACGTTAACCCGCGAAAAACAATGCGAAATCGTCTACTCCCGTACGTGCTCCTGGTGTTGGTGACGGCAGCCTGCAAACCCGAAGAAGTGGCGAAAGAAGCCGTACCGGCCGGCCCGCCCCCGTGCATCCAGGCCAAAATTGACGAGATTGCCGCGCAGGAAGTAGCCAATCCCCCCGTGCGGGTGTACAGCTACCAGTACGCGGGCAAAAAGGTGTACTACTTCACGCCCCGCTGCTGCGACGCCGCCAGCAAGTTGTACGACGAATCGTGCACGCTGCTCTGTTCCCCCGACGGGGGCATCACCGGCCGCGGCGACGGACGGTGCCGGGACTTTTTCGCCACCCGCACCGACGAAGAACTGGTTTGGGCCGACCCGCGCAAAAAGAATTAAACCGTTGCCGCTTTTTGAACCTCCAGCGTCGGACCACGTCTCATCCCCGACCCGTAATTGCCGGTTCACAATGTAGTCGGGTAAAGCCTTGGGTAGTCGGGTGAAGTCCCGGAGGGACGCCCTCTTCCTAGCACGCAACATTTCCCTCACGCAAGCGCTCCGTAGGAGCGACCTGTTATGTTCGAATACCTGTTGGCTGCCAACATTTGAACAGGACGCTCCTACGGAGCTCGTGTCTCATTGGATGGGCCTTTCCAGGAACAGCACGCCCCTCCGGGGCTTTCGACGACGCTTCCACCCGTGGCATTTCTCTTTTTTCAAAACGCGCACCTTGTTCACACGTTCAAATGCCAAACCACGAATTGCTGATTCCCGGTGAACAAGCAGAGCAACAATTTGATAAACAGTGTCTTACCTGAAACCTACTTGGCCGAAGCCGCTTCTTCCTGCACGGCGGGCAGGCCGGCCTGGGTCATGGCGGCAAAGCCCCCGGCAATGTTGGTCAGGTTGTCCCACCCCCGCGCCTTCAGCACCGAACACGCGATCATGGAGCGGTAGCCGCCGGCGCAATGCACGTACACGGGCTGGTCTTTGGGAAACTGCGCCAGGTGTTCGCCGAGGGTATCGAGCGGCAGGTTGACCGCCCCGGGCAGGTGGCCCGCGGCAAATTCAGCCGGTTTGCGTACGTCCACCACCACCGGCGGCGCCGCCCGGTACAGGTCCGCAAACGCCCCGGCCGCCACGGAAGGCACCGTCCCGACCGTCCGCCCCGCCCCTTGCCAGGCTTCGAAGCCGCCCGCCAGGTAGCCCGCGACCTGGTCGTAGCCCACCCGCGACAGCCGGGTTACCGTTTCCTCTTCGCGGCCCGGCTCGGTCACCAGCAGCAGCGGCTGCCGCAGGTCCGGGATCAGTGCCCCCACCCACGGCGCAAACGACCCGTCGAGGCCGATGTTGACGGCGCCGGGCACGAATCCCCGCGCAAACACTTCGGGCTTGCGGGTGTCGAGGAGCAGCACGCCCGGCCGGCCCGCGGCTTCGGCAAACGCCGCCACGGGCAGCGGCGTGAGGCCGCGTTGCAGCACCTGGTCAATGTCTTCGTAGCCTCCCTTGTTGAGTTGCACGTTCTGCGGGAAGTACGCCGGCGGGGGTTGCAGGCCGTGCAGCACCTCCGCGATGAATTCCTCCCGCGTCATGTCGGCGCGGAGGGCGTAGTTGTGCTTTTTCTGTTCGCCGAGCGTAGACACCGTTTCCTTGCTCATGTTCTTGCCGCAGGCCGATCCCGCCCCGTGGGCCGGGTACACCAGCACGTGGTCGCCCAGCGGCATGATTTTCCCGCGCAGGGAGTTGAACAGCATGCCGGCCAGGTCTTCCTGCGTGAGGCGTCCCCCCTGCTGGGCCAGGTCGGGCCGGCCCACGTCGCCGATGAACAGCGTGTCGCCCGTGAGCAGGGCGTGATCGTTGCCGGCTTCGTCCTGCACGAGGTAGCACACCGATTCGAGGGTATGGCCGGGCGTGTGCAACACCCGCACCCGCATCCGCCCGATGGCAAACACTTCGCCGTCGCGGGCAATGTGCGCCTCGAAGCCGGGCCGGGCGGAGGGGCCGTACACGATGGTTGCCCCCGTGGCCCGGGCCAGGTCCACGTGGCCCGACACGAAGTCGGCGTGGAAGTGGGTTTCGAAAATGTATTTGATCCGCACGCCGTCGCTTTCGGCGCGTTCCAGGTACGGCTTGATCTCGCGGAGGGGGTCCACCACGGCGGCCTCGCCCCCGGAGGCCAGGTAATAGGCGCCCTGGGCCAGACACCCGGTATACATCTGCTCAATTGTCATGTTGCGGTCGGTAAGCATCATTCTTGCAAAGGCAATGTTACGGGTAAGATACGGGAACGGAACCAATCAGGTCGGCTTTTCGAGCGAGATAAACACCTCGGTGCCCCGCCGCGGGGGGGCCGAATTGTAGCAGGGCGCCAGGACGCGGGGCGTGAAGAAGGGAGCGAACAGGGCTTCGTACTCGGCCCGGCTCCCGCCGAAAGGGGGTCCGGTAGTCCCAAATTCCCGGTCAAACAGCACGCCGACCAGCCGGCCGCCGGGTTTGAGCAACCGGTGCATATGCCGCACGTACGCCGGGCGGCGGTCCGGGGGCAGGGCGCAGAAAAAGGTCTGCTCCAGGATGAGGTCGTAGGCGCCTTCCCAGGCGAAAAAGTCGGCCTCCTGCACGCGTACCCGGTCGCCGAACTGTTCGCGCAGCCGGGCCACGGCCGTCGGGGCAATGTCGAGCAGGGTCACGTCGGTAAAGCCGCGTTCCACCAGGTACGCCGCTTCGTAGGCGTTGCCGCAGCCGGGAATGAGGATGGCGAGGCTGGTATCGGTCACGCCTTCGAGGTAAGCTTTCAGGGGCGGCGAAGCCTGGCCCAGGTCCCAGCCGGTTTGTCCCTGCTGCCAGCGGCTTTCCCAGTAGGTTTCGTCCATGGGTGGGTGAGTGAATGGTACACGGATTGAGAGGGTACACTGATGTAACGAATGATTAGGATGGATTATGATGAACTGAAGGTCGCAGTCCGTGATTTGCCCCATAGTCCCTGAAAATCATACTCATCCGCTGGATCAGCGTACCCTTTGTACCCTGTCCATGACGGGCCGCCGTGCGGGGCGTGAGTAAATTTAGGCGTATCTTTGCGGGCTTATTTCCAAATGCCCGATGCAATTTACGCTGCAAGCGACTGATGCCCAATCCAAAGCCCGGGCCGGCCAACTGGTGACCGACCACGGCGTGATCGAAACCCCCATTTTCATGCCCGTCGGCACGGTCGGCTCCGTGAAGGCGGTGCACCAGCGGGAACTGGCCGACGACATCCACGCCCGGATCATCCTGGGCAACACCTACCACCTGTACCTGCGTCCCGGCCTCGACGTGCTGGAAGGCGCCGGCGGCCTGCACCGGTTCAACGGCTGGCACGGCCCCATCCTCACCGACAGCGGCGGCTACCAGGTGTATTCGCTCTCCAACACCCGCAAGATCAGGGAGGAGGGCGTTACGTTCAAGTCGCACATTGACGGCTCGAAGCACTTGTTCACGCCCGAAAACGTGATGGACATCCAGCGCACCATCGGGGCCGACATCATCATGGCCCTCGACGAATGCGCCCCCTACCCCTGCGAGTACGGCTACGCCCGCCAATCCATGGAAATGACGCACCGCTGGCTGAAGCGCTGCTGCGACCGCTTCGACGGCACGGAGCCTAAGTACGGCTACCGCCAGACGCTTTTCCCCATCGTGCAGGGCAGCGTGTACAACGACCTGCGGGTGCAGTCGGCCGAGACCATCGCTTCGTTCGGGCGGGAAGGCAACGCCATCGGCGGCCTGTCGGTTGGCGAACCGGCCGAAAAGATGTACGAACTCACGGAGTTGGTGTGCGACATCCTGCCCCGCGACAAGCCCCGCTACCTGATGGGGGTGGGCACGCCGGCCAACATCCTGGAGGCCATCGCGCTGGGGGTGGATATGTTCGACTGCGTGATGCCGACGCGCAACGCCCGCAACGGGATGCTCTTCACCACGCAGGGCATCATGAACATCCGCAATGAGAAGTGGAAAAAGGACTACAGCCCGATTGACGCGGAGTTGGGCGGCTACGCCAGTACGCACTACACCAAGGCGTACCTGCGCCACCTGGTCGCCAGCAACGAGTACCTGGCCGGGCAGATTGCCAGCGTCCACAACCTCACCTTTTACCTCTGGCTGGTGCGCCAGGCCCGCCGGCACATCCAGGCCGGCACCTACCGCCCCTGGAAAGACCAGATGGTGAAGCAGGTCATGCAACGGCTTTAGGGATAGTCTGAACCTTGATTTACTTGATGAAAAGATGACCAGGATTGGGACGGGGATACGGAACAGGTTAATCGTGGGATAAAAGGCGAATCGGGCAGGGGCTTATTGGGAACGACTTGTGCAGGTGCTGCGGGTGGGGTCGGGTTCTCAAACCCGACCCTTTCGGAATAGGCCAATGCGAAACGGCACTGTATTGTGAAAGCAGCACCAATATCAATAGGATAGGGTTTCAACCCTATCCCCCCGGAGCGAAGGAACCGGTCGGGTTTAAGAACCCGACCCCACCCGCAGCACCTGCACAAGTCGCTCCCATTGAGCCTTTTTCAATCCGCCTCCCGCCGCATCCCCACCTCAATCCTGGTCATCCTTTCATCAAGTAAATCAAGGTCATCAAGCCCATCAAGGTTCAGACTATCCTGTGAATCCTGATCCGATTTGTCAGAAAAGGATTACATTTGTTTACCCCAGCCTCCCCTTTGATGGAATTGATTTTTCCCAGCCGGATTTCCCGGAACAATGCCTTTTGCGACGTTACTGACCTGCCGGAAGCCGAGCAAAGCCTGATTGAGCGGCACCACGCGGAGTTGGAGCGGCTGGTGGGCCACCTCGACTGCCCGCTGCACTTCGACGCCCCCGTGTTCGTGCATTCCACCACGCAGCTCGGCCAGTTCAAAAGCACCCTGTTCACCTGTTGCGTCCGCTTCACGGCCGAGGTGGAACAGGCGTTGCAGTCGGTTTCCTTCCCCGTACGCTGCCTGCCCACCCGCGACGGGTACGGCCGCGCCAAAGCCAGGAAGTAGAGAGCATTTCACCAGGGAGACACGGAGGGCAAGTAGTTACACGGAGCAAAGGGAATGGGGGGGTGAAACTTAACCGCAAGGGGCGCAAAGGAGACGCAAGGAAACCGCGTACCGCTTTGTACTTTCTCTGTGCCCTCTGCGGCTCAATCCCTCCGGTTTCCTTTTTCTCCGTGTAACTCCGTGCTCTCCGTGTCTCCCTGGTGAAACTTCTACGCAGCGATGGGTCCGTAATTATGGCGCTTCCGGCCAACCTTTAGGGGTTTTATGCGTAGGGAAGGGCAGGCGCTATTTTTTAGACTGCATGGGGATTCATTTTTCGCAATTGTACATCGTAGATGAAGCCCTCCTCGGCTTTCACGACCTATCCCCCCGGCAGCAACGACTGGTCATTGAAGCCCGCACGGCCATCGTGGAATGCGTGGCCCCGCTCCAATGCCCGCAACACCCGCTCGATAAAGTTGTGGTTCACTCGTCATTCAAGGGCAACGCCATCCACAACACCCTGGTGCTGTGCTGTACGGGCTTTTTGACGGTCGTCCAGATCGCACTGACCAGTTGCCCGTTCGACTGCTCCTGCATCTGCCTGGTGCGGGCAAGCGACCCGGAACGGGACTACTGAGCGGCCACCCGGCGGGAAATGGTTCGCCGCATAAAAAAATAAACACAGGGGAAAGAACGCCCTCACCGCGCCAGGTTTGCGCAGGGACGAATTGCGGCATTCACCTTCAAGAGAGGGCGTGCCGGGGTCCGGCGCAACGGGGCGCCGGGCAATGATGGGGGCGCCGGGACGGTTATTGCTCCTCGGCCCGGGTCGGGGCCTGGTTGCCTTCACGCATACTGTTGAAAGCAATCATTCCGTATATGACCGCTGCTGCAATATTTACCAGTACTATTTCCATCTTTTTCGCTTTATTGTACCTACAAGTTCCCAAACTTTCAGGCGAACACAAACTCCGGTCCGTGCGCCCGGACTGCTGCGGCATGTAAGTTTTTTTATACCCGTTGCAACCCGTTTCACCCTTAACTCCCGGCCGGCTCCTTTTTTTGCCCCTAAAGCCCTAAAAACGGCTTTCCTGGCGGGAACCGGCCCAACGGAAGCTTGTAAGTATAACTCCAAAAATCATTGAAAGTTTTAAATAATTAGCGGAAAAATATAAATCCGTACCATTCCGGGCAACATTATTGCAGTAGCTCCCGTTGCCACCCAAAACCAAATCGCAGGCACCCGGCACCGGGCAGTAAGCCCCCGAAACGAGCCGTCGAAACCAGATCTGAACCACTCCCCCATAAAGTCGGCCCGGAAGTGTTTACCCCGGCGTTGATTCTGCATAAAGGGCAAAACGAAGCATCCACATCAAACCACATAAAGCCATGATCGCCGTCCCCCAATTCGCCGAAATGAGCATCCCCGAACAGGCCCATTACCTCTGGGACAACGGAGACTACCTGCTGTCGCGGCAGGGCGAAACCAGCACCGCGGTGCTGTACGCAGTTGACAATTTCTTCGTGGAAGTACGCTACGACGACGAGACCGGCGCCATTACCGAGATCGTATCCATTGACAGCGTTGTGCGCCTCGAAGCCTACCTGAAGGCCGTGAGCCTGCGGGGCCTCTTCGTGTAATGTCCCGGCCCGGTATGATCCTAACCGATCATACTCATTATAACCAATCCGTGTACTGTTTCCGCCTTACTCCAGCGTGAACTCCACGCGGCGGTTCCTGCGCTTGTTGTCTTCGGTGGTGTTGGGAGCCGCCGGGTACACCCCGCCCAGTCCCCGCCAGGCGATCCGGTCCCCCGCCACGCCCTTGCCCAGCAGGTAGTCGGCCACGGCCCTGGCCCGGTCGCGGGACAACTGTACGTTCAGGAAAAAGTCGCCCGCGTTGTCGGTGTGCCCCGTGACGGCAAGCCGCAGGTGCGGGTATTTGCGCAGGGTGGTTGCCAGTTCGTCGAGGACCGCGCAACACTCGGGCCGCAGTTCGGGACGGCTCTGCTCGAAGTAGATCGGGCCGGGCGCCGGGGGTGGCGGACTGGTTACCGGCTCCGCTTTGTTGCCCGCGGCCACCGGTTCAACCGGAACGGCCGGGCGGGTGAGCGTATCTTTCTTGCCGCCGCCAATCGTCAACAGGGCCGCTTTTTGCGGCGGCAGCTCCACTTTCCCCTGCGCCAGGGCTTTCGCTACGGCGGGCCTGGACGGCGTTTTCCGCGCGGGCTTGCTTGCCGGCTTCTTGACCGCGGCCACGGGCGGTTTGGGCGGCGTGCTGAACACGTTTTTTGCCGTGAGCAGTTGTACGGGTCCGCCCGCAAACGACCACGATGCCTGGGCGGCGGCGTACGAGGGCTTCATCTGCGAATATTCCACTTTGAGCCGGTACAACTTCTTTCCCTCCAGGGCAATCTGCCCCGAAAACGAAGTAGGGCGGTTCAGGTGCCACTCGTTGATGAGCAACTTGTCGTCTACCCACAGGCGCACGCCGTCGTCGGCCACGAAGGAAAACTGGTAAATACCCTCTTTTGGCGCGTAGAAATGGCCCGTCCACCGCACTGAGAAGTAGCCCGGGTCAAGCCCCGGCGCGGGGCTGCGCCAATTGAGGAAAAAGTTGATTTGCTTGTCTACCCGCGTAAGCACTTTCTGCTCGAAGTTGGCGCCGTTGTAGTACTCGGCTTTGAATCCGTCGCCGGCGCCTTCCACCCACCCGCCGGGGGTGGCGGCCGGGGCCGGCTTCGCTTTGGGCTGGGCAAGGGCAACCGGGACGACCAACGCGCAGGCGGTTACCAGGAGTAAAAAATGATTCATGGCAGCGGCAGGAAGGGGATACTCTTTTTACGGGTATTCCCGCCGTTGGGTAGGGCCGGAATTACTTTTTTTCGAGCCCTTTGCGCGTTCTGGACAGGTAGGCTTCCGGCAGCCATTGCCCGCCGATCATGACGCCGGCGAGGTGGCGGGTCTGCGTGATGTCGCGCAGCGGGTTGCCGTCCAGCAGCACCAGGTCGGCGCGGTTGCCCGCCCGCACGGTTCCCGAATCGCCGGTGCGGCCCAGGTACCGGGCGACGTTGACGGTCCCCGTGCGCAGCGCCTCGTACGGGGACAGGCCCGCGGCCACCAGGTATTCCAGTTCCTGGTGCGTGGAGACGCCGGGCACGTTGAACACCTGCGGGGCGTCCGAACCCAGCAGCAGGCCCACGCCGTGCCGGGCGCAGGCTGCAATGAGCCCTCGCCGCAGCGCGATGAAGCGGAGCATTCTGGCCGCGTCGTACCGCGGGTCGGCGTGCAGGTTCTGCTTGCTTTCGGCCCACTTCTGCCGCTGCTCCGGCGCCATGTAGATCATTCCGGGGGCGTTCAGCAAGGTGGCCACTTCCACCGGGGCAAACCAGCGTTCGGCCAGGGCCTGGGTGGGCACGACCCATACCCCGGCCTCCTTCAATTTCCGCATCAGTTCGCCCGTGCGGCTGGTGTCGGCGCGGTCGGCCACGAACATCCCGAAGAGGCCCGTCTCCTTCTCCCCCACCGACTCGATGCCCGGCACCATTCCTTCCACGAAGCCGTCGAGGTGGTCAATGGAAGAGTAGCCGGCGGCAACTGCCCGCCACACGCCCACGTCGTAGGAGACGTGCCCCACGAAGGGGATGCCGGCCGCCCTGGCCGCCCCGGCAACCGCCCCGAACGTTTCGCGGGTGAGGCCGGGGTGGAGTTTGAGGTAGTCGTACCCGGCGGCTTTCTGCTGGCGCACCATGGCCGCGCCGGCCTCGGGCGTCTTGACGCTGTTGCCGTTGAAGGAAGGCCCGGTGGTGTAGAAGTGCGGCCCCAGGATTTCGCCCTTTTGCACTTTTTCCCGCAACTCCAGGTGCCGCGGGTGACCGAGCATTCCCCGGATGGTGGTGATGCCGTGGGTGATGAACAAGGTGAGCACTTCGCGCATGGGTTCCAGCTCATCCACCGGCGGCACGTGGGCGTGCATTTCGGCCAGGCCGGGCATGAGGTACTTGCCGGCGGCTTGCACCACCAGGGCGTTTTTGCCGTACCGGGCGGTGCCCGCCTCGCCCACCGACACGATTTTGCCATTTTTTACCACCACGGTCTGCTTCGGTAGCACCGTCTCGCGGTCCATCGGGACCACGTTGACGTCCCGGAACACGATTTCCCGGTCCCGGGAAGAAATGGGTTCCTGCGCGGCGGCCCGGAAGGCGCTGCCAATCAGGACGATGAGAAAGAGGGGGAGAAGCGTTTTCATGGGAGAAAAATGGTTAGTCCTCTGTAGAGACGCGATGCATCGCGTCTTCATTTTACCAGTGATTTATCGCGCCGGGCCGGTGGTCCGCGGCGATGCAATTTGCAGCAGATTTTTCGGGTGTTTTACGCATCCTGGGGGGCCCTGGGTCCGTATAAACCAGTAAAAAACGGTGGTAAAGATCGTTTTTTCAGGGTTTATTTTTTGTATTTCTTTTATTACCAATGGAATACCGGGTTGAAATCAGCCATACTACGGGCAAGATCATCGAAGAAAAAGGCTTTGCGGAGTTGGAAGAGGCAAGAGCGTATCTTGCAGAAGTAGTACGAACCACTCCCCTTAAACGCGTGCTCATTACCCTGATGCACTGCCCCGCTCCGGGTGAAGAGTACATGCTGGACGTGGACTTCGTGGAAGGCGTTTCCCTGAATCCCCAGTATCCGCCCTCCATTCACTCCATGACCTTGCAGCCTGCCGCCAACCGGAAATCGGATCAACCGTAAGTACAGTCGTAAGTCGCTTTAGAGTCGTAAGTCGTAAGTGGGAGCGGGAAGGGGGCGTTTGACGTTCAGGAACTTTGTCCAGTCGTTGCCGGCGTTGGGGCGTGAATGGTTACGGGGGATTCATTCCAGGTCGGCCAGGAGTTGCCGGGCGGCTTCGGCGTGGCCGCCGTTGGCGGGGCCGGCAGCCAGTGTGCGCAGGGCCGTTTTGCTTTCCGCCACCCGGTTGTTTTTCAAATGCGTCAGGGCCAGGTACCACGAGGCCCGCTCCCCGAGCAGCCCGCTTCGCGCGGCTACCCGCGCAAAACGTTCCCCGGCCTGGTCGTACGCGCCCAGTTCGAGGTAACACAGCCCCGCGTACAGGCGGTCGTAATCGGCGTTGGGGTCCTGCCGCAGGCGGGCCTCAAATGCCGCGAGGGCCTGCCGGTATTCTCCCTGGTTGAAGTACCCGCCTCCCCCGCCGGTACGCGCCTCCGGGCCGCGGGTCACCAGGTAGGGTTCGGGACGGTAATATTGCACGAACAACGCTTCCGGGTTGGCTTCATTTCGCCCCCACACCCACAACAGGAGCAGCGAGACCACGAGCACCACCGCGGCGGCGGCGGCCCAGGCGGTGCGTCCCAGGCCCGTCCACCCGGCCCTGGCCCGGCCGCGTTCCTTTTCGATCACCTGCGCGTACACCCCGTCGAGTTGGTTCCGCAGCCGGGCGTCCCCCGCTTTTTCGAGGAGGCCCACCACTTGTTGCTGCGCGGCCACTTCGCGGCGCAGGCCGGCATCCCGGTCCAGCAGCGCCTCGAACTGGGCGCGTTCGGCGGGTGCCATGCGTTCGAGCAGGTAGCGGTCAATGCGGTCCTGCGGGTCTTCGGTCGGTTCCATGCGTAAAAGCCGTTATTGTTTCAGTACATCCAGGTAGTTGCGGTTGCCCAGCACCATTTCGCGCAATTTCTTCAGGCAGTTGGATTTCTTGTTCTTGGCTACCGCCTCGCTGGCGTATCCCATTTCGCCGGCCAGTTCCAGCATGTTCTTCTTCTCGTAGTAGAACCCCAGCAGCACCTCGCAGCACCCTTCGCCGAGTTTGTCCAGCAGGCCGAGCAGCACCGCGTTCCGCTCCGACTCCAGGGACGCTTCCAGGTCGTCGGGGGCCGCCGGTTCGCCGGGCAGGGTGCGCGCAATGCGGTCCCGGTTGGCCTTCTGGCGGGCCCGGTCAAGCCACAGGTGCTTGCAAACCGAGAAAAAGAAAGTGGCCGGGTACCCGATTTCCTCCCCTGCTTTTACCTTTTTGTAAAATATAATGATTCCCTCCTGGAAAACATCCTTTGCCTCTTCGCCGCCGCCCCCGTGGTTACGGACAAAATGCCCGAACGGTTCGAAGTACCGGCGGTAGAGAAAGGCAAAGGCCCGGTTGTTGGCCTCCGCGTCGGCCGACCGGATGTCGCTGAGCAATTGCGGGTCGGTATACCCTTTTTTAAAACTTTTGAAAATCATGGCCCTTCCGGATACAATGCGGCACCGGCAGCAGGATCTGTCAGCGATTGAAATAAACTTAGCTTATTTACGCGGGCCTTTTGCAATGCTCGCGAATAATATTTTACTTATGCGGTCACCCACTGCTTTTCACTTTTTAACACTGCTACTGCCATGACCCACGCACAAGCCGCCGCACAACCCGTTCACCAGCCCGCCCCACTCGACACGGGCCAGTATACCATTTCGGTTTCGAAGAAAGGAGTGGGGGAAGAAGAGGGACAAACCGACGACAAGTTGGGCCTGAAAGTCAGGTTTGGTAAAATGACCGCGTTGAATGTTCCCTGGCCCGCCCAGTGCCGGGTTAACCTTTGCGCCGCGGCCGGCTGCTACGCCACCGCCAATGCTCTTTTTGAACGAATCGGGGAGGACTGGGAGGAGGCTATCTTCAGCATGCCGGCCGTGCCTTTGCAGCCGCACTCGTGGATTGACGTGTACCTGCTCAACGAAGGCGCACCGACGGACCCGCAGTACGCCCTATCGGTGTATCTCTCCGTCCTTGAGGATGCCAGCACGAGCGTTAGGTGTACGTACATCAATCCCCCCACCCCCCACCGCTAAGACGGGTGAAGTTCCCGTTCGTAATCTGCCTGCTTTTCCTGCTGCTTGTCGGCGTTGCCCGGGGCGCGGGCCGGGCCGGTCCGCGCCCCTCCCCGCCACGCGATTCGGCGTTTGCCCTTGCCGAAACCGCGTTCGGCAAGGGCCACTACCGGGAGGCCGTCCGCCGCTACGCCCAATCGGCGCGCCGCGCCGCCGGCCGCCGGGATTGGGACTACGTGGTGCATTGCCACCGCCGGCTGGCTACCTGCTACGAACGGCAGCACCGGGGCACCGAACGGCTGGCGGCGGCATCGGCCGCCTTTTTTTACGCCCGGCAGTACCTGCCCCGCGAAAGTGCCGCCTACGCCCTTTCCGCCAAGGAGAAAGGAGATGCCTTTTTCGGGCTGGGCCAGGCCGACAGCGCCGCGCACTACCTGGCCTTGGCCCGCCCCCGGCTGGCGGCGCTGCGCGACCACCCGGCGTACGTGGCCTGTGACCTCGGGCTGGCCGCCTGCGCCTACTACGCCGGCCGCCCCGGCGACATGGAAAGCCTGCTCGACCGGGCCCACGCCGCCGCCGGGCGGCACCTGTCGGCCGCCGACGACCACTTTGCCACCCTCTTCCAGTTGTACGGGGTGCTCTACCAGCACACCGGCGACTTTGACCGGGGCCTGCGCAGCGCCCTGGCCGCCCTCGACCACCAACTGGCCCTGCCCGCCGTGGATTCGCTGGCCCTCGCCAACGATTACAACCTGGTGGGCGTGCTCTACGACGAAAAAGGCGACTGGGACCGGGCGTACGGGTACTTCCGGCAGGCCCTCGACGTATACCGGCGCCACCACCCGGCGCACTTCAACCTGGTGGACGTGTACAACAACCTGGGCCAGAACTTCTTCGAACGGGGCGATTACGCGGGGGCCGCGTTGCACCTGCGGCAGGGGTGGCGGCTGGCCCAACGGCAGGAGGCGTCGCGCGTTGCCGACAAACTGCCGCCCTGCCTCAACACCCTGGCGGCAGCCTGCCTCGAATTGGGCCGGCCCGACTCGGCGGCCTATTACCTGGGCCGCCTGTTCGGGCCGGGGCTCGAAAACGCGTATACCTACAAAACCCTGGCGGCCGTGCGGCTGCGGCAAGGAGACCACGCCGGGGCGTTGCGGGCCATCGGGCAGGCCCTGGAACGGGCCCGGGCGGATTACGGGCCGGGGCACCACGTGACGGGCAACGTGTACAAGGACTACGGCCTGATCCTGTCGGCGGCCGGGCGGTACGCCGAGGCGCTGCCCGTGTACGACCAGGCGGTGCGCATTTACACGGCCGGCGAGGACGTATTCTCCCGCCCCGGCACCCTCGAAAAGGTATCGCCCAAAGTGTCGCTGCTCACTACGCTGCAAGGCAAGGCGGCAGCCCTGGCGAAAATGCCGGGGCCCGCCCAAGGCGACGCGGCCCTGCACACCTACCGGCAGGCCGCCCGCCTGATTGACCACCTGCGCCTGGAAGCCCACGCCGAAGGGTCGAAGCTGCACCTGGCGGCAACGGCCGTGCCGGTCTTCGAGGGAGGCATCGAAACGGCCTGCGCCCTCTACCGGCAGACGGGCCGGGAGAGCTACCTGAGCGACGTATTTGCTTTTGCCGAAAAGAACAAAGCCATCCTGCTGCTGGACGCCCTCCGCGAGAGCAGCATCCGGAGCGTGGCGGCCATTCCGCCGGCCCTCATGGCCCTGGAACGGTCCCTGCTGCTCGACCGGGAATTGTACCGGCGCAAATCGGCCGGGGAAGCCCAATCGCCGGCGCCCGACAGCGGGCGGCTGGCCACGTGGCGGCAAAAACTGTTTTTCCTCGAAAAGCGGCTCGACTCGCTGGTGACCGTGCTGGAGGCGCAACACCCGGATTATTACCGGCTCAAATACGACCCCGCGCCCCCCAGCCTGGCGACGGCCCGGGCCCGGCTGCTGGCGGGCGGCCGGTCGGCCCTGCTCGAATACTTCGTGGGCGCGCAGCACATCTACGTACTGGGCGTGACGCCCCGCCGGCTCCGGTTGCACCGGCTGCCCAAAGATTCGGCGTGCCTGGCCGACATCCGGGCATTCCGGGAGGCCCTCAGCGGGGCGGCCGTGGTGCAGGAACCGGACGCCTCGTACGGGCGTTATGCCGCCGCCGCGTACGGACTCTTCCGGCGGCTGGTGGCCCCGGTACTGCCCGGCCCCGCCGAAGGCGTAGACCGGCTGGTGGTGGTTCCCTCCGACGTGCTGGGCTACGTGCCCTTCGAAGCCCTGCTCACTGCCCCGCCGCCGGCGCGGGGGTCCGGGCCGGCCCCTTACCTGCTGGCGCAGTACACGGTTTCGTACGGCTACTCGGCCTACTGGCTGGTGCAGGACGGGCAGGCGCCCCGCCGCGGCGGCGCCCCCACTGAACCGTTTGCCGGTTTTGCCCCGGCCTTCGGGGGCGGGGGCGGCGCGGGCCTGCGTACCTGCGACGACCGCGAGGCGGCGCCGCTGGCGTGCAACCGGGCCGAAGTGGAAGCCATCAGCCGGGTGCTGGGCGGCCGGTCCTTCCTGGGCGCCGCGTCGGGCAAGGCGGAGTTCCTGGCGGCGGCTCCCCGCTACCGGGTGCTGCACCTGGCTACGCACGCCTGCCTCGACGCCGGCGACCCGCTCCTGAACCGCATTTATTTTGCCGACGGCACCCTCACGGCCGGGGAATTGTACCACCTGCCCCTGCGGGCCGAGCTGGTGGTGCTGAGCGCCTGCAACGGCGGGGTGGGCAAGCTCACCCGGGGCGAAGGCTTCATGAGCCTGTCGCGGGCCTTCGCCTACGCCGGCGCGCCCAGCCTCGTGGTGAGCCTGTGGGCCGTGGACGACTGCGCCACCGCCACCCTCATGGAAGGGTTTTACCGGCACCTGGCGGCGGGGCTGCCCAAAGACGAGGCCCTGCGCCGGGCCAAGCTCGACTACCTCGCGGGGAGCGGCCCGCTGGAATCCCATCCTTTTTTCTGGGCCGGCTTCGTGCACGCGGGCAACCCGGCGCCCCTCCGGCGGGAAGCGACGGGATACGGGTACGCGTGGGTGCTGGCGGCCCTGCCCGTGCTGGGGGCGTACCTGCTTTTCCGCCGCCGCCGGGCGGCCTTACGGACCGCGCAGTAAGGCGGGAAACTTTTTTCATTTATTTTTTGCCATCCCTATTACCTTCTCTTCCTTCGTCCAACTAAACCCCGAAATCCAGTTGCAACGGACCGGGTGGCCGCCGAAAAACCCCAACAGAGTAGGCACCTTTCAACGCTTTAAACCCAAAACATTATCATGGGAGCAGTATTAAACAAATCAGTCGCCGCCGACGGCGTAATTGCGTACCGCGATCACCTGGAAGAGAACAAGTTTCACTACTGGCCGGCCCGGATCGACGCGGTGGACGGGGAAACCCTGATGAATTTCCAGGTGGACTATTACGGCGTCGGTGCTAAACCCTATTACGTGTCCACCAGCGGTTACGGAATCCTCAACGTGGTAGGGGGCGTGATGTCCGGGGCAATGGTGCCCGACATGACCAGCAGCCAAAGAGCCAAAATCACGGAAGCCATCACAAAGGCTTTTGGGGTGAGCGAACCGGTGCTTACGCCCATTCCCCTGGAGAACTCGAAAGTGCAACCGGTTTTTGCCAAAAACGTGGTGGAATTGGGCAACGGCAGCAGCGCAATATTTCCCGAAAAGTTGCAGATAGGTTCCCAGGCCATCTACAACATCGGCTCCGGCAACAGCTTGTTTGCCACCATGGCGACGATGTACAACCCCAATGGAGGTTCTTCGCAGTTCGCCGTCAACGTTGTGGGGGAAGCAGAATTCTACGGTGACCCCTGGCAGGCGGAAATCGAGGCGGATTTGAGCCAGGTCTGGCAATACGTCCGCGACCAGTACGAGACCAAAGCAAGCGCCGGGTTCCTCAACATCAGCGCCAACATCAGCAAGACTACCCAGGAGCTGATCAAAAGCGGAATCGTGAAGATCGCCTACATTGAGGGTTCGGGGGGCGAAGCGTTCGGCCGGCAACTGCTGGAGACGACCAAAGCGCTGTTTGAAAAGATCAACATGGCGGCGGCAACGGGTGAAGGCTTTTTCAAGTTCGAGCCCAACCCGACGCCTGCCCCCCCCGACCTGGCCAAAGACCCGCTGAGCAGTTCCCTGCTGCCCTGGACCGTATCACTGAACATGGGATTTGACCGCGAGTCGTTCACCCAGAAGATAACGTTCCTGGAGACTGTTACCTACACGGGAAAGCTTAAATACTTCATCAACACGGCCATGAGCGTGTCGCTGCCCTGTAACAGCTCTACCGCCAACCAATTCTACGACGTGCAGTACAGCCAGCGGGGCTGTATGTCGCCCGAAAAAAGCCAGGCGTTACAGACCCGGTTGACCAACGAAGTAAGAGCCCGCGCCGCGAAATTAGCTGAGTACAAAAAGATGTGGATCGATGGGAAAATAACCCATGAAATGTACAAGCTACTGGCGGCAGAATTGCAAAACGAATCCATTACCGAAACCGGAGAGTCGCTGCTGACGGGCACCGGGGAAGTTTTGGTAAGAACGTTGCCGGTAGCAGAGGCAGTCGCCCGCATGGAGCACAGGCTGATGGGGCATTCCTTGGAGGACGTGCGCACGGGCCTGATCGGCGACCCCAAAGAAGACCTGTACAAGTACGCCGATGCTTCCTGGAAGTTCACGCAACTGTACGGGTATTGCCGGGGATACAGCTACCTGTGGCAGGCGCAGCACCTGACCACGGCCGGCAACGAGGCGGACATCATCAAATACCTGAACGCCAACGAAGCCCTGGCCGGGCAACTGGAGAGTGATACCAAGCCCGTTTCGGGCCAGAAGATCATTGCGCCTCCCTCTCTGCAAAAACTCGGGGTACAAGGTGAAGTGGAGTTGTTTGAACGCCCGCTGACCGATCCGGCGACAATCATTGCGCTGGTCAACGGCTACCCGGGCAAGCACGTAATCGTTTCCATGCACTACACCAAGGGTGACCAAAGCCACGGTGCCCACGCGGTGTCCTTTATTCCCAGCGGCCAGCACTGGTTGTTCTTCGACCCCAACGCGGGCACTTTTCAGCTCAATACGCCCGAGAAGTTTACCGCCTGGTGGAACAACTACTACAAGGCTTACTTCTTCACCGGCAAAAGAACGTTGCGGTACGTCCGGCTGGTGGCCGTGGAGAAGCTCCTCAAAGAGGTGGGCCAGACGGTCTTACAGGAAAACCTGGTAGCGCAGTAGACGCCCGGTATTTGCCGTAGACAAGGAGGCCGTTTCCAGGAACGGTCTCCTTTTTTCGTGCCCGGAAGGGGTGTCAGTTCCTCTACAACTCGCCCCTCAGCCGCCGGGCCGCGGTGGCGATGCCCCGCTGCACGCAGCCTTCGGTGGGTTGCCCGGCCATCCGGGCCGTGAGAAAACCGGCCCAGAAGGCGTCGCCGGCGCCGGTGGCGTCTTTCACCACAACGGGTTCGGCGGGCTGGTGCCGCCAGTCTTCCCCATTCTCTCGGTACCACACGCCTTCCGCCCCGCAGGTAAGGCAGGTGACGACGGCCGGCAGTGCCCGCAGGTAGTCTTTGGCGGCTTCCACGGTCGGTGCTGCCCCCGTGAACCGCTGCACGTCGTCGAGGCTTACCTTCAGCAGCGGCCGGTACTGCATGAGTTGGTTGAACACTTCTGCCGCGTCGTTGCCGGTGCCCCAGACCGGTTCGGCGTAGTTCCAGTCTACCGACACGGCAATGCCCCGGGCGTGGGCCTTGCTGAAGGCATCGAGGATGGTATCGCGGGCAGGTGCCAGGCTCAGGGCAAACGCCGTGGTGTGTACTACGGCCGCGGCGGCAATCAGCGCCTCGTCCACGGGTTGCAGAAAACGGTCGGCGTCGCGGTACGGAATGAAGTCGGGCGTGCCCCGGCTGCGGCCCACCACGATGAGGCTGGTGGCGTGGCCGGCCAGTTGCTGCACATGTTTGGGGTCAATGCCAGCCGCGGCCATGGCGTCGAGCAGGATTTTGCCCAGCCCGTCCCGGCCCACGGCCGCCACCAGGGTAGCCGCGCCCCCGCTGGCCCGCACGAAGCGGCACAGGTTGGCCGGGCTGCCGCCGGGGTGCAGGCCCAGCGTGCGGGCCTCCGACAGGTCGGTCACGAAGTCGGTGGTGACGGCGTCAATCAGCGCCTCCCCGAGGGCCAGTACGCCGCCGTTGCGATCAGGGGTTGGAAGGTTGGGCATGGGATGGTACACTGATTTATTATGATAGTTATGATTGGTTATGATTCTTTCTGCTGATTCCGCTTCAGTCTAAAATCAGTCCTCATCATAATCATCATAATAAATCAGTGTACCATTGGCAAGGATTGCCCCCGCGGCGCTCCAGGTGCAGTAGGGAACGCCGATGGGGGCCCGGGTGACGCCGTTGAAGTTCTCGTAGAAGCCCCAGGATTCGCCACCCGGGTTGAGGCGGTTGGCCTCGTGCAGGTACCCGGTCAGGCGGTCGGCGAGGGCCGTTTCGCCGCGTTGCCGCAGGGCCCCGGCCAGCAAGCCGTTCCACACCGGCCACAGCCCCCCGTTGTGAAACTCGTGGGGCAGGTTGCGGAAGGTGTAGGCGTAGTTGTGTTCCAGTTCGCGCATGAGGAAATCTCCCGCTTCGATGGCGGGGGCAAAGGCGGGCAGCAGGAACGACCGGGCGTCGAGTTCTTGGCGGAGGTAGCCCAGGAGACTGGCTTGCCGGCCCTCGGTACCCACGCCGAGCAGCAGCGCAAGGGCGTTGGCCGCCAGGTCGAACTGCCCGTACACCCGGGCCGGGTTAAAGCCCATCAGCCAGAAACGGTCGGGGGCCGCCCGCAACTGGTGCACCAGGTTGGGCGCGTACAGCTGCGCCGGCTGGGCCGCCCCGTTCCAGTAGTTGAGGGAGATGAGTTGCCGGATCGCAGCGGCCTTTGCGCGCCAGTCGTCGCGCCGGTAGTACGCGCCGGCCAATTCCAGGGCCCACACCCGCAGCAGCTGGTCGTAGAGCACGTAGCCGTGCTGCACGTATTCGTCGGCCCAGTTGCCGCTCTGGGGCACGTACACCAGCCCCTTGCCGTTGAATTCCCAGGCATCCATGACCGCCAGGGCCCGCTGCACGTGGTCCGCAAAACGGCCGGCCAGTTCGCCGCTGTTGGTAGCGTGGGCGTGCTGCAAGAGGCCGATCACGGCCCAGCTCACGTTGTCCACCCGGCCGCAGTTGCCGCCGTAGCTGGCCTTGCCGGTTTGCGGGTCCACGTTGGAGGGAAAAAACCCTACCGGGTGCTGGTGCGCGAAGACCGTCCGCAGCGTGTCTCCGAAGGTACGGATGAGGGCTGCTTCGCCGCTCCCCAGGGCCGCCAGGCCGGTGATCACGCCGTCGCGGGTCCACACCCGCTGGTAGTTGGTCACGTCCTGCACGCTGGCGACGAACCCGTGCGGCGTCACCGCCCGCCGGAGCAGCGCCACGCTGCGGTCATATCCCTCGGTTGATGGGTCAGTGGTCATAGGACAGAGGTTTGTTTGCAGAGACGCGATTCATCGCGTCTGGTCAGATGAAATCGCGTCTTGATTCGGTGCGTCGCGTCAGGCGCATTGCGGGTGAGTCAGTAGTAAGCCGGGGGCAGGGATTCAGGCACACCCCAATAAGCCAGACGCGATGAATCGCGTCTCTACGGACCGTTCCCGTCACTTCCGGCCGGTTCCCCTAATGCCCGCCGCCGGCCATCGCCATGACTTCGTCGGAGGAGTGATTTTTGTTCAGCCGCACGAACAGTACGCACACGGCGGCGCAGAGCAGCAGGCCGCCGGCCAAGCGGATCACGTTCTCCGGGTTGGAGCCGAGCAGGTACCGGTACACGGTCGAGAACGTGAGCGTTTGCAGCAGCATCGGGATCACGATGAACATGTTGAAGATGCCCATGTACACGCCGGTGCGTTCTTTGGGAATGCTGCCGGCCAGCATCACGTAGGGCGTACCCATCATGCTGGCCCAGCCGATGCCCAGCCCGATCATGGGCACGATCAGCATGGTGGCGTCGTGGATGGCGGGCAGGATCAGCAGGCCGGCGCCGGCCAGCGTGAGGCTGACGATGTGCACGAGTTTGGGACCGGCTTTGCGGGCCAGGGCCGCCAGCAGGAAAGCACTGCAAAACGTAACGATGTTGTAGGTACCGTTCACCCGGCCGGTCAGCAGTTGCGCCGAGGCAAAGCCGCTCGACTGGGCGTCGGAGGTGTTGTAGATGGTGCGGGCCAGGCACAACGTAATGTACTGCCAGTAGCAGAACATGGCGTACCAGGTAAAGAGCTTCACCGGGGCCAGTTGCTTCATGGTCAGGGGCATGTCCCGGATCGCCTCGCCGATCTCCCGGAAGGTATGGGCTACGCCTTTGGGCTTGCTTTTGATCTCCTGCACTTCGGCTGGCGTGAGGGGGTATTCGCGGGTGGTGAACACCGAGTACAGGATGGCGGCAATGGAGGCCACCGCCCCGATGATGAAGGCGGCGTAGGTGGTGTAAGGAATGTTGTTGCCGCTCCGCGCATTGAGCGAAATCAGGCCCAGGCCCACCAGCGCCGACGGCGTGAGGTTGGCCAGGGTGATGCCCAGGCCGGTAAAGAAACTCTGGTTGAGGAAGCCGTCGGCGTGCTGCTCGGGCGGCAGCTTGTCGCTCACGAAAGCCCGGTACGGCTCCATCGTCACGTTGTTGGCCGCGTCGAGAATCCACAGCAGGCCGGCGGCCATCCACAGGGTGCTGCTGTAGGGCATGGCAAAGAGGCAGATGCTGCAAAACAGGGCGCCCACCAGGAAGTACGGCGTGCGCCGCCCCCACCGGCTGAGGGTGTTGTCGCTCATGGCGCCCACGATGGGCTGTACCAGCAGGCCCGTCATCGGCCCGGCCAGCCACAGGAACGGCAGCTTGTCGGGGTCGGCGCCCAGGTACGAGTAGATGGGGCTCATGTTGGTCTGTTGCAGGCCGAAACTGTACTGGATGCCGAAGAACCCGAAGTTCATGTTGAGGATCTGCCAGAACGAGAGGCGGGGCTTGGTGAACGGCATCCGCGGGGCGGCGGGTGTACCCCCGGGGGTTTGCTGACCGGTTTTTAGCATAGGTTGGAGGGAGACATGAGGCGTTGGCGGGGAGACGTTGGACGGGAGACACGGCACGCGGCACCCGGTCGTTGGCGGCCCGCCCGGGTAATGATACGGAACCCTTTCGTAAACTTATCAAAAGAAAGGATTATTCCGCAGCCGGATTATACTTTAACCGGCAGCCGCCCGCAGATTGGGCACCCTTCCTTTCTCACTTCCTCACATCGTGATGTTCATATTAATATGAATCAGAGACTGCGCATTTGCCAGGATACAACTATTTAATTATCAAATGAATCTCCTCAGATTCATCCGTTTAATCACGTTCATCTTGGTATAATTTGCAAACTACGCCCTATGGTTTGGTGTGCCCCTGGCATTTTCGCGTTTTCATCCGGCAGGAAGTAGCCGAACCCAGGCACCCGGTGCCCGGCAGGGATCAGAGACACTATCTTGTCTCGAATGTATTTTAACCAGGTTCTTTTCATGCTCCAGATGCTTCCTGCGTCAGCATGACAAAACCGGCGTTTGGCGGGGAAACGTGGAAAGAGCCGGTACCCATCCGGCTATCGCCAATGGAGTAGGCGTATCCCCGTGGGGTCGGGTTCTCAAACCCGTATTTGATTAGCGTTCAACACTGAACGCGGCTGGTTGAGGCGTGGATGCCTGATCTTGATTTTGTCCGACCATGATTTGGAAAAGGGCATTGGCAGATACACCCTTTCCCGTTTTCCCGCCAAACGATGCGTCCTGTCATGCTGACGAAGGAAGCATCCGGCTCGTAACCCAGGAAGCCTCTGTAACGAAAGCTCGTGATGTCGGGATGGTCACCGCCGTATTTTATTCAACAGCCGTACTTCAATCATGCGCCAGATGCTTCCTTCGTCAGCATGACAGGACGCATCGTTTGGCGGGGATGGATGGGAGAAGCCCTACCCATTGGCCTATACGCTCCAAGCAGACGTGTCCAGTGTCGAACGCTAATTACATACTCAAACCCGACCTTGGCCTTGGGCTTCTACACTTTTACCCGGGCCAACTCTTAATCCTTCGATTGGGAAGCATACGCCGGCCACCGGGCGAGACGCAACCCACCTGTCCCGTTAATGAAAAAGAATGGGCTGGATAGTGCCGGCCGGAGTGATAAATATGCTTGGATAAGTCGTAAATTGAGACCTCAATCTATTTCTTTAAGATAAGAAGGTCTGTGTTATGGAACCTATGCATCAGGTGTTTATCCGTTATTCCAATTTAGACACAGTAGTGGCAAATCGGATATGTGAGCAACTGGAAAGCAGGTCTGTCAAGTGCTGGATTGCTCCACGGGACATCCAGCCCGGCAGTAGTTGGGCCGGCTCCATCATGAAAGCGATCAAGAGCAGTAAGGTACTGCTGCTGCTCCTTACCAAAGACTCCAATGAATCGGAGCAAGTGATACGGGAAGTAGAGCGGGCCGTTAAACTCCGGCTGCGGATTATTTGCTTACGACTGGATGATATTGATTTATCTGACGACCTTGAATATTTCATTAGTGCCGTCCACGGCGTTGACGCTTACGGTAAGCCGTTGGAAAAAGTATTAACAGATTTGCATAAAACCCTAAAACCTTTGCTGCCGGCCAGTAGCGCATCGACTGCTCCTACCATTCAAACTGTGGCAGAAGCTAAACCACAACAGCATAGCGCCAAACAACTGGAAGAGGCTTATAAAGCTTATCAAAACAAAAACTACCATAAGGCCCTTGTTCTCTATCTACCTCTTGCTGAGCAAGGTAATGCCACTGCTCAATACAACTTAGGCCGGATGTACGCCAAAGGAGAGGGGGTAAGCCAAGACAAGGGGCAGGCCGTATTGTGGTACCGAAAAGCCGCTGAAAAGGGGTATGCTGCTGCGCAAAACAGTCTGGGTTGGATGTACGACAACGGAGAGGGAGTAGGCCAAGACAAAGGGCAGGCCGTGCAGTGGTACCAAAAAGCCGCTGAGCAGGGATATGCTGCTGCTCAAAACAATTTAGGGGTGATGTACGACAACGGAGAGGGAGTAGGCCAAGACAAAGGGCAGGCCGTACTGTGGTACCGAAAAGCAGTTGAGCAGGGGTATGCTGCTGCTCAATACAATCTGGGTTTGATGTACGAAAAAGGAGAGGGAGTGAATCAGGACACAGGGCAGGCTGTGCAGTGGCACCGAAAAGCCGCTGAGCAGGGATATGCTGAGGCCAATAAAAGACTAGAGTATCTTTCAAAGAAGCCCTAACGCAAAACAACAGCAGGGAAAAGGCCAGCGGCCCAAATGGTGCGTGCAGTAGTCCGTATGAACCCTTCAGCAGACCCTATTCCGTCCGCAGCGGCCAGCCTGGGAGTTAAAGACCGTTGCCGGGGCAACCAAGCGAGGCCCTGGCTGAACAATCCCGGGGAAATGGTACAAGCAACGGAAAAAAT
>CADCTQ010000169.1 GCA_902805615.1 uncultured Cytophagales bacterium
GTTGATGCTGCGTAAGGGGAGTTTGTTCTTTTTGGCATTGCCCCAAAAAGAACCAAAAAAGGCTAGGCCCAATGATGCTTCCCCCCACTGGGCTTACCCGCCCCTCGCCATTGGGCCGGGCCCACGCGCCGCGATACCACCGGTGCCGAAACAACGATACGGGCTCGTAACCAACGGTGCCCGCCCACTGCGTATCAACACACTGCGTATCCGCTAGGCAGGGCCCTAATCACATACATTCCCGGAGGGAATGACAGCGAAAGGGAGTTAACCCGAAATGCCCATTTATTTAGTTTACAGTGTACTTAATACACCCTTCGAATCACTTTGATTCCCTCCCGGTCCTCCACTTCAAACTGGGCGTTGGTATGTTTTTCCAACACAACGCCGTTGAAACTGTCCCCTTTTAATTTAGTGCCTGCCGCTACTGTCCTGGCATTGAACAGGTTGGTGGTGTGTTTGGGAATGATGTATCCCTCCAGTAAGGTGAACAAATCATTGAAGTGTACTCTCATTTAGCATTTTGTTTTAAGTGAATGAAAAATCTTATACCGGGTCCCTTCTTAACCCCTTTTACTCACTCCGGAGCGACTTGATGGGGTCAGCCAGGGCCGCCTTCACCGATTTATACCCGACAGAGAGTGCGGCAATCAGGAACGTAAGCAGCACCGAAACCAGGAATACGGACGGTCCAATCTGGATGCGGTAAGCAAAGCTCTGGAGCCACCGGTCCATGGCGTACCACGCCAGGGGGGTAGCAATGACAAAAGCAATGACAATGAGCCAGACGAACTCTTTGGTAAACAAGCCGACAATTTGCCCCACCGAAGCACCCATTACCTTCCGGATGCCCACTTCCCGGGTACGCTGCACGGCGATAAAGGACACCAGGCCGTAGAGCCCCAGGCAACCAATGAAGATGGCAATGGCCGAAAAGAACAGGAAGGCGTTGTATACTTTCTCCTCCTGCTGATACATGGCGGCAATGCGGTCATCCAGAAACGCGTACTTGAACAGAAAGTCCGGGTACATGGCCGACCATGCCTTTTCAATGGAAGCAACGGTTTCGCGCAGTCTCCCCGCACGCAGCTTTACGCTTACCTGGCCGAAAGCGCGAGGATTATAGGCCAACACGCAGGCCCGGATTTTTTTGTGCCGTGATTCGCTCTGAAAGTCTTGCACGACTCCGCTGATCGTAACCGTGGTGCCGCCACCTACGACAATGTGCCGGCCGATGGCATCCGCTTCCCGCTTGAGGCCCAGGTGCTGCACCAGGGTCTGGTTTACCACGGCCCGGATCATGGTATCCTGCTCACTCCTTTTGCGGATGGGCTCTCCGGCCAGGAGCCGGATTTTAAACATATCCAGGTAGTGCTCATCCACAAACTTTACTTCGGTTACGTCCGTCTCCGTCACGCCCAGTTCGGGCGCATTTACACTGGTGAAGTTGGTGTTGTACACCGGGGCGGCAGAGGCGAAACTGGTTTGCTGCACGCCGGCGTTGTTGCGCAACTGCTCCCGCATTACCTCCTGTTTGCCGGGGGCGTTGTCCGGCAAATCAAAGGTGATTACCGCTTCTTTGTCGAAGCCAAGCTGCCCGTTCCGGAAAAAGTGCATCTGGCTGGCCACGATGAGCGTTCCCGCCAGCAGGATCTGGGAAAAGACGAACTGCACCACGACCAGGCTTTTGCGCAAGGACACGCTTCCCGGGGAGGGAGCCGACATCTTGCTTTTAAGGGCCTGCACCGGTTGAAATCCGGATTGGATCAGGGCCGGGTAGACGCCCGCCAGCAAAATGGTGACCAGGACAATGCCTAAAATTGCTCCCGCTACCGCAGGCCCGGTGAGTTGCGAGAGGTCAATCCGGATGTTCAGCAACCGGCCCGTAAGGGGCAGAAAAAGCCTTACCAGCAGCAGGGCCAGCCCCACGGCAATGCCTACCAGCAGCGCCGTTTCGCCCAGTGACTGCCAGATGAGCTGCCCGCGGAAGGCCCCCAGGGTTTTGCGCACACCTACTTCCCGGCTGCGCTTCACCGCCTGCGCGGTAGCCATGTTGATGAAATTGATGCAGGCCGTGATGATGATAAAAACGGCTACCCCGGCCAGGGCGTAAAACGTTTCCCGCCCCGTCGGGGTGATGACGTTGTTGATGTAACGCTGGTCGAAGTGAATTTCCTGCAACGGCTGGAGCGGCAGTCTGGTGGTTTTTTCGTCCACGCTTCCGGCCCAGTTTTTCCTGAGAAACTGCCCGATGCGTCCTTGCACCTTTTCAACGGAGTAGTTTTCCGGCAGCAGCAGGTAGACGTAACTGCCGCCCGGGATGCTCCAGAAATTGGTCACATCTCTTTCTTTGCGGACCGTTTCCCAGGAGACCAGAAACACGAAAGGCAGGTGCGTATTCACCTGCGGGTCCTCAATCAATCCGGTCACCTCCACTTTCCGCTGGTTGTTGATGGTCAGCACCTTGCCGAGTGGATTTTCCTTGCCGAAATACTTTTGGGCGATGCTTCTGGTCAGTACGGCCGTATTGGGGGCCCGCAGCGCTTCTGCCGGGTTACCGGCCAGCCAGTTGAACTCGAACAACTGCACGAATTCCGGATCGGCGTACGCGAATCCTTCTTCGTTGTAGCGGTTTTGCCCCACCTGCACCTGGCCGGACTGCTGGTAATCTACCTGCGTGACCAGCGGCAACTCCGGGAAATCCGTCCGCAGGGCGGGAACCAACGCAAAAGACACGTTGGCGTTGAAGTCAATGGCGTTCAGCGTAACCCGGTAGATGCGGTCTCTTTTGGATTGGGCGTCATCGTACCCGAGTTCATTGCGGACCACCAGCAGGATCAGCAGGCAGGCCGATACGCCCAGGGTGAGCCCCAGTACGTTGATGGTCGAATAACTTTTGTACCGGAGTACGTTGCGCCAGGCGATGGTAAAGTAGTTGCGGAGCATATCGGTTTAAAGTGGTTTGGGGGAAGGGTTTGGATGGACCGACCGGTTCTGCCTGGCAACTTTTTAATCCTTCACGCACTGAAACTCCGCAGGCATCGCAGTTTGGCAGGTTTATGGTCAGCCGGGCCAGTGCCTCAAACCAGCCCGGGCAGGGTCTTCAAGTGAATGTTCAGGGTGAAGACAATGAGATTCGCATACCTTACACAAATGCTTTGCCAAAAAGCGGCAACGCTTTTCAGTCGCTCCGTAAGGCGGTTACCCTCCGGATGCAGAACAACTAGTGTTCATTATAGGACAATGACTGTCCGGTTTTGCGTAGCGATTCAATGAAGAATGGGGGGTAGCCAACTAAAACGTACAACCACCACCCGGCCTTTCTGCGGGCCGTATATGCCTTCAGGAGATTGCCAGGTTGTTGGTAGCGCTGCCGGGATTGCGCGCAGCATCCAATGTTTTTCACCAATCCCAAGAATCACCACGGAGACCCGGAGGGCACAGCGTTACCGGGAGCGGATGGGATCACTCCGGCCCGTAACTCTTTTTCCGCTGTGCCCGCTACGGTCCTATCCTCCGGTGTCCGGTCTCCCTTCCTCCCGTCTCCCTTTTTCTCCGCGAAACTCCGTGCCCTCCGTGTCTCCGTGGTGATCCTTTCTTGCCGAATAACGCTACTTGTCAATTCAGGTAGTACCCAGGCTACGACGGGGCCAACCGGACCACTACCCCTTCATTCCCGTTCAGGGCGATTCCTTCCCCCACGCGCTTTCCGCTGCGCTCCGGGTGGGTAGCGGCCACTACGTCCCCGGCGGTCCCGATGCCCGGCGCTTCAAAAAGGGCCGGTGCCGGTCCCAGGTTCAGCACGACCAGCAGGCGGCTCTCGCCCCATTGGCGGATGTAGGCCAGCAGGTTGCCTTCCGCAGGAACCGGCGCGTAACTGCCGGCGTGCAAAGCCGGCTCCCGGCGCCGGAGGGCGAGCAGACTTCGGTACAGGGAAAGCATCGAGGCGGGGTCTTCCCGTTGGGCGGCGGCATGGGTGTGCCCGTAATCGGGCGAAAGCGGGAGCCAGGGCGTGACCGTGGAAAAGCCCCCGTGCGTACTCCCGTCCCAGGGCATGGGCGTACGGACCGGGTCGCGGCCGAAGCCCAACCCGGGTACGTTCTTTTCCCAGGGGTCCTGCACCAACTCCGGCGGAATGGGCACGTCCTGCATCCCCAGTTCGTCACCGTAGTACATCGTCGGCGTGCCCCGCAATGTCAGCAGCAGCAGGGCCGCCACCCGGGCCTGGTCCCGGCCCACCCGGGTGGCAATCCGGGGGCGGTCGTGGTTGCCCAGCACCCAGTTGGGCCAGCCCTCCGGCGGCAAGGCCCCTTCGTACTGGTCAATGGTCCGGGCAATCTGGCGGGCATCCCAGGGCAGGGAGATCAACGCAAAATTGAACGGCAGGTGCGCTCCCGAATTGCCGGTTCCGTAGTAAGCGACCAGCCGGTCCACGGGCAAATAGATTTCCCCGATCAGCACCCGTTCGGGGTACTCATCCATCACCGCCCGCATCATCGCCACGACCTGGTGCACCTCCGGCTGGTCGGCCGAGTAGGCCGGGATCAGTTGTTGGTAGGGCGACATGGTTGGCGTGTAGTCGGGGTTGACGGGGTTGTTGCGGAACTGGTCGTCTTTGACCATGTGCCACATCACGTCCACCCGGAAACCGTCCACGCCCTTGTCGAGCCAGAAGCGCATGACGTCGAACATGGCCGCCTGCACCTCGGGGTTGCGCCAGTTCAGGTCGGGCTGCTGGGTCAGGTAGGCGTGGTAATAGTACTGTACCGTTTGCTCGTCCCAGGCCCAGGCCGACCCCCCGAATTCACTCAGCCAGTTGTTGGGCGGGCCGCCGCCGGGGGCCGGGTCGCGCCACAGGTACCAATCCCGCTTCGGATGGTTGCGGGAAGCGCGCGACGCGCGGAACCAGGGATGCTGGTCGGAGGTGTGGTTGGGCACCAGGTCCAGGATGAGCTTCAGGCCGCGCCGGTGGGTTTCGGCCAGCAGCCGGTCAAAGTCCTGCATGGTGCCGAACAGGGGATGGATGCCGGTGTAATCGGAGATGTCGTAGCCAAAGTCGTCCATGGGCGAAGGATACACCGGGGAGATCCAGATGGCGTCCACCCCCAACCCTTGCAGGTAATCGAGCCGCCCGAGGATGCCCGGCAGATCGCCTACCCCGTCGCCGTTGCTGTCCTGGAAAGAGCGGGGGTACACCTGGTAGACCACGCCGGTTTGCCACCAGTGCTTCCGGCTGCCGTTGTTTGTTGATTCGTGCATGGATGCTCTTTACGCAATCCGTCCGGCAGGGATGCCCCGGGCCCTGCGCTTTCCGGTGCGTAAGTCCCGGGTATAATACCCAAACCCCACCGGTCGCCAGGCGGAGGCGGGTACGCCCGGCTCTGCTGCGGAGGGGGTGTTCGCCCTGTCTACTCGTTGCGCAGGCTCCGGACGGGATTGGCCAGCGCGGCTTTGATGCTTTGAAAACTAACCGTGATCCAGGCGATCAGCAGCGCCAGCACGCCGGCCAGGGCAAACACCCACCAGGACACTTCCACCCGGTAGGCGAAGTTGTCCAACCAGCGGGTCAGGGCCCACCACGCCACCGGGGACGCCAGCAGAAAGGCGATGACCACCAGCTTGAGGAAGTCTTTGGAGAGCAAAGCCACCAGGCTGCCGACCGAGGCCCCCATCACTTTGCGGATGCCGATTTCCTTCACGCGCAGTTCGGTGGTGTACAGGGCCAGGCCAAACAGACCCAGGCAGGAAATGAATATCGCCAGGCCGGCCAGCAGTGTCACCACCTGGCTTACCTGCTCATCCGACCGGTAGACCCGCCCAAAGTGCTCATCCAGGAAAGAATACTCGAAAGGCCGGTCCGGCACCAGCCGGTTCCAGGTCGCTTCCACCTGCCGGATGGCCTGGGCGGTCTGGCCGGGTTTTACCCGCACCGACAGCTCGTTGTGGTCAGACTCCCGCCGGACGTGCAGGCAGAGGGTTTCGATCTTATGGTGCAGGGAGTTGAAATTAAAATCTTTGGCGACCCCCACGATGGTGCCCAGGGTGTCCACGAACCCGAAGCCGAACGGCTTGCCGACCAGGGATGCCACCGGCCGCCCGGGCGTATCTTTGAGCAGTTCCCGGGCCAGGGCCTCGTTGATGACGTAGGCTTTGCCGGGATCGGAGGGAAATGCTTCGGAAAAACCCCGCCCCGCCACCAGTTCGATCTTGTAGAAAGAGAGGTAGTTGAGATCCACCGTCACCTGCGAAGAAGCCAGTGACCGCTCCGGCCCGTCGCCCTGAAACTTCACCCCGGTCTGGTGCAGGTTGTTGCCCAACCGCTGCCCCGAACCCGTCACGTCGGCGACGGCCGGCAGGCGCAGCACTTCCTGTTTGAGCGTCTGGTATTTGGCTTTTGCCGCCCGGCTCAGGGGCAGGATCATGACCTGCTCGCGGTCAAAACCCGTGTTGCGCTCCTGCATGTAGCGCAGTTGCCGGCTGGCGATGATCGTACCCACCAGCAGGAAAATGCCGGCCGCAAACTGCCCGACCACCAGCAGGTTCCGCAGCGTGGCTTTTTTGCCCAGGCCCTGCAGGGTACCTTTCAGCACCCGGACGGGCTGGAAGGCGGACAGGAAAGCGGCGGGGTAAAGCCCCGACAGCAGCCCCACCAGCAGGGTGGCCGCCCCGATGAGCAACACCCCCAGGGGACTGGTAAACAGGGAAAGCGGCAGTTCCCGTTCGCTGAGGGCCCGTACGAAGGGCAAGCCCGCCGCCACCAGCAGCAGGGCCAGCAGCAACGCGAAGAAAGCGAGCAGCACCGACTCGCCGATGAACTGGGCGGCGATCTGGGAACGGAACGCGCCGATGGCTTTCCGCACGCCTACTTCTTTGGCCCGTTGCGCGGCGCGGGCCGTGGCCAGGTTCATGAAGTTGACCGATGCAATGGCGAGCACCAGCAGAGCCAGCGCCGCGAATACGTAGGTATAGCGGCGGTCGAATTTCTGGTAATTGTTGTAATCGTGCGTAATGTCGGTGGAGCCGCCGTGCACGTCGCGCAAGGGTTGCAGGAAGAGGACGTAATACTTCCAGCCTTCCCCTTCCAGGTATTTCTTGAGAAAAGCGGGAAACTTCTTTTCCAGCGCGGCCACGTCCGTCCGTTCGGCCAGTTGCAGGTAGGTATTCACCCAGTTGCCGCCCCAGCCTTCCGTGATCCAGTCGGGCTTTTGAATGGTGTATACCGAAAACAGGGCGTCAAACTGCAAGTGGGAATGCGGGGGCACGTTCTCCAGTACGCCCGTCACCCGGAAGCTGAGCGTGTCGTTGCCGTGGCGCACCAGGGTCCGGCCGATGGGGTCGGCCGTGCCGAAAAACTTCCGGGCCGTTTCGGCGCTGATCACGACGCTGCCGGGCGCTGTAAGGGCCGTTTGCCGGGTCCCGGCCCGCAGCGGAAAGTCAAACACTTGCAGGAAAGAGGAATCCGCCCACAGGGCCCGGGGCAGGTACAGCTTCTTGTCCCCGAGCAGCAAAGGCACTTTTTCGTCGGAAAAGAGGTGGGTCGAATTCACGACCTCGGGGAATTCATCGTTGAGCGCCGGCCCCATCGGGAACATGGACAGGGCTACGTTTTGCGGGGCCACCATCCCCTCAAACTGCTGGACCTCGTCGAGCCGGTACACGTTTTTGCGGTGCATGCCGTCGAAACGCCACTCGTGGCTCACAAACAGCAGCATGAGCAAACAGGCAGCCATGCCGATGGCCAGTCCCAGCACGTTGATGGCCGAGTAGATTTTGTAGCGAAGCAGGTTCCGCAGGGCGATGAGCAGGTAGTTGCGCAGCATAGGAAAGGATGGATGACAGGCGTATGAGCGGATGTTTGACGGGAGATCGGCAGCAACGGGGGCGTCCTCCCCCGGAAAGCAGGGGGCCCGCCCGCCAGTACCCGCAATTGGCTCGCCAAACTGGCCCGGGTTGCTTTTTGCCCTCCCGCAACGCTATTTGGGCACCCGCCGGCCGCGGGCCTGTACGAATCCGGACAACATTTGTCCAGTATGGAACAAACGGGCCGGCCGTCCTCCGGCTATATCACTGGGGGAAAAGATGCGGGGGAAAAGAGCCTTTTGCTTTTCCGCGGGCAACCGCGGCTTACTGCCTGAAATACACCCGGAACGTGGAGCCTGCCCCGAGCCGGCTTTCCACCGTGATCTTGCCGCCGGCATTCTCCACCATCTTCTTGACGATGTACAAGCCAATCCCCGTACCTTCCACGTGGGCGTGCAGGCGTTTGAAGAGCGCAAAGATTTTGTCCTCCTGCCGCATGTCCATGCCCAGGCCGTTGTCCTCGACGGTCAGTACCAGGTACCCTCCTTCCGGCCGGCAGGAGATCTTCACCCGGGGCTCGCGGTCGGGGGAGCGGTACTTCAGGGCGTTCGACAGCAGGTTGTAGAGCACACTCTTGAGGTTTTTCCGCGAAAAGAGCACCGCCGGGCAGTCCAGTTGCGTTTCTACCTGCGCCCCCGTTTCCTGGATTTGCGGCTGCAAGTCCCCGATCACTTCGGCGAGTACTTCCGCCGGCGCGACGGCCCGCACGTCCTCGGCGCCCTCCTTGGCGATGCGGGCCACCTGGGTGAGGTCGCCGATGGTGGTTTTGAACCGGTTTACCGAACCGTAGAGGAACTGGTAGATTTGTCCCACGACCGGGTTCTGCCGGGTATCGGCGCTGAATTGCCGGTCGAGCTGCTTGAGGAGTCCCTCAATGTTGAGGATGGGGGCTTTCAGATCGTGGGAAGCGGCGTAGACAAAGTTGTCCAGGTCGTCGTTGATGCGGGTGAGTTGCAGGTTGGACTGGGAGAGTTCCTCGTTGGCCGCCTGTATTTCTTCGTTGGCCGACTGGAGTTCTTCGTTGGTGGCGGCCAGTTCCTGGGCCAGGCGGTGCAGGGCTTCTTCCGCCTCCCGTTGCCGGGTCACTTCCGTATGCACCCCTACCCATTCCCGGATGCCGCCCCGTTCGTCGGGCAGGGGAATGGCCCGGATCGAAAACCGGCCCCACTGCCCGTCCCGTTTGCGGACCCGGTGCTCGAACACGAAGGGCGTTTGGCCGGCCACGGCCTGGTTCCAGGCGTCTACCGTGGCCTGGGCATCCTCCGCGTGCACGGCTTTGGCCCAGCCGTAGCCCTGGTATTCCGCGTAGCTTTGCCCGGTAAGGGCTCCCCAGGCCGGCTGATCTCCCACCATTTCGCCTTCCGCATTGTTGGTCCACAGAATCCCCTCGATGGCCGCGATGGCTGCCTGGAAGCGATCCTTGCTTTCCCCGAGGGCCTGCCGGCTTTCCTCTACCTGCTTGCGGGCGAGCACCTGGCCGGTCACCTCGTAGCCAAACGCAAAAATGCCGTCCACGGCGCCCGCTTCATTGAAGCGGGGCTGGTAGATGAAATCGAAATAGACGTCTTCCAGCGGGCCGCCTTGCCGGCGGGCCAGCGGAAAGAGCACTTCTTTGCCTTCGAACGTTTCGCCGGTTCGGTAAATGTTCTCCAGGACGGCGTAAAAAGGCCCGCGGGCAATTTCGGGCAGGGCTTCCCGCACGCTTTTTCCCACCAGTTCCCGTCCCGGGTACAATTGCCCGAAAGCCGGGTTGACCAGCTCAAAGACCATGTCGGGTCCGTCCAGCACGCACACCGCGGCGGGGATGTGCTCCATGAAGCGTTCGAGCCGGGCCTGCTGGCGCCGGGCCTCGGCCAGGGCCGCCTCTTCCCGGAGCCGGCTTTCGAGGAGGGCCTGCCGGAGCCGCCCGTTTTCCTGCACCAATGCCTCTACCGGGTCTTTGCCCTCTTGCTGGTCCATGCTCATGTTGGCTGGAGAATTACTTGGAAGGCGACATGCCGCGAACGGGTGTGATCCGCCCGGGCCGGGCTGCCGGTCAGCCACCCGAACCGGACGTGGACCGCGGCGTACTTCCCGGGCACAGCGCCCGGCGCAAAGATAGGGTAAGTGGGTTAATACGCGCCGCAAGCATTTCCGCCGGTTGGCCGTTTTGGGAGGCGCATCCCGGCCGGTAACGCAAAGAGGGCAGGATTTCTCCCACCCTCTCCCGGTTGAAACGTGGCTCGTGACGCCTACCCTTTGCCATCCGGGTAGTACACCCCGGTCATCGCTTCGCTTGCCTGCCACAACTGCCGGGCAACGTTTGCATCCTTGGAATATTCATCGGAATCTACCCGGGCCGGATCGCCCCTCATTTCCCCAAAACCATCCGGGCCGATGAACTCGCCGCCTTTTACGTCTTGCGCCAGGGCGGCGTACAGCACGGGCAGTGCTCCTTTCCGGGCGGGTTGCAGAAAGAGGCTGCCCAGCGGCCGGATGAGCGCCGGGAAATACTGGTCCAGGTTCGTTTTGGCAAGGCCCGGATGTGCCGCGACCGAAAGCGTGCCGTAACCGGCAGCCGACAACCGGCGGTGCAGCTCATACGCAAACATGAGGCAGGCCCGCTTGCTCTGACCGTAGGCTTTGCGCCGGCTGTAGCCTTGCCGGGCGTGCAAATCCTCAAACTGAATCCGGGCCCATTTGTAGGACAAACTGCTCAGGGTGACCACCCGCGAACCGGGCGTGCGGGCAAGGGACGGCAGCAGCAGGCCGGTCAGGGCAAAATGGCCGATGTAGTTGGTAGCCAACTGGTTTTCAAAGCCGTCCTCCGTAACCTGGTAAGGCGACATCATGATGCCGGCGTTGTTGATGAGCAGGTCAAGCCGGTCGTACTGCCTTCCGAATTGCGCGGCGAACTCCCTCACTTCCCGGAGGCTGCTCACGTCAAGCGGCATGCTTCTGACCTGCGCTTCGGGATACTGACTGACGATGCGGGCTTTGGCCTTTTCTGCCTTCGGCACATTCCGGCAGGCCAGGATTACCCGGACGTCTTTTTTTGCCAACTGGAGGGCGGTTTCATAGCCCAATCCCCCGTTCGCCCCGGTCACGATGGCAACCCTCCCGGACTGGGAGGGCACCTGGTCAATGTTCCACTTATCCATCGTTTCTTGGTTACGGCAAGTTGCATCAGGTACGGCAGGTGGCAGGAGGGCCAGGCAGTTGGCTTGCTGCATGCCGCATTGCACCAGCAGTCTTCCGGTTCCGGTGGAGGGCGGTGCGTCGCCTTAACAACCCGGCGTGCCGGCTTTTTGTTCTCCGGTTTCTCCCCGCTCCGGGTACGGCAATGAGGTGCGTTTGGCTGAAACCCGGGAAGGGAGCAGGAGGCTGACTTTCCAATCGTTGGTTGGTGACCACTCCTCCTGCCGTTGCCAGCGGCGGACGTTCGCGCTTTGGGCCGTCATTTTGCAATCAGGATCACTTTCGACTGGCTCCCCTCCGCGGTCGTGGCCCGCAACACGTAAGCGCCGGACCGGGCGGTTGTTACGTCAACGGCAATCGTGTTGGAGCCGTCCCGCGCGGCCCGGTGCAACGTTGACTGGTGGGTGCGGCCCTGCCCGTCCACCAGGCTGATGGTGACGGCGGCGCCCCGGCGGGCGGCAACCGTTACGCGTACCTGGTCACGGGCCGGAACCGGGTATACGCCCAGCCCGGCGCGGGTATCAGACGCCGGCCCGGCCTTTTGCCCGGACGCCGGGGATGCCGTCCTCGCGCCGGCGGCGTACAAGTCGCTTTCAACCAGCAGGTGGTCAATGCTCGGACCGGCAATGCCGCTGCCGTTCAGGCGAATGGTATTGGGGCCCGCCTTCAGGTACGCCCCTGCCGAAACCGTTTCCCAGGCGTTCCAGTTGCCGCTTTTGGCGAAGGGCACGGCCGCGGGCACCACCGTTCCGTTCACGGTGAGGGTGAGCCCCTGCGAAGGGTTGTTGAGCGCATACCGGAAGGTCAACCGGCACATCCCCGCCCCGGAAGCATTGGCCGTCCACTGGATGAAATCCGCCTCCTTGCCCAGGTGGTCCACGTAGCCGCTGCCCGTAAAACCCGGGAACACCGCGACGACGTTGCCGCCCCGAATGGCCGCTTTTTCAGCTTCCAAAAACAGCGGGAAGGTGTGCCGGATCGTGATCTTTCCGTTCGCGGGGACGAAGTTGTAATTGGGGGCGCTTAACGAACCGGTTTCGACCACAATGGCCGGGCTTTCGGTGGCCGGCGTAGCGGGCGTATACGCCGAACGAAGGACCGGGCTGCCCGCAATGTCGGCCGCCGTTTGCCCGAACACAAAGCCCGTGAGGGTGTAGGTGTAGGCCGGAACCGGGTCGCCGTACGTAACCGTTTGGTCCGCGGCCGTTACCAGCAGGTCTTTCCGGGCTACGGTCACCGTTCGTTGCACGGGCGGCGCGGCGTTGTAGTTGTGGTTGCCCGCCTGGGTAGCCTCGACCACAATGTCACCGGCCCCGGTGGGCGAAAGCACGTTCCCGCCGGTAATGACGCCAGGACCGCTCAGGACGGCGTACGTTACGGGCAAACCGGAAGTGGCGGTGGCCGCCAGCGCCTGACCGGCATCGCCGTACGCAAGCGCCGGGGCATCGGCGAAGGTGAGGGTTTGCCCCGCTTTGGGAGCGGTGGCCTTCAGGATGAAATTGTACGGGTTCTTGTTGAGCGCCGGGTCGTTGTTGGCAATGGTGAGGTTGCCGGTGAACGTGCCGCTGCTGTCGGGCCTGAACTCGACTTCAAAGGTGACCTTGCCCCCGGGCGCCACCGTGGGCGCCGGTACGTTGGTCGCCAGGGAGAACCCCGGACCGGTCACGCTGATCTTTTGCGCGTAGAGCAAATTCAGGGTCCGGGCGCCCGTGTTCCCGATGCTGAACGTGACCTTCGCGGCGCTGCCGAACGGGACCGCGCCGAAGTCGTAGCTGCTGGCCGTACCCGTGGCGGTGTTGTCGGCAATCACGGTCTCTCCCTGCCGGATGGTCATCACGGGTGCCGGCGCGGCGGTAATCACCACGTCGTCGAGGTACAGCGGGGCGGTGCATTTGCCCACCATGAACTTGAGGAAGTTGGCGGCATCGGTCGCCGTTGCCGTGTAGGCAACCGTGTAGTCGGTCGGGACCGCCGTGATGCGGATGGCGAAAAACGAACGGTTGGTGGTTTGGTTAGACTGAAGGATCACGTCCACCGGGGCGGCCGTGGCGGTACTGGCCCGGAACCGGATGGTGTAGGTGCGGCCCGCCACCAGGGGCATGGCGTGCATCACCTGCAAGTCGAAACTGCCGGGGCTGGCGACGGCCGGCACGGTGGCTTCCAGGGCATTGCCGCGGTAGCTGGTTCTGGGCACGGCGGCAATGGCGATGCTGCCGGGCACCCGGGCAAAAGTGCTCCAGCCCTCGGTGCCGCCCTCGAAAGTGCCGTTGACGGGCAGCGGGCCGTAGCCCGTACCGTCCACCACCAGTGGCCGGCTCACCTCCGCCGCCGCGGCGTAGGTGCCGTCGCCGCCCTGCCCGGCGGTAATGGTGGTGGTGCCCCCGCCCACGGCCTGGATCCTGCCGTTGAAAATGACGGCCACCTCGGGGTTGGAACTGGCGTAGTGGACGGGCAAACCCGACGAGGCCGTGGCCTGCGGAAGGTAATCGGCATCGCCTGTTGTTAAGCCGGGCAATTCGGCAAAGGTGATGGCCTGGTTCTGGCTGCCGGACGGGAACTCGTAGGCGCCCCGTTCGGGCTTGCCCCCCTGCGGCCGGGCGAGGCCGGTAATGTCCTGCGCGCTGAAAAAGCCGTCCGCGCCGTTGCCCGTGTTGAGGGCCGGGCTACCCGCCTGCAACCGGAAATCGGCACCCGCGTCCAGGCCGGGCCTGACGAAAAGGGGGTCCGCCACCACGTCGTCGGGGCCGGCCCGGAAATAGGAGCCGTTGTAGTAGACGTTGTGGTTGTAGACCGCCCCGGCGTCGTTGAGGTTGCAGGCCCCGCCGGTGCGGGCGTACATGATGTTGTTGTAGATTCTCACGTCCGAACCCGACTGCCCGTCAATTTCGGGGTAGCCCACCACCTTGCCGTTGTGGTAGGCGGTATTGTTGAAGATGTCCACCCGGGCGGCCTGGAAAGCGTGAATGCCGCCGCCGCCGTTGTGGTAGCTCACGTTGTTTTCCACCAGCGTCCGGCCCGTGTAGACCGGCCGGTTCTGGCTGCCGTTGTTGACGTCGAGGATGATCCCGTTGCCGTCGGAGAGGGCGTCGAGGGCGGGGTTGCTCCGGCGCCATTTTACCTGGGTGAAGTTGTTGTAGCACCGGTTGCCGCGGATGATGATCTTGTAGCCCGTCACGTTGTCAACCGGCTTGGGTCCGATCACGCTGATGCCGCTGGTGGCGTACATGGTGTACCAGCAGTTGTTGTAGACTTCGTTGTTTTCCACCGTCACGTAATCCGGGCCCGCCGCGGTAGCCCCCGCGCCGGCCCCGTTGCCCACGTTGATGCCGCCGCCGGGAAAATCGTGCACCTTGCAGTTGCGGATGATGATGTGGTGGGGATTGATGTTGGGCACCGTCGCCATGGCAATGCCGTTGGTGTTGTAGCGGGCGTTGAACACCGCCGGGGTTTGCCGCGACTGCCGGTACGATTCTTCGGCCCCGGCCAGCGTCAGGTCCGCATTCCGGCCCTCCAACTCCAGGCCCTCAATGACCACGTACGAGCCGTCCACGACAACCGCGTTCCACGCGCCCCCGGTGGCGGTGACCACCGGGGAATGCCCGGGGAAAGGCTTGAAGGTGATGTAGCCCCCGGGCGTACCCGGCCTGGTGAAGTGGAGCACCGGCCCGGCGGTTCGGCTGTAGGTGCCGTTCATGATGAACACCGTCCCGCCGGGATTGACCCGGTCGGCCCCCTGCTGGATGGTCGCCAGGGGCGTCCCCGGCGTCAATCCGTCGTTGGTGTCCAGGCCCGTTAAGGCCGACACGTAGTAATCCTGCGCGTATGCCGAAGACAGGAGGAGGAACAGGCTTACAAAAAGGAACAATGGCTGGTATGGCTTCTTCATGGATTTAGTTTGTTTAAACAAAACACATCTGAGCGTTGAGGGGGTGATGGTCATTTAAAAAGGTACAAGAAGGGGATTGTACGGGCGAAGGCGGCAGATTCAAGTTTCATCTTCCCATCCAGCCGCCGTCCACGGTGAGGATGGTGCCGTGCACGTAATCGGCCGCCCGCGAGGCCAGGAACACGACCGCACCCTTGAAATCGTCGGGTTCGCCCCAGCGGCCGGCCGGAATCCGGGAGACAATGGCCGCGCTGCGTTCGGGGTCCCGGCGCAGGGCCTCGGTGTTGTCGGTGGCGATGTAGCCGGGGGCAATGGCGTTTACGTTCACCCCTTTGCCGGCCCACTCGTTGGCCAGGGCTTTGGTGAGCGAACCGATGGCGCCCTTGCTGGCCGCGTACCCGGGCACGTTGATGCCGCCCTGGAACGTAAGCAGGGAAGCCGTGAAAATGATTTTTCCCGCGCCCCGGGCCAGCATGTCGCGGCCCACTTCCCGGCTGAGCACGAACTGGGCGTCCACGTTGATTGCCATGACCTGGTCCCAGTACGCGTCGGGGTGCTCGGCGGCGGGGGTGCGCAGAATGGTGCCGGCATTGTTGACGAGGATGTCCACCGGGGGACATTCCGCCCGGACCGAGCCGACGAAACGGTACAGGTCGGCCCGGTCGGCGAAATCGCACGCGAAGGCGTAAAACCGGCGGCCCAGCGCCGTGACGGCCTTTTCCACCCCGCTGCCCGCGGGCTCCAGGGAAGCCGACACGCCGATGATGTCGGCGCCGGCTTCGGCCAGGCCCACCGCCATGGCTTTGCCGATGCCGCGTTTGCAACCGGTGACGAGGGCGGTTTTCCCGGAAAGATCGAATAGCGCAGATAAGGACATGATTTGTTCAATAATGTTGAATTACAATTAATCTTTATATTGCTCCCCGTTAGCTAACCCCTCTTTTCTGATGATACAGGTTGTGATCCGGGCTTTAGACATTCTCGATTTCGTGGCCAAGGGAGGGAACGAACCCGTTTCCCTGGCCGAAATCGCCGAGGCGGTGGACATCAATCAATCCACGTGCGCCAACATTGTGAAAACGCTGGTGGCCAGAAACTACCTGGAGCACCCGGGCCGCAAGAGCGGCTACCGGCTGGGCGCCGGCGCGTACCAGCTCACCGGCAACCTGGCCTACCACGACAACCTCGTGCCGGCGGCCAAAGACGTGATGGAGGCACTCTCCCAATCCCTCAATGAGAGCTGCCTGCTGGGCATTCTGCGCAACCGGAAGCGTTTCATCGTCCACATCGTGCACGGCGACCAGGACTTACAGGTGCGCACCCGCACCGAAGCCGACATTTACCCGACGGCGACGGGGCGTTTGCTCCTGTCGTTCCTGCCGCCCAAGGAACTGGAGGCCACCATTGGGGCGCTGGGGCTACCGCAACCGCCGGTCTGGAGCGGCATTGCCTCCCGGGAGGACCTGTTGCAGGAACTCCGCGACATCCGCCGGAAGGAGATGGCGCTTACGCTTTCGCCCAAGCACATTGTCGGCCTGGCCGTCCCCATCCGCAAAAAGGAGCAGGTGATCGCTTCCCTGAGCATTTACCTGCCCGAAAGCCGCTTTACGCCCGGGCACCGCGAAGAAATCCTGCGCCGGTTGCGGGAGGCCGCCGTCACCATCAACGAACGCCTGGCAAAGGAGGGCTGAAGGTTGATTGGGGTAATGGGGTATCGGTACACTAATACCCCATTACCCCATTACCAATTCCTTAATTGCATTTGAGCAGGTACTTCATGCCTTCCGGGTGGTGGTCAATGGTTTCGAAGACGCGTTGCGCATCGGCCAGGGGTGAAACCTGCGTGATCAGGGCGTCGAGCGGAATCCGGCCGCCGGCGGCCAGCCCGATGGCTTCCTCGAAATCCTGCGGTTCGTACACCCGGGCCCCGAGCAGCCGGAGTTCGCGCCAGAAAAAGCGGAACAGGTCTACCGGCTTGGGCTCGGGGTGAATGGCGACCATCACGATGCGGCCGCGGATGCGGGGCAACTGGGTCATCACCTGCACGCCGGCCGCCACGCCGGACACTTCGAATACCACGTCGGCCATGGCACCCTCCGTAAAGGCTTCGGTGGCCGCCACCAGGTCCGCCTCCCGGGGATTGACCGTTTCCAGGCCCACCGATCGGATCAGCCGCAGCCGGTGCGGGTTGGGCTCCGACACCAACACCCGGGCCCCCTTGTGTTGGGCGACCAGCCCGACCAGAATGCCGATCGGGCCGCCGCCGATGACCACCACGTTTTCGCCGGCCTGTACCTCGCCGAGCCGGACGTCGTGGCACGCCACGGCCAGCGGTTCGATCAGGGCGCCGTGCGGGAGGGAGACGGATGCGGGCAGTTTGTGCAGGGTGTGGGCCGGCACCACCCAACGCGCCTGCATGCCGCCCGGTGAATCAATGCCGATGAATTTGAGGTTTTGCCCGATGTGCGAATGGCCGTTGTCGGAGGGCACGGGCACGCCGGGATTCAGGGGCCGCACGGCTACTTTCTCCCCCACGGCGAAGCCTTCCACCCCCGGCCCGATTTCGGCAATTTCCCCGGATACCTCGTGCCCGATGACCTGCGGAATTTTCACCCGCTTGTCCATATGGCCGTGGTAGATGTGGACGTCCGTGCCGCACACGCCGCAGTAGGCGACCTTCAGACGCACCTGGCCGGGTTGCAGCGGTTCTTCCACCGGTTCGCCGGGCGAAAAGGTCTTGTTTCCCTGGTAATAAATGGCTTGCATGGTAGAATGATTTGTTAAAGATTTTGATGATCAGGTGCTTCAAGCATCGGGCATATTGCAGAGGAAGTAAAAAGGTTTTTCGGGCAAGTACCCCCTCGCTGTCATTCCCTCCGTATGTGATTAGCGTATGTGCGTATTGAGGGGCTTAGGGTTGGTGATGGGTCGGTTGTGGTGGGTGGTAATGTGCTGGGTGGTAACAGGATGGGTGGAGAGAGGATGGTTTGTAAGGGGATGGTGAATGGTTGATGATGCGTAAGTGGGGTTTGTTCTTTTTGGCATTGCCCCAAAAAGAACCAAAAAAGGCTAGGCCCAATGATGCTTCCCCCCGCCAGGCAACCCGCCCCTCGCCATTGGGCCGGGCCCA
>CADCTQ010000170.1:0-3736 GCA_902805615.1 uncultured Cytophagales bacterium
GTCCGCCGGCACGGCCGGCGAGACGACCGGGTTGACGAACACGCCGTACTCCTGGAGGAGCCGGGTGACGCGGAAGGTTTTGAGGTCGTCGCGGATGTACACCGGCAGGATGGGGCTCTCGGAGTGGCCCAGGTCAAAACCTTCTTCGAGCAGCAGTTTTTTGGCGTAACGGGTGTTGTGCCACAGGGTGTCGATGAGCTGCGGCTCCGCCTCGATCACCTCCAGGGCGGCAATCACGCTGGCCACCGAAGCGGGCGACATGCTGGCGCTGAAGAGCAGGGAGCGGGCCCGGTGTTTGATGAAGTCAATGGTGGCCTCGTCGCCGGCAATGAACCCACCCAGCGAAGCCAGTGATTTGCTGAAGGTGCCCATGATCAGGTCCACGCCGTCGGTAAGGCCAAAATGGGAAGCAACCCCGGCCCCGTTGGCGCCGATCACGCCCAGGCTGTGGGCTTCGTCCACAAACACGTTGGCACCGTACGCATCGGCCAGGGCTACGATTCCGGGCAGCTTTGCCAGGTCGCCCTCCATGCTGAAAATGCCGTCTACGGCAACTAGTTTGGCGGCTTCTTCGGGCAAGCGACTCAGTTTGCGCTCCAGATCCGCCATGTCGTTGTGGGCGTATTTGATCACCCGGGAGAACGACAACCGGCTGCCGTCGAGGATGGAGGCGTGGTCGTACTCGTCAAGGATCAGGTAATCGTTGCGCCCGGTGAGGCAGGAGAGCACGCCCAGGTTTACCTGGAAGCCGGTGCTGAAGATCAGGGCCGACTCCTTGCCCACGTACCGGGCCAGCTTGTGCTCCAGTTCCAGGTGAATGTCGAGGGTGCCGTTGAGGAAGCGCGAGCCGGCGCAGCCCGTACCGTACTTGTCAATGGCCCGCTTGGCGGCTTCCTTGATGCGGGGGTGATTCGTGAGGCCCAGGTAGGAGTTGGAGCCGAACATGAGCACTTCTTTGCCGCCGATGCGTACCTGGGTGTCCTGGCCCGATTCGATGGGCCGGAAGTAAGGGTACAGCCCGTTGCGTTTGACTTCGTTGGCCTCCGTAAAGGCAGCAACGCGTTCCTGTAGTTTTTTGCGCGTAAACACGGTGGTAGTGGTTATGATCCGGTTAGAAGAGTTACCCAGGGGCTCCGAACAACCCGTACGGTTTGGCCCACCTGTTCCAATTGCAATGCCAGCCTTCCCGGCCGGCGGGGCAACGCGTAGCTTAACCAATCAAACTACTGTATCACAACCACTTGTAAAAAAACGCAACGGTCCCAGACGCCCGGCCGGATTTCGCCTTCCTCCGAAAAAAGGCAATAAAATTTGGAGTTATCCAAAACGGCCCACTTTATTATGGAGGTACGGCGATGGAGGCACGGCATTTACCCGGGGCAAATTCCCGGCCTGGCATCTTGAGTGGGAACCGGGGGTGGGTTTTGGGAAAGGGAGGGATGGCTTGAACCAGGAACAGGGCCGGGCGGCCCATGCGAATTCCGCAACCGGTAACAACTCCTAGCTTGAAAAGGGGTAACTTACCGGTTCAGCCCCTGCCGGAAAAGAAGGCCAACCCCTCTGCTTCCGGCCCGGCTGGTTAAATAGAACCTTATGCATCAACAAAATTCCGATCCCATCCGGCACCAGATCAGCCTGCAAAAACCAGCCCTGCCGGAGCTGCAAGATGCCCAATGGGTGTTCTATTTGCTTGAACACGAGGACGCCGAATTCAGGGTGTATCGTTTTCCCGAGTACGGGGACCGCAAGCGGCTCATCAACCAGGCGGAAGCCACCAAGTATCTGCACTACCTGAACGTCAGCACCCATTTTCCCGCGGAATACCAACAATTCCAGGAGGGCACCAGCCAGACCCTGTACATCCGCATTGACCGGGGAGACGAAGCCGTGCTGCGGGCCGCCACCCGGTAAGCGGCCCGCCTTCCCCGGACCGGGGGAAGCCCTGTTTCTTGCGCCCCGGCAGCGGCATGGTCAGCGCAACAGCTGGGTAACCAGGGTATACGCCCCCATCCAGGCCAGGACCACGACGGCAACAATGCCCGAGACGGTCAACCATAGGGGGTGTTTGTATTCCTTGACCAGCTCTTTCCGGTAGGCGGCCACCAGCACGGTACTCAACGTGATTGGTAAAATCAACCCGTTGAGTGCGCCGGCCAGCAGCAACAGCTGCACCGGCCGGCCGATGGCTACGAAGATGAGCGTAGAGACGACGATGAACCCAATGATCACCCCGTTCTCGTGCCGTTCGATCTCCCGGTGAAAGGATTTGATGAATGATACGGACGTGTAGGCCGAGCCGATCACCGAAGTAACGGCGGCCGCCAGCATGACCAGCCCGAACAATGCGTACCCGACCGGACCGGCGGCTTGTTTAAACACGGAAGCCGGCGGATTGCCCGCTTCTACCGGCAAACCCTTGCTGACGACGCCCAGTACCGCCAGGAACAGGAAGACCCGGATCACCGAGGTAACGCCGATGCCGGTAACGGCACTTTGGGAGATGCGGCCCAGCGCCGCCTGCCCTTTGATCCCCGCATCCAGCAACCGGTGCCCGCCCGCAAAGGTAATGTACCCGCCCACGGTGCCGCCCACCAGGGTGATGATGGCCAGTACGTCTATCTTTTCCGGCACGAACGAGCGGAGGACGGCTTTTTCCACGGGCGGCGCGGAAATGACGGCTACGTACACGATGAGCACGATCATCAGCAAGCCCATCAGCTGGGCAAACACATCCATTGCTTTCTTGGCTTCCCGCACCAGGAACAGCCCGATGGAAACGGCCGCCGCAACCAGGGCTCCCGTTTCGGTGGAAATCCCGAACAACACGTTCAGCCCCAGTCCGGCCCCGGCCACGTTGCCGATGTTGAAAGCAAGCCCTCCCAAGACGATCAGCGCGGCAACGACGTAACCCAGTCCCGGCAGCACCTGGTTGGCGATGTCCTGCGCCCGTTTCTCCGAGACGGCAATCACCCGCCACACGTTGAGCTGGACCACAATGTCGAGGACGATGGAACTGAGAATGACGAAGCCGAAGCTGGCGCCCAGGGATTGGGTAAACACCACCGTTTGGGTCAAAAAGCCGGGGCCCACGGCGGAAGTAGCCATCAGGAAGGCGGCCCCCAGGAGTACGTTTCTTGCTGCTTTCATCGGCGGCGTGGGCTCTTTAGGAGTGGTTAAGCGGCAACCGGTGCGGCTGCTGACGCATGGGGTTTAGCCTTTACTGCCCGAAAGTAGTGCTCTCCGGCCCAAGGTGCAACACCTTTCCGCAAAGGGATGCATGGGCGGCTAGACCTTGCGGAAAGGAAAGGATTCTAAAGATAATTTGCGGATATTGACTTTAGGATTTTCCCGGAAGTGGTCAGTGGGACACTGACCACGGCAGCAGCGACACTGTCTACGGCGCGTCAAGATGGGTCGGGCGCCGCCATCAGTATCCGCCGCCGTCAGTGTCCCATTGACGGCTTTCGGATGCTTCGTGAACAAGTCTGTGACTTGTATGTGATTAGCGTTCCTGGTGAGTCGAAGCGACCGGTGCTGGCACGCATCGCAGTCGCGTGCTGGCGCGAAGCGGAACGGGCTGGCGCGGTGTAGCGTGCTGGCGCGAAGCTATGCTTCGTGCCGACTATGTTTTCCGCCTCTGGCGGAACCAGGGTTGGTTGGCCCATACGTTTGTAGAATCATTGCCAGCCCTGCGGTTTTCAATTTATTGTCGCGCTGACTAGTAGCGCGCTAAGCT
>CADCTQ010000170.1:3746-4029 GCA_902805615.1 uncultured Cytophagales bacterium
CAGCCCGTTCCGCTTCGCGCCAGCACGCGACTGCGATGCGTGCCAGCACCGGTCGCTTGCTTCACCAGGAACGCTAATCACATACAAGTCACAGACTTGTTCACGAAGCAGTTTTGTCAATCAAATGCGTACCCTCCGGTGCATGCCCGAATCCTTTCAACCACCCCTACCCCACTTCTTTCCCATGCGTACTTACTGGCTACTCCTACTGGCAATGCTGCTGGCCCATGCGGCTTTCTCCCAGCGCAGGCCCAACATTGTCTTCATTCTCGCCGACGACCTG
>CADCTQ010000171.1 GCA_902805615.1 uncultured Cytophagales bacterium
CGGTGGTGTCGCGGCGCGTGGGCCCGGCCCAATGGCGAGGGGCGGGTTGCCTGGCGGGGGGAAGCATCATTGGGCCTAGACCTTTTTGGTTCTTTTTGGGGCAATGCCAAAAAGAACAAACCCCACTTCCCGCAATGATTGACCGATCACCGCTGACCCCCTTAACCCTAAGCCCCTCAAATACGCCCATACGCTAATCACATACCTCACTGACGGCTTTGCCCGTACCCTCAAAAAAGTATTCTACTCGTAGCCCTCCCCCAATGGAATTGCGCCTTAATGCGAGTCCCTTGCCACTTCGGAGCCCGAGCCGCCCACCAGGAAATCCATGTCGGCGCCCAGGTGCGCCTGCTGCACGTGGTTGATGTAGAGCTGCACGTAGCCGCGGTCGGCCAGGGGCTGCGGAGGCGTCCATTCGAGGCGGCGCCGGGTAAGTTCGGCCTGCGGCACGTCGAGGTGGAGGCGGCGGTTGGGCACGTCGAGTTCGATCATGTCGCCGTTGCGCACCAGGGCCAGCGTACCGCCGATGGCCGACTCGGGCGACACGTGCAGCACCACCGTGCCGTACGCCGTGCCGCTCATGCGGCCGTCGGAAATGCGCACCATGTCGGTGATGCCCTTTTCGAGCAGCTTTTTGGGCAGGGTCATGTTGCCCACCTCCGGCATGCCCGGGTAGCCCTTCGGCCCCACGTTCTTGAGCACCATCACGCAGTTTTCGTCAATGTCCAGGTCCGGGTCGTCCACCCGGGCGTGGTAGTCCTCGATGGTCTCGAACACCACCGCGCGGCCCCGGTGCTCCATGAGCCGGGGCGTGGCCGCCGACGGCTTGATCACGGCCCCGTTTTCGGCCAGGTTGCCCTTCAGCACGGCAATGCCGGCTTCCTTGATGAACGGCTTTTCGATGTCGGCGATCACGTCGCGGTTGTAGCAGTTGCAGTTGTCGCGTGAATTCTCGCCGTGCGTCTTGCCGTTCACGGTCATGGCGTCCATGTGCAGGTGACCCCGCAGCTCGTTGATGACCACTTGCAGGCCGCCGGCGTAGAAAAAGTCCTCCATCAGGTACTTGCCCGAAGGCAACAGGTTGAGCAGCAGCGGAATGCGGCTGCCCAGGTTGTCGTAGTCCTCCAGGTTGAGCGGCACGCCCAGGCGGCCGGCAATGGCCGTCAGGTGGATGATGAAGTTGGTAGAGCCGCCCACCGCCGCGTTCACCTTGATGGCATTCTCGAACGCCTCGCGGGTGAGGATTTTGGAGATGCGCAGGTCTTCGCGCACCATCTCCACGATGCGGCGGCCCGACAGGTGGGCCAGCACCTTCTTGCGCGAATCCACCGCCGGGATGGCCGCCGCGCCGGGCAGGCACATGCCCAGCGATTCGACCATGCAGGCCATGGTGGAAGCCGTGCCCATCGTCATGCAGTGGCCGTTGCTGCGCGACATGCAGCTTTCGGCAAACACGTAGTCGGAGGGCGTCATGCTGCCTTTGATGAGGTCTTCGGTAAACTTCCACACGTGCGTGCCCGAGCCGATGTCCTGGCCGCGGAACTTGCCGTTGAGCATCGGTCCGCCGGGCACCACGATGGTCGGCAGGCCCACGCTGGCGGCGCCCATCAGCGTGGAGGGCGTGGTTTTGTCGCAGCCCGTGAGCAGCACCACGCCGTCAATGGGGTTGCCGCGGATGGATTCTTCGGTGTCCATGCTGGCGAGGTTGCGGAAGAGCATGGCCGTGGGCTTGAGCAGGGTTTCGCCCAGCGACATCACCGGGAACTCCACCGGGAAGCCGCCGGCCTCGTACACGCCGCGCTTGACGAACTGGGCGAATTCGCGCAGGTGGGCGTTGCAGGGCGTCAGGTCCGACCAGGTGTTGCAGATGCCGATCACGGGGCGGCCGTCGAACATGTCTTCCGGGTGGCCCTGGTTCTTCATCCAGCTCCGGTAGATGAAACCCATTTTATCGGTTTTGCCGAACCATTCCTGGCTCCGCAGTTTTTTATCGGCAGGTTGTTTCTCTGAAGACATTGGGCTTGGCGTTTACAGGCGAAAAAAGAAGCGTAAGAACAGCAACAATGATAAATTTTAAATTTTGAATTTTAAATGAACAGCTATAAATATTCTAATGAGGATCTTGATGAAACCGGGATGGGATGGCCTTGATGGAGGGGCCGCGGGATGGTGGAGGCAGGGGTAACGGGCAAGGGTCGGGCAAAAGATTTGCCGCGATTCCGCTACTTGCCGGCTTCCCGAACGTTAAAGGCTTACAGCGGCACTGCGGTGCTGCCTTACTACGTTCAGCCTTCAACCATTTTTTCCATGTCCATCCAATCCATCAATCCTTACAACAACCAGGTGATCCGGTCCTACCAGGAAGACTCCGACGAGAAAATTGATGAGGTTCTGGAAATGGCCGGCACCACGTTCGACTTCTGGAAGGAAACTACGTTTGACCACCGCAAGGAACTCATGTGGGCCACGGCCGACGTGCTGGAACGCAATGCGGGGGAGTACGGCCGGCTGATGACGCTGGAAATGGGCAAACCGGTCAAAGACGCCTTGGCCGAGGTGAAAAAGTGCGCCGCCACCTGCCGCTTCTACGCCGACAATGCCGCCCGCTTCCTGGCCGACGAAGCGGTGATCACCGAGGCGGGCCGCTCCTACGTGAGCTACCACCCGCTGGGCGCCGTGCTGGCCGTCATGCCCTGGAACTTCCCCTTCTGGCAGGTGTTCCGCTTTGCCGCCCCGGCCCTGATGGCGGGCAACGTGGCCCTGCTCAAACACGCCTCCAACGTGCCGCAGTGCGCCCTGGCCATCGAGCAGGTTTTCCTGAAGGCCGGCTTTCCACAGGGCGTGTTCCAGACGCTCTTGATCGGCCCCGACAAGATCGAAACGGTGATTGCCGACGACAACGTGCAGGCCGTCACGCTGACGGGCAGCGAAGGGGCGGGCTCGAAAGTGGCCGCGCTGGCGGGCAAGTACATCAAGAAGACGGTGCTCGAACTGGGCGGCAGCGACGCCTTCATCGTGCTGGGCGACGCCGACATTGAGTTTACGGCCCGGGCCGCCGCCAAAGCCCGGATGATCAACACGGGCCAGAGCTGCATTGCGGCCAAGCGGTTCATCGTGCTCCAGCCGGTGGCCGCGGCTTTTACCGAAGCCATGAAGAAGTACATGCAGCGCATGAAACCGGGCAACCCCCTGAACGAAGAGGTGGACTACGGCCCGATGGCCCGCGAAGACCTGGCCAATGAATTGCTCGAACAGGTGCGCAAGTCGGTGGAGCACGGGGCGAAAGTGGCCCTCGGCGGCGACCGGCCGGTGGGGGAAGGGGCCTTTTTCCACCCGACCCTCCTGACGCACGTACGGCCCGGCATGCCGGCCTACGACGAGGAGCTGTTCGGCCCGGTGGCCTGCATCATCACGGCCAAGGACGAAAACGATGCCGTCCGGATCGCCAACGACCACCGCTACGGGCTGGGCGCCTCCATCTGGACCAAGGACATCCGCAAGGCCGAGCTGCTGGCCCGGCGCATTGAGGCGGGGGCGGTGTTCGTGAACGAAATCGTGAAATCGGACCCGCGGATGCCCTTCGGCGGGGTGAAAAAGTCGGGCTACGGCCGCGAACTGTCGCACTTCGGCATCCGCGAGTTCGTCAACATCCAGTCGGTGTGGGTGAATGAAACGCAAAAAGCCTTGCCCGATTCTGGAAGATCAGGCAAGGCTGAGTAATGAGGGCAGGCTATCTGCGGGAAACCCCGGCGGGATTACGCCTGTTGTTCGGTTTGACCAGCTTTGGCGGCAAACTCCTGCTTGATCGCCTCGACGTCCACGTTCTTGATGATGGGCTTCTTGCTCAGTTGCTTGATCGCCTGTACGCGGTTGTTCGCCTTTGCGCGGTTCCGCTTTTCTTTTCTCTTGAGTCTGGTAACGGCCATTGTATTGTCAGTTAATCGAATGAATCGCTGTTGTCGAAAAATGAACCGCGAAGTTAAGGGTTTACGCACGGCTGTGCAAGGGAAGGGGGAAATTGACAGTGG
>CADCTQ010000172.1 GCA_902805615.1 uncultured Cytophagales bacterium
ATGTTGGCAGCTAACAGGTATTGCAAGACAACAGGTCGCTCCTACGGAGCGCTTGCCAAGGGCTAGCAGCCCAGTGCTAGCAACAGGACGTCCCTCCGGGACTTTACCCGACTACAATGTAAACCAGGAATTACTGATGCCTGGTCGTATTGCCCCTGCAGGGAGTGCATGTCGGCAATGCATTTGAGCAGATACGCTTCTTTTTCCCGGTTCCCGAGCTGCCGGTAGCATTGCCTCGCCTGGGCGTAGCACCGGATTTTTTCGGGCAAGTCTGCCGGCGAACGTTCATAGGCTTCCCCCAGGTAGTACCACCCCTCCGCTTCCAGGGGCCGGTTGCCCATGTTCCGGCTGAGGGGGAGGGCTTTCTTAATCAAGGCAACGCCCTGCCCAAAGTTGCCTCGCTTGGAGGAAATCATGCCCAACAAGTACCTGCTCCGGATTTGCCCCGCCGCAAAACGGAGTGCCTCGCCCAGGGCAAGGGCGGCGCTGCAGTAGCGGTCGGCGCTGTCCGGAACACCCTCCTTATTGTAAAAATCCTCGCCAGTTGCAGCAGCCACCTTACCCGGTTCGTGTCAGGCTTACCCTGCCGGAGCAGGGTACGTACGCTGTCGGCGGCGGCCAGCGAAAGCACGGGGTACAAAGGTTCGGCCCCGGCCCGGAAACCAGTGAAGAAGCTCCCCAGGACCAGGAAGCAGGCGGGCATCATCGGGTAGCGTGGAATCATGGCGGAGGACAAAAAGTGGTCGGTGTAAAAGCAGGAGTGCGGAACGAACCAATCAGTCGCTGCCACACTCACTGCCTACTGCATAAGGTTTGCTTTGCTGATGCCCAGTCGTTGCATGCGCGATTCGAGGGTAGTGGGCTTCAGGTTGAGCAGTTCGGCAGCCCCGTTCCGGCCCCGGATGCGGCCGTTGGTTTTCCTGAGTACGGATGTAATATGCTCCCTTTCGGTCTCCTGCTGCAATTGCCTGATGTCATAAAACGTTTTTGGAGTCACCTGGGGCTGGTCCGGAGCCATTGGGATGGGCGAGCCAGCCTTGCGGACCAGGGGCCGGCTCAATTCCAGCGCACCCTCGGGATCAGCCAGAACGACGGCTTGTTCAATCACGTTTTCCAGTTCCCGGATGTTGCCGGGCCAGTCGTAGTGCACCATCTCCTGCATGGCCTCTTCGTCAATGCCCCGAAAGGGCTTGCCCAGCTTTTTGAAAAACTTCTGAGCGAAGAAATGGGCCAGCAGCGGAATGTCTTCGGTGCGCTGGCGCAGGGCGGGCAGGGTGATGGGAAATACGCTCAGCCGGTAGTAGAGGTCGAGCCGGAACGTGCCCCCGGCGACGGCCTCCTCCAGGTTGCGGTTGGTGGCAGCAATGATGCGCACGTCGGTTTTGATGGGGCCTTTGCCGCCCAGCCGTTCGATCTCTTTTTCTTGCAACACCCGCAGCAACTTGGCCTGCAACTCCAGGGGCATTTCCCCGATCTCATCGAGAAAGATGGTGCCGCCGTGGGCCAGTTCAAACTTGCCGATGCGCCGCTCGGTGGCACCGGTGAAAGCTCCCCTTTCGTGGCCGAAGAGTTCGGATTCGATCAGACTGGCCGGCAGGGCGGCGCAGTTGACTTTGACCAGCAGTTTACCCCGCCGGGGCGAAAGGTTGTGCAGGGCCCGGGCGATGAGTTCCTTGCCCGTGCCGCTCTCGCCCAGGATGAGTACACTCGTGTCGGTGGGGGCTACCCGGCTCACCTGGTTGAACACCTCCAGCAGGCTGGTACTCGTGCCGATGATTTCCTCGAAGTTGGCCGTTGTCTTTACTTCCTCCTGCAGGTAGGAGTTCTCCCGGCTCAGCTGCTCGCCCAGCCGCTTGATCTGCTCGAAAGCCAGCAGGCGGTCCACCGTCAGGGCCAGCGAGGCGCGCAGCCGTTCGAGCAGTTGCAGGTGTTCGGCCCGGTAGGCCTGGGGCTGGCGGCTGAAAAACGACAGGTAGAACGTGCCGTGCCGGGCCGTCTGCAAGGGCAGGCGCAGGTTGGCTTGCAGGCGAAAGGTGTTGGCGATGAGGGCCTTCAAGGGGTTGCGCCGGCAAGCCGCCTCGAAATCCTCCCCGTTGTAGAGGGCCGCTCCCTCATCGGGCACCTGCGCGCGGAGCTGCCCGAACTTTTGGGGCGTGAGCCCGGTCATGTTCAGAAAAGAGTCGGCCCAGATGGTCTGGTACTCGTCGGGCCCGGTGCGGAAAAAGCTACCCGACCGGAAGGCGTCCAGCGCCTGGTCGTGCTCCAGGCCCAGGATCAGGTAGTCGAAGGGGATATGGGGCTGGAACAGGCGGGCTACTTTCAGCAGGCGTCCCTCCCACGGCCCGTCCCCGGAGAGGGCGTCGGTGAGGGCGATCTGCAGGGCCTGCTCCTGGCGGATGCGCATCTCCAGGCTGTGGGCGTGGCGGTAGGCGGCTATTTCAAGCGTAGTGAGTACGTCTTTCTGGCGGAAGGGCTTTACGATAAAGCCGTAGGGTTGGGTGATCTTGGCCTCATCGAGGATGCTCTCGTTGGAATTGGCCGAAATGTAGACGAACGGGATGGAGCGCAGGTTGAGTTCACCGGCCAGTTCGATGCCGGTCTGGTCGCCTTTCAGGTAGATGTCGAGCAGCACCATGTCGGGCTGCTGCACTGCGATCAGTGCCCGGGCTTCGGCCGCCGAGTCGGCAATGCCTTCCACGGTGTAGCCGGCTTTTTCCAGCATCAGTTGCAGGTCGTTGGCTACTACAAATTCATCTTCCACAATCAGTACGCGCAAGGCCCTTACGCGGGGCGCGCCGTTTGATTTGGCCAGAGGGGCTGGAGCGTATACGCCGTTTGTTTGGTTTTGCATGAGAATACTGCCGGAAAATGGGTCCTTCCGGCGTCACCGTTTTGATGTAAGTATCTGTCTGGGTATTCAGCTTCTTCCGCCCGAAAGGCGCATTCCCGGCCCGGGGCTCCGGCGGCGCGTGCATGCAACTAGGGAAAGATAGGCGTTTTACGCCGGGCTCCCGCGGCTTTGGCTTTCCTTTTCCACCAATTGCCCTCCGGCTATACCAGGTTGGGCTGACGCCCATCAAGCCAAGTGCCAGGGACGTGCGCGGGACACCGGTACCCTCTGGTGCGCTTTGGGAGGGACATTCGGGGCCATTGCGTACGTACCCGGGGAACGCGGCTCGGTACATTTCGTACATACCCCCGATTCTTTCGGAGTTTTATCCGGTAGTGCCGGAGTGATCCGGAGGCCGATGCGGGTGCTGCGCAGTCGGATCAGGGGCAACTGCCTCCTCATTCGCCGTTGGGCAGGCAGGAAGCAAACCGGCCAAGCCCCTGCCGGCAACTGGCATCCGGCTTGCGCAGGGATTCTCCCTAAGCTGATTTTTAACCCCCCTATCCGGTCGTTCCTATGCCTCTTTCCGTTCAGGTGGTACAAGCCTTGTATGCCGATTTCGCGCAGGGAAACCTGTCGAAAATTCTTGCCGTGCTCAACGAGCATACCTCCATCCACTCCCCCGCCTCTCTGCCTTACGGCGGGGTCTACAAGGGCCGCGACGGTTTTATCGCCCTCATGACGGCGGCCAATGCCACCTGGGCTACGCTGAGGATGATTCCCGGTACGGCCATAGGATCAGACGAAGAAGTGGTGATGACCGGCGTGTTCACCGGCAAAGCGGCGGCGGCGGCCGGGCCGGTCAGCCTTCCCTTCGTGCACTTGTGGAAGATGCCGGCAGGGGTAATTACCGAGATATGGCTGTATTCCTGGGACACGGCTGCCCTGCTCGCCCACCTGGAGGGCTGATTTTCAGCAATACGCACCTGCCTTTCTTCCCGCCCGCCGGCGCCGGCGTTTGCCGGCGCCTCCCCATCCGGTGCCCCCTCTGCGAAACCCGGAGTTTTCTCCGGAAAATCCGAAAAGACTGAGCCGCCCAAATGGGCACTTCTCCCGTCACAGCGTCAATCAGGAGCTAAAAAGGCTTTTCCGGCACAAATAGGCGTCATTTTGTGCCTGCCCCTCCCGACCAGATTTCTGGCACCGAAATGGATAGCCCATCGCGAGAGCTTGCCTTTGTCGGTAACCGATCAAGGGCAAACCCATTTTCAATCCAACCAAAACAACAAAGCTATGTATTCGCCCAAGCGTAAAGTAGCCCTGATTACTGGCTCAGGCCGTGGCAAAGCCATCGCCGAACGAATTGCCGAACCGGGAGCCGACACGATGCGCACCCCTGCATAATAACCGCAGGTTTTTCCCCGGCAGGGATGGGCTTTCACCTCCTGTCCCCGCCAACCATCAATAGCACCTTTATTGATCACTCTTTTCCCGCACTACGCATGCCACCACCCATCAACCAGGAATTGGGCTACAAACGTGAACCCGATCAAATTAAACTCGCAAAGGAACCGTCCGGGATTCCGGACGAACGCTTCCACGCATCGGCCTACGAACCGACCGGCCGCATCCGCCGGCGCGACCGCTCCCCAGTAGAACTCCCGGCCCTTACTTAGCGATGCGGCTTCCCTAATTCTGTTCCTAAAGCGAATGCTCAGCACGGTCTGGATTGCTCTTTTAATCCATTTATTTAAAAAACGGTCTTATGATTTCCTACAAAACCGTCCAGGTCAACGGACTCGACATTTTCTACCGGGAAGCCGGCTCGAGGAGTAATCCAACCCTGTTGCTGTTGCACGGCTTTCCCACTTCTTCGCACATGTTACGCAACCTGATGCGGGACCTGGCCCCGGATCATCACCTGATTGCCCCCGACTACCCGGGCTTCGGGTACGCTTCGTTTCCTGCCCCGGATGCTTTCGGGTACTCCTTCGAGTCGCTCTACCGGGTGGTGCTCGGTTTCACGGAGGCGGTGGGGCTGGGTCGTTTTTCCATGTACATCCAGGACTACGGCGCCCCCATCGGACTCCGGCTTGCCTCGCGTCACCCGCACCGGGTTCAGGCCATCATCAGCCAGTCGGGTAATGCGTACACGGAAGGTTTGTGATGTCTTTCTGGAAGCCCTTGTTTGACTATGCCAAAAATCCGGGTCCGGAGACTGAACCCGGAGTAAGGGCTGCCCTGACGCCCGAGGCCAACTATTTTCAATGGACACATGGTACCCGCGATCCGCAGCACATTGATCCCGATACCTGGACGCTGGCCAATGGCACTCTGGACCGTCCGGGCAACCACGAAGTGCAACTCCGCTTATTCCATGATTACCAATACAACGTGGAGGCTTACCCCGTCTTTCAGCAATACTTCCGGGATCACCAGCCGCCGACGTTGCTCGTATGGGGGCAGAACGACGAGATCTTCGGGTTGGAGGGAGCCCGGGCCTATCCCAAGGATTTACCCGAGGCCGGGTTGCACCTGCTCGATACGGGGTACTTTGCCCTGGAGGAAGACGGCCCGGTCATCGCTGCCCTGATCAGGGACTTTCTGGCCCGGAATGTTGGCAATCCGCAGCCTGTGCCAGCCGGGGCCAATTGATCGAATTCTTCCGTCAGGCAGCCGGGGCATCCGTATTGCCTGACCCTGCTATGGCCCTTTTGTGATGAATACCCGAAAGAACTGAAAGAAGCCTTTAATGACTTCAATGAAGGAAAATTCAGATATCCGGCAGACTAATCAAGTAGTAAAAAACGATCTCCTGATGAACCATTCAGCCAAATTGCCGACCCTGCATTATAGAGGGAATGAGCAAAAGAAAATGACCCTGCATTTGTTTTTACAGATCATGGGAAAGATTCGCTTAAAGTCAACGCCCCGCAAAAACCATTGGTGGTACATTACCCAATATGTGTCCACAAAGGGAATCACTACCGGTCCTATTCCCTACAACGAGGGCATGGATAAATTTGACATCACGATCAATGTACCCCGGCACCAGTTGGAAGTCAGCACCAGCCAAGGGGAATTCTCAAGTTTCCCGTTGCGCAATGGACTAACCGTTGCTGATTTCTACCGGCAGCTTTTTGAAATGCTGGAGGGATTTAACATTAGGGTTTCAATTGTAGAAAAACCCTTTGACTTAAAGATTGAGAAACCTTTTGGCGGGATTACGGAGTACCACCACTACGACAAAGCGTACACCAATGACCTTTGGCGCACGCTGCTTTGGGTGGATGAGGTGTTGCAAGAGTTCAGCGGTCGGTTTTACGGAAAAACCTGTCCTGTCCATTTGTATTGGCATTCTATGGATCTGGCAGTAACCCGGTTCTCTGGCAACAGAGCGCCTGCTATGGCTGAGGGAGCAAGGTTATCGGACAAGGATGCCTATTCACACGAGTGCATCAGTTTCGGTTTCTGGGGAGGCGATGAAAATATGCCCGAACCTGCATTCTACTCCTATACCTACCCTTCACCCGAAGGATTAGACAAAGAGCCTTTAGAGCCCTCCACGGCCCGATGGATTGACAATAAGGGAAGTCCCATGGCTATATTAACCTACAACAATCTTTTAAAAGCGGTTGACCCGCGTGGTGCGCTTCTTGGGTTTTTAGAATCTGCCTATACCGCCGGAGCTAAAAAAGCCAACTGGGATATTGCGAAACTGCAAGTACCGGAACTGAAAAATGTTTAAAGTTTCGAGCGGATGAAAACCGGATAACAAGAAGCCTTTCAGGTTGTGATTTATCCTTTTACACGGAGAAAGGCAGAGCTAAGAATAAAAAACCTTTAAAAGAGTAGTTCATGGCAAACAAAGAATATTCTAACCGTGAAATAACCATTTTATGGCAACCCGAAAAATGCATCCATTCCGGGATATGTATGGAAGCCAGATAAACGCATAGTATGTGTTGGTAATGGCACGATTTAGATCAATGAGTTCCAGTGCCTGGTTTCAAAAACACACTTCAGTGTCTCAAGAGGACTTTAAAAACGAACCACATCGGAATAAACTGAACATAGTTCTAACGCGAAGCAACCATTTGAGCCATCATTATGGCCAGTTTTTAACCCTATCCAACTTCTTCAAAAATGAAAATAGCAATAATCGGCACCGGCCGCATGGGCAAAGCGCTGCTGAAAACTTTCAACCAGTCTTACCCGGACAGTATCCTGTTCAGTAGCCGCAGCAAACAAAAAGCGCAGGAAGTAATTCAGGCTTTGGGCCTTCCACTGGAGGCAGTATCAATGGAAGAGGCGCTGAAAGCAGATATTATTATTCCTACTCTTTGGTTTAGTGATTTACTGCCTTGGCTGGGAGAAAATGAAGAGCAGCTGAAAGGCAAAATAATCATTGATATTACCAACCCTTTCAATGCTGCATTTGACGACTTCACCACTGCTTACGGCACTTCCTCGGCAGAAGAGGTGCAGAAGACAGTTCCACAAAGCATTGTAGTAGGTGCTTTCAAAAATACCTACTTTGTTGTTTTTGATCAACCCTTATTGCAGGGTCTGAAAAGTGACCTGTATGTTACCTCTGATAATGAGCAAGCGTTAGATCGTGTCATTGAAGCGCTGAAGCCGCTCCCCTTCAGGGTTTTGAATGCAGGATCACTAAAAAACAATCGCACGATTGAGCGGATGACGCTTCTCTCGGGTGAACTCGCCAGGAAAGCGGGTACCTACCCCCGCGTCTCTTTTAATCTCTGGGGCCTGGAGCATGAGGGACTTTGAACCAAGCCGGAAGAGATACTTTAACCAGTAATTGCTGCATCTGAAAGATGCGACGTCTAAAATTCAAAAACCAACAACTAATCTGATATTAAAAAGATGAAAAAACTATTGAACAAAGTAACCACTATTGCCGGTGGCAACAGTGGTACTGCATTAGGAACAAGTAAGGCACTGCTAATCCTGGCATTTGCTTTGATTAGTTCGGTGAGAGCGGCGCAAAAGAAAGACGCGCATTCCGGGACGCCCAACACTACCGCAAAGGATAAAACGCTACATGATTTCTACCGCAATTATATAGCAGCGGCCAATGCTCGTGATTTTGCTGCTATAGCTAATGTTGTTGCTGAAAATGTCACACTCAATGGAGTAGCAGTTAAGCGTGAAGACATTATTTCAGAATTTAAAAAATTAGTGGATGCGGTACCCGACTTCACCTGGCATATTGAAGATCTGGTTGTGGAAGAAGATCGTATTGCTGCCAGGTTACGGGATACAGGCACACCGAAAGCAACAACTTTTTTTGGCCAAAACCCTAATGGGAAATCCGTTACGTTTACGGAATTTGGGTCTTACAAGGTTCGTGACGGTCTTTTTGTAGAAATGTCGTATTTGATAGACGTACCGTCTATTAGCCAACAACTCAAAAAATGATTCGCTGCTATTTAAGTGCCATGGGAATATAAGTTAAATAATTATACTTTTCCATATCACCGATCAAATACCTATGACCACCTGCTCGGCAAATCGTTTTCCTGACAGATCAACCGACCTTTGTCACTGGCATTTTGTGCTTCTGGTCATCAGCTGCTGCGGGCAGACACTGGCTCAGGAGTCTGTTCAGCCCCAGATCCCCGCCATTGAGACCATCCGCTGGGAAGAAGATTATTCGTACCTGAGGAATGATTCCGGAAGAGTGAACGGCTTTTTTGATCCCATCAAATTTATTCCGCTGAGCAGGAAAAGCTACCTGTCTGTCGGAGGAGAGGTGCGCTACCAGTACGAATACCTGCGCAACGCCAACTGGGGCGAGGGCATTCAGGATAAAAACGGATACCTGCTTCAACGCTACATGCTCCATACGGACTGGCACCTTGGGCAGCATGTTCGGATTTTTGGTCAGCTCAAGAGCGGGATTGCCTCGGGTAAAGCCCCTGGCCCGGACCCACCCGATGAAGACCGGCTGGACCTCCATCAGGCATTTGCTGATCTGCTATTTTCCTTTGGAAGTCTGCAAAGTACCCTACGCTTAGGCCGGCAGGAACTCAGCTACGGCTCCTCCCGGCTGGTTTCAGTACGGGAAGGCCCCAATGTCCGCCAGGCTTTTGACGCCGGGCGGCTGATGATCAAAGGGCAGCAGTGGCAGGCTGATGCCTTTTTGAGTCGCCCGGTAGAAACCAACCGGGGAATTTTTGACGACGGCAGCGACGCAAATGTACGCTTCTGGGGGGTCTACACTACCAGGGAATTTCCCGCGTTTCTGAATGCCAACGCGGATCTTTATTACTTTGGCCTGGAAGACAAACAAGCTGTTTTTGAGCAGGGCAAAGCCCGGGAACTGCGCCACTCGGCCGGCCTGCGGCTGTGGAGCAACCAAACCCTGGTAGGCTATAATCTCGAGGCCGTTTACCAGCTGGGAAGTTTCGGGCGGGGCCGTATCCGCGCCTGGACTGCCTCGGCAGAACTCACCTGCAACCTGGAGAAACTGCCCTGGGAGCCATCCTTAAACCTGAAGACGGAAATCATCAGCGGAGACCGCACGCCGGAAAACCCCGATCTGCAAACCTTCAATCCGCTCTTTCCCAAAGGCGCTTACTTTGGGCAGGTGGCCCTCATCGGACCCGCTAACCTGGCGGACCTGCATCCTTCACTTACCCTTCATCCGGCCCGCAATCTGGAACTGATCACCGACTGGAATTTCTTCTGGCGGGAAAGCCTTAATGACGGGGTATACGGGGTGCCCTACGTACTCATCCGGGAAAGCAGCGGCAGCCGGGCCGCTTACATTGGCGACCAGCTGACATTTGAGGCAGACTGGCAGTTGCAAAGGCACCTGCAACTAGAGGCCTTTTGCACCCTTTTCCATTCCGGCAGTTTCCTCAGGCAGACGGGTGCCGGAAAAAACCTCACCTACCTTTCTACGCGCATCACCTTTAAGTTTTGACGGGTGACCCGCGGCAAATAAAGGGCATGACTAGCCGCAAGGCGGACCATTTTAAATTTTCCCGCCTTGTGATAGGTACAACAATTGCCACGATTTATCAATTGATCCGGCCTTCCGGTCAGAATAGCTTTGTAACACCAGAAACGCTTGCAATCACCACTCTCCAAACATTCACCACTATGACTTACTCTCCCAAAATTTCGCCTGACCTGCTTACCCCCGACAACCACTTCCTGCTCAAGAAGTCATCACTCACCAACTCCTGCTCAAAACGCTAACACCAATTGCCATGAAACCTCAGATAGGAATAAACCCGGACAACATGAGCCAGACCTCGCACCTGCTGGGTGCCTTGCTGGCGGACGAATTTGTATTGTACACCAAAACACGGCGGGCCCACTGGAACGTGGAGGGCCATGATTTCTTTGCCCAACACAAATTTTTCGAGGCACAGTACGAGCAGCTGGATGAAATTATGGACGATGTAGCGGAACGCATACGGGCTCTGGGCCATTACGCGCCGGCTACTCTAAAAAACTTTCTGGCCCTGACCCACTTGTCCGAAAAACTCCACGAAAACAATGATGGCACCGGGTTCATCAGGGAACTGCTTTCCGACCACGAAAGCATCATTATCCACCTGCGGGAAAACATCAATCATCTGGCTAATGAACTCCAGGACGCGGGTACCAGTGATTTCATCACCGGGCTGATGGAAACCCACGAAAAGATGACCTGGATGCTCAGGGCGCACCTTAAATAACGCCACCGGATGACTCCCCAAAACCGCATTCGAAACATCAGTCTGCTGCTCACCTTCGTGGCAGGTTACTGCGATACGGTTACTTTCGTGGCGGCCAACGAGGTTTTCTCGGCGCATGTAACGGGTAACTTCATTGTGCTGGCCTACGACCTGGTGAACCAAACCGCCGCCGCATCCTGGACGAAGCTGCTCACGTTTCCGGTGTTCGTGGCGGCAGTAATGGCGGGCGGCGGGCTGGCCCGGAATGGGTCAAGGGAGTACCTGCTGCCCCTCGTGGAGGGAGGCTTGCTGCTCCTGAGCGGCGCATTGGCCTTTGTACTCCTGGGGGGTTCCCCAGCCTCCCCGGCGGGCCTGCACCTGGTTACCATGCTGATCGTGTTTGCCATGGGCATTCAGAATGCCTTTAGCCGGATTTTCAGCAAGGAAACGTTTGGTCCGACCACTGTCATGACGGGTACGGTCACGCAGGCCGCCCTTGACCTGTCGGGCAACCTCACGGCCCGCATCCCGGACGCGGCCAGGCGGGAAAGCCTCAAAAAACAGGCGGTCATGATTACGGGGTTCCTGATGGGTTGCCTGCTCGGGGCCGTGGGGGCGAAGCTGGCCGGGCTGTCGGTGGTAGCACTGCCCGGACTGTTGCTCACCTTCCTGTTTTGGGTAACCGCCCCCGTAGGCGTAACCCACCCCAATGCCTGATTCTTAGAACAAACACTCCTGTTGAAAAACAATTCGCTTACACTTCTCATACTCATTCACATGGAACGCAAAGAAAAAGAAACGCAAAGTTTAGGCATGCCCTGGGAAGCCGAATATGGCTACGCCCAGGCGGTAAGGGTCGGCGACACGGTTTGGCTCTCCGGCCAGTTGGGCCACGACGACACGGGGAAGCTGGCCGAGGGGATGGAAGCCCAGATGCGGCAGACGTACGCCAACGCCCGAAAACTACTGGAGGCTTACGGAATGACCATGGACGACGTAGTGGAAGAGGTCTTGTACGTGCTCGACACGCAGGCCGCTTTCGGGGCCCGCAAAAAGCTCGGCCGGGAAGTGTATTCCGACCCCATGCAAGTAGCCAGTACCCTCATTGAGGTGGTGGGGCTGGCCATTCCGGGGGAATTGGTGGAGATCAAAATCGTAGCCCGCAGGTAACATGGCGGCCCTGAAGCTGACCTGCTACGGTCATAACCGGGCTGGCCGCTGCCTGAACTACCTGCTCAGTTGTGGACCCCACCAGTAACCGGTCTAGCCAGCCCGCGCCCGAAGCGCGGCTGTGGCGGGGCAGGTGCAATCCGCTCCGGATACGCTGCTGGTGCAGGTCAGTACCCCGGTCAGGAATGGTTTTGCCAGAAAAATGGGACGTGACGCGGTGAATCTCATTTCGACCATTGCGCTTACCTACGCGCAGCCCCTGCACTGGCAGAAGAAAGACTTCATGTGCCTGGGCGGGGCGGTGCTCCTAACCGGTGTCGCCCTGCTGGCCGACGAACCGTTGTACCGGCTCATGCAGGATAACCGCAACAACACGTTTGACGCTCTCGAAAAAGCCGGCGATTTTTCCGGCAAACCCCAGCACAACTATCATTCCTTTCCTTCCGGCCATACCATGCTGGCCGTAGCCACCAGCTGGATACTGGCCCGGCAAACCGGGTTTGTTCCGCTGAAAATTGTCTTTTACTCCCTGCCGGTTCTGACAGGGCTTTCTCGGGTGTACGTAGGGGCTCATTGGTTTTCAGATATTGTGCTGGGCTCGGCCTGAGCAATCCCTGCTTACCTGCCGGCTGCGCCTCTCCACATCTCCTTCACTTGACAGGCGAGGCGCTTCGGAGAATCCGAAAGTTTGGAGTTTTTTGCCCGGCCCGGTTCAAAAGCCCATCAGCACCAAAACATAAAAAAAGCTGATTTCATTAACCCAGAGGACTTTATTCATCCAACCCAACGGCAAAGAATCCTTTTGGCACTCTTTTTCCATTGCTCCGGCCAAATGGAATAAGCTCCAGGGACCATCCCCCCGCAAGACCAACAACTCAATTCGCCAACCATGAAACCACAACTGACCTCTGTTGCCCCTTCCCTACTGACTGACCCTGCCGGTACAATAGCCGGCTCATTCATGCTGCTCCTGCTGTTCCTGACGGTCTTTACGGCCACCGCTCAAACCGGTCGCATGGCAAAAGCCGACCTGATCATCCGCAACGGAAAAATCCTCACCCTTGATGACGGGCAGCCAAACGCCTCCGCCTTAGCCGTGCGGGAAGGCAAGTTCGTGCGGGTGGGAACTGATAAAGCGGTGATGGCTTTCAAAGGGCCGCAAACAAAAGTCATTGACGCAGGCGGCAGAAGGGTCATTCCGGGGCTGAACGATTCGCACATCCACGTCATCCGCGGCGGAAGGTTCTACAACCTCGAACTCCGCTGGGACGGCGTCAAAAGCCTTAAAGCCGGGCTGGACATGATCCGCGAGCAGGCTAAACGCACCCCGGCAGGACAGTGGGTGCGCGTGGTGGGCGGCTGGTCGGAGTACCAGTTTGAAGAGCGGCGCCTGCCCACGCTGGAAGAAATCAACGAAGTGGCTCCGGGTACGCCCCTGTTCGTGCTCTGCCTCTACGGCAAAGCCTTTATGAACAAGGCTGGTCTGGCCGCCGCCGGCATCACCCGCGACACGCCCAATCCGCCCGGCGGGCTGATCGAAAAGGACGAAAACGGGGAACCAACCGGGCTGCTGGTGGCCGAGCCCAACGCCTTTCTCCTCTACTCCACCCTGGCCAAAGGACCGGTGCTCTCCTTCGAAGACCAGCTTAACTCTTCCCGCCAGTTCATGCGGGACCTGAACCGCTTCGGGTTGACGAGTGCAGTTGATGCGGGCGGCGGGTTTCAGAACTACCCCGCTGACTACGCCACAACCGATACGCTGGCCCGCCGGGGTCAGCTCACCCTGCGCATTCCCTACTACCTGTTTGCCCAGAAAGGCGGACAAGAACTGCAAGATTACGCCCAGTGGATCTCACTTGTGGACCTTGATCACCAGGACGAAAAGTTACTGGAACTGGGCTACTCGCTGGAAGGTGGCGGCGAAAACCTGGTGGCTGCCGGGGCAGACTTTGAGAACTTCCGCGAGGTGAGGCCCCAGCTGACTCCGGCCATGGAAGGGCAACTGAAAGAAGTGGTGGGGCTGCTGGTCAAAAACCGCTGGCCCTTCCGCCTGCACGCCACCTACGACGAATCCATCACCCGCTTTCTGGACGTGATGGAAGCGGTAAACGCCGAAACGCCGTTCAACGGACTGCGGTGGTACTTCGACCACGCCGAAACCATCTCGGAAGAAAACCTCCTCCGGGTAAAAGCTTTGGGCGGCGGCATTGCCATTCAGAACCGCATGTCGTTTCAGGGCGAATCGTTCATCAGCCGCTATGGCCGGAAAGCAGCGCAGGCTACCCCGCCATTCCGCAGGATGATCCAAATGGGCCTGCCGGTAGCTATGGGAACGGACGCCACGCGCGTGTCAAGCTACAACCCCTGGGTGGCCCTGCACTGGCTGGTAACAGGCAAAACCCTTGGCGGCACTGCATTGTACCCTAAAGAAAACCTGCTCGACCGCACACAGGCACTCAAACTCTATACGCTGGGAGGCGCTACCCTGACCGGTGAAAGAGATATCAAGGGTGTTATCAAAGCCGGCCAGCTGGCTGACCTTGCCATTCTGACGGCGGATTATCTCTCCGTGCCGGAAGACGAAATCCCCCGGATCGAGTCGGTGCTGACGCTGTTGGGCGGCAAGGTAGTATACGGCAAAGGCGAGTACGAAAAACTGGCCCCGCCTCCCCTGCCGGTGAGTCCGGCCTGGTCGCCGGCCGCCGTGTATGAGGGATGGGGAGGTGCAAAAAAAGGGCAATAGAAAAAAGAGGCCTTTCACACATGAAACACCATGAGTTAACTGAACAGGAGTATTGTGGAGTTGCAACCCTACACCGGAGATTTTTTTCAGGCAACCATCGGGCTGGGCCCGCGTCTGAAGACAACATGGTTCACCAGTTCATTTTTGAATGTTTTGGAAAGCTCCCGGCCACTGCATTGTCCTGGCAATTCCCCCGCAACTCATATTCTTAAAACTGCTATACTCTTTTGAAAGTCAGCAATTCCCGGTTTGCAATTCCTATGGGAAAATGGCGCAAGTGTTGGGAAATGGAGGGATGTTAGGATGTTATTGGTTGCAGTGCTGCCATTGGCAGAAGCGTTGAAGCTCCGGAGGAGCGTTCTGTTCCTAGAAAGGACCATTAAACTATAATGTTATCAGCGAACAGGTCGCTCCTACGGAGCTCTTGCGTGAGGAGGTAATGCCGTATGCTAGGAACAGGGCGTCCCTCCGGGACTTTCACCAACGACAACTTCTCCACTTGTCATCACCGATTACCTACCTGTCATTACCTGCAATGCCAAACCGGGAATTGCTGGCTTTCAGCCAGTGATAGTAGCCGCTTACGCTTACTTTCAGCACCTTCCACATCTTCTCTGGCAAGAAAACTGGTTAGCGTTTTCGGTTATAAACCTGAATATGTCCCGTCTCCCCCCGAGAAGATGCTGACCGCCTCCATAAAATACCGCGTTCACCCTGAGCTTATTTCAGCTCCTTCTGTAGCTGTCTGATCTGCTTTTGCTCCTCACTCAGACCGGCAGTTGAAGGTTGGCCCGGACTTTTGCGGCATTGCCGCCACCTGGTGATCCGTCCCGGATCGATGCCTGATTCCCGGGCCGCCTCCTGCACGGCTCCTTTTGCATAGGACAACACGACGGCCATTTGTTTATATGGCTCGTCAAAAATTCGCCTTTGTTACCATCACTGTCTTTGGGTTTACCCCTAAATCTGCCTGAAAACCGTCCCCCGTCACATGTTGCAAGTCCAGTAAGGCCAGAAACCTGATTATGAACTCTTATCCTTGAATAGCCAAGCATTTATAATCCGGGTGCATATGTCAACAGCAATGCCGTAACTATGATCAGAACTCCGAAACTACAGTAATTAAGTCCAAAAGTTCAGGCTGGTGGCTATTTATCTGCTGCCTGCGGTTCTGATCTCAATAGGTTTTAGCCTAAAAAAGCCTCCTGTTTTTGCGAAAAAGGGCGTATTCGCGGCTGCCTTTCGGCTTTTGCCCGCTCTTGGCACGGGGCTTGGCAGGTAAATGATCAAACGGATAAAAATCATCCGAACAATCCTTTACACTTTTCCTCACCAAACCGTTCCCGTTTATGAAAAAGTCAGCCTTACTGCTCCTCACTGCTGCATTTGCCGTTGTATTGCCTGCCCGGGCCCAAAAGCCGAGCCCCAAATTACTCACCCCGGACAACTGCGTGGTGCTGCTCATTGACCACCAGCCCCAGATGGCGTTCGGTACAAAAAACATCGAAATGTCCCTGCTCCGTAATAACCTGGCAGGCTTGTCAAAGGCTACCCAGTTATTCAAGGTACCGGTAGTGCTCACCACCGTGGCCGAAAATTTTGCAGGATCCATCTGGCCCGAGATTAAAAGCGTATTCCCTAACCAGCCTATCATTGAGCGCACCACGATGAACTCATGGGAAGATCCCCGGATTGTGGAGGCCATCAGGAAAACGGGCCGCAAAAAGATTGTCCTGGCCGGGCTATGGACGCAGGTCTGCGGTGCATTCGTGGCGCTTTCGGCCATTGATGAAGGCTATGAAGTTTATTTTGTAACAGACGCCTCAGGTGACGTGAGTGAGGAAATCCACAACAACGCCGTTCAGCGCATGGTGCAGGCGGGCACTGTACCCGTAAACTGGTTGCAGGTGATGCTGGAATGGCAGCGCGACTGGGCACGAAAGCCAACCTACGAAGGGGTGAATCAGATTGTCATGCAGCACGGCGGCACCTACGGCATCGGGGTTATTTACGGCCGCAAGATGTTGGGTGCCAATGCCGGGGAAGGTAAAGCCAGCAGCGGGGGCAAATAAACCACCGCACCCGCCTTTCCTGCTTGAACCCAATTTTAATGACCCTGTAAAAAGAGCCATGCCCCCTCTTTCGTATCCATTTAAAGCCATACGGAACAGGGGAACATGGCTCTTTTTACCACAAACTTTTTAACCCGAATGCGCAGCCGAAACGTCGGCCGACGATAAGATACCCTGGATTTCGGCAAGCTCTGCAGTGGATAACTCAATTTGGGCAGCCGCTAGTGCGCATCGGTGCAAGTTGCCATCTTATGACCTTCATCCAAGGCCTGTTTCTGCGCTGCACTGAGCTCCATCCAGGAATGCATACCCCTGCTTTACCCACTCGGTAGTTCTTAAAGAGGGGTGAATGGAATCGGATGAGCCTATCATACACACTGCCGCAAACCCCTTCCCCGGGACGACCGGCACTACCCTTGACCGGGCTACTGCATGGCCGTCCACACCCTTAAAAGAACTGCCAGGATTCAAAGCACTTTCAGGGCATCTCGCCTCCCCGATTTGTCAAGTCGCATGCCGATTACCGGATTTCGCCCCCGGCAATACCTGGCTCCACCCCTGCCCTCCGGAGAAAACGGATGCGCCCGGGTAGTTATAGATATTTGAGATGCATATCGTTACCTTTGGGCTCGTTTCTAAAGCTTCTGATTCATGCAGGAAAAACTAAGGGAACACATCGAAAAAACAGTACCGCTCACCGATGATGAGTTTGCGTTTGTATGCGCTCATTTTACCTTGAAGCGCTACAAGAAACGGGAACTTCTGATTGAGAATGGCAAAAGCGTACCGTATTGTTATTTCGTGGTCTCGGGGCTTTTGAAATTGGTGTACCAGGACGAATCGGGGAAGGATCACATTGTTGCCTTTGCCATGGAAGACTGGTGGGAAAGTGATTTTCTGGCTTATTACACCCGTACCAAAGCGACCCTGTCGTTGCAATGCCTGGAAGACACCGAGGTGTTGTGCCTTGCGCTGGAAGACTACCAAAAGCTGTGTTCCAGCCTCCGGAAAATGGAACATTTTTTCCTCATCAAGGCCAATGATGGTATCATCGGGCTACAAAGGCGCATCCTGTCTTTCCTTACTGCCAATGCCAGGGAGCGGTACGACCTGCTCCTGAAACGGTATCCTGCCCTCTTGCAAAGAGTGCCCAGAACCCAGACTGCTTCTTATTTAGGGGTTTCGCGGGAAACCCTCAGCCGGCTTTCTTCTTAGACTAATCCGCATTCCCCTGAAATTGCGACTTTTGTCACCCAAAATCCGCGTGGGTTGTGCGCAGCTTTGCCCGGTACAAACAAAAAATCAAACCCATGGAAAAACGAATCATCCATCCCTGGCAGTGGCAGGATGGGCGCAGCTACGTGCAAGCAGGTCTTCTTTACTGATACCCATCCTTTGTATGCGCGATTCGAGGGTAGTAGATGAGTGAGTTGGAAGGAACCAGCGTAATTTCCTGCATGAGATGGCTTTTTATCCCCCGGCTCCCCGTAAGGAGAGCCGGGGGGTGA
>CADCTQ010000173.1 GCA_902805615.1 uncultured Cytophagales bacterium
GACCCACGTACACGCCGCTCGACAAGTTGCTGCCGTCGAGTTCCAGGTGCAGGGCCTGTCCGGCTTCCACCTGTCCGGCGAAGAGGCGCTTGACGAGTACGCCCTGGGGCGAAGTCACCTGGTAGGTAGCGTAGCCGGAAGTCTGGGGCGTAACGTCAATGCTCACCGTGCGGCTGAAGGGGTTGGGGAAAGCCACTACCTGAGCGGCCGTCACTTCGGCACCTTCGGCTGCTTCGCGGCTAGCCACTGCACCGCAGGCACCCAGCCTGGAGCCTTTCTGCAACAGGGCCGGCACTTCTGACGGGTTCACGCACATGGTTTTCCCCTTGCTGCACACGAGTACTTTCGGGTTTTTCGGGTCGTTGCCGCAGCGTACGTCAATCACACTTACCTTCACTTCCGCGGTGCTCTTGCAGCCCAGGGCGTCGGTCACGGTCACGGTGTAGGTGGTGCCCCTGGACGGGCTCACCGACGAGGTGGCCGTGGTGGCGCCGTTGCTCCACTGGTACGTGTAAGGCGCCTTGCCGGAAGTAGCCGAAGCGGTCAGCGTGGCCGTGGCCTGGGGCGTGTAGCCGAAGTACACGGTGCTGCGGTTGGTGGCAGCCTGGGCCACGGGCGGCGGGTTCACGATCACGTCAACCTGCTTGCGGGCAGCCGGAGCGCAACCGGCGGCTTTTACTTTCCAGTTGTAGAGGAAGTAGTAGAAGGCCGTCTGGTCGGCCTGGTTGGTACCCGTGATGGACATCAAGCCGTCCAGCTTGTAGGGGAAGGCCGCCGCGCCGCTGGTATTGTTGCGGTAAGCCGCCGCGGGGTTACCGCCGGGGGTGGCCGGGCCGAAGGCAACCACCTGGAAACCGTAGTTCTTGCCGGCTTTGGGCACGAACAGGTTCACGTCGTACTCTTTCACGCCTACCGTTACGGGGATGACCGCGGAGGCGATCACGGATTCGCTGAAGTCCTTGTCAACCAGGACCACGGTCATCGTACCGGGCAGGGCCACGTTGATGGTCGCTTTTTCCAGCACGAAGGGCGCCTCGGCGTCGAAGTACATGCGGCCGCCGGTGAAGGAAGAGAAGCCGCCGCCGGTGCTGGCGCTGGGGCTGCCAAGGGCGCCGCTCCGGTCATTGAGGCCCGCGTAGTAGCTGGTCGTGTTCGTCACCGTGGGCGTGGTGAAGGAAGAACCGCTGCCCAGGTAGTTGCCGCCCGTGGGGGCGTCGTACCAGAACACCGTACCGAAGGGGCTGGTGGCGGTCAGCGTGGTGCTGCCGGACGTATTGCAGATCACGGCGTTGGCCGCAGTCACTTCGGGCGTGCCCTGGCTGATGGTTACCGGGGCCGCGGTTACCTTGCCGCATATTGCGTTGGCAAATTCCACGGAGTAGCTGCCGGGGGTGGTGGCCGTGTAGGTAGTAGCCGTTGCGCCGCCGATCGGGGCGCCGTCCTTCAACCACTGGTAGGTGATTTCGGTCGTCACGTTGGCCGTGGCCCGCAGCAGCACGCTGACCGGGGAGCCGTCGCAGATTTCCGTGGGAGAGGCCGCCGCAATGTTGTACACCGAGGGCAGTTGGCTCACTTTTACGTTCACCGGCGCCGACGTCTTGCTGCAACCGTTGCCGTTGGCTACGCGCAAGGTGTAATTGCCGCCCAGGGTGGCCGTGTAGCTGCTGCTGGTGGCACCGGCAATGACCGTGCCGTTCAGGAACCACTGGTAGGTCATGCCCGTGCCGCTGCCGGCGCCGTTGAGCACTACGTTCTGGCCCAGGCAGAAGCTGGTCGGACCGGCCGCGGTGACTACGGCCGTGGCTTCGGGCGAATCGGTTGCCGTAACGGCTACGCGGGGACTCGGGCAGCCGAGGGCCTTCAGTTGGATGTCGTACAGGTAGTAGTACGCCAGCGGGTTGGCGCTGTTGCCCGTAATGGACATGACGCCGGGTACCGTGAACGGATACACGTTCGCGCCGGTCATGCCGGCATTGTTGCGGTAGATGGTTGCGCCGTCGCCGTAGTCAATGCTGATCTGGTAGTTGCCGGGGGCCGGCACCGCCAGGTTCAGGTCGTACACCGCCCCCTTGTCATTGAGGTCGTTGGGCTGCGCACCGGGACCAGGCACCGTACGGGTGGCGGCTACTTCCAGGGTGACGCTGGACACGGGGTTGCCCGTCAGCGTGGATACCGTGAAGGTGATCGTACCGGGGCTGCCGACGTAAAGCCGGGCCTTCTCGATGACGAAGGGCACCTGGGCCGTGAAGTTGATCGTGGGGCCAAACTGGTTGTACCCGCCACCGCTGCCGGCGGTAAAGTCTTTGCTGGCCAGACCTACCTTGGCGCTCAGGTCGTTGAGGGCGGCGTAGTAGGTTTTGTCGGCCGGCTTGTAGGCGGTGGTGGTGTTGTTGCCGACGCCCACCAGGGTACCACCCTCGGCGGCGCTGTACCAGAAGAGGGTGCCGTTGCCCGTACCGCGCAGCGAGGCTACGTCGGCGCCGCAGGTGAATGCCTCCGCCGTGGGGGCCGCCGTCGCGCCGCTTACCGACCGCTGGTCATTGCGGGTGTCGTTGGCCGGGTTCACGTCGCCGGTCAGGGCTACGCTGCTGGTGAACGTGTACGTTTCGCCGGGCAGGGCCACGAAGGTGCCGGGCAGGGTTACTCTGACTTCGCTCAGGGGGGCCAGTACTTTGGTGTAGGTGGCCGTCAGGGTGGCAACCACTCCGCCGTCCTTGCTCACCACCACTTGTACCGGGATGTTGCTCTGGGCCGAAGTGCCGAAGTTGCGCAGGGCTACGGCTACGCCGCCCTGGGCCGGGTTGGCGCAGAGGGCGTTTTCCGGGGAAAGCAGGGCCGTAATGCCCAGGTCGTTGGTTGGCTGCGTGAAGCGCACCCGGTAGTCGCGGGTTTCGCCTTTGGCGTACGTACCGCAGGGCTGCACCGCACCCGCGTCCGTCGTTTCTACGAGTACGATGCGCAGGCGGGCCAGTTTGCCGGGCGCCACGTTGGCGGGTACCTGGAAGGTTGTCTGGAAAGCCTCCGTACCGGCAATCACGCCGGAGGTGGCTACCCCTTCGCCGGCGTCGTCAAAGTCGCCGTCGGCGTTCCAGTCCACGAATACCTTGGCAATCTTGTCGGCATCCGCGTCGCAGGTGCCCACGTTGAGTTGCAGGGGCAGGATCTGGCCGGCCGGCAGGTCGGTAGAGAGGGCCGTGAAGTCGGAGTAGGAAGCGCAATTGTTGCCGTTGGTGTGGCTGATGCTGCCCAGGGTGAAGCCCAGGATCTGGGCTCCTGCTTCTGAAGTGGCCGTAGAGGCGCAAACCGGGGTGCCGCCGATGCCGCTGGCAATGACCGAGTACGCCTGCGGGCCGCGGACCAGGGTGCCTTTGTGGGTGATGGTCACCGTGTAGGTCTTGCCCGGCACGGCGCCGGCAACCAGTACCTGCTCCACGTTGTCGCGGACGTTGTCGCCCTGCGTGGCGGGAGCGGCCGGGCTGGCCGGGTTCAGGGTCCAGGGGAGGTTGGTATTCTGGCCGTCGGATACGCGCAGGTCAAGGTCGTTCACCAGGCGCAGGGTGCGGTCGTTGAGGGTGGTGGAAGCGGTTGCTTCGGGGTCGGTCCAGGCGATGGTCACCGCCAGCGGGCCGTTGCCGGAAGCCGTTACCTGGAAGGTCTCCGTGGCGCCCTGGGCCAGGGTCTTCTCGGCGATCAGGTTGCCCTGGCCGTTCGAAATGGTTTGGGCGGCGCGCGAAATGTTGGCCAGGCCCCAGCCGTGGACGTAATCCGGGCCGGGCGCGGTGCCGGCTTCATCGGCCGTGTGGATGACGAGGCTCTTGAGCGTGGCCGACCGCATGAACTTGCCGCCGTTCAGCTTGGAATAGTGTTCCTGGAGCAGGAACATGGACCCCGACAGGTTCGGCGTTGACATGGAAGTACCCCCGTAGACGGCGTACGCGTCGTCGGCCGTGGCAATAGAGGAGAGCACGGCTACGCCGTTGGCCACTACGTCGGGCTTGATGCGGCCGTCGTCAGTGGGCCCCCAGGAGCTGAAGCTGGAGATTTTCACGTCGGCCGGCTGCTGGTAGCTGTTGGCGATGGGTTCCACGGCGCCCACCGTAATGATGTTCTTGGCCGTGCCGTAGGTAGCCACGATCTCGTAGCCGTCGTTGCTGCTGATGCCGGCGGGGCGGTTGCCGGCCGGGAGCATCACACCCTGGGCGTTGAAGCGCGAGTACGGCTGGCCCACGGCCGGTCCGTTCTGGCTGCGGTTGTTGCCCGACGACTTGGCGATCAGGTAGTAGGGGTTGTTGTAGGCGATCACGTCCCAGTCTCGGGCTTCCTCGTTGTACTGCCCGAACTTGAAGTCTTCGTTCTGGTCGAAGGCGCCCCAGAATTCCCACACGTTGGGCGTTACGCCCTGGTTGAGGCGCCAGCCCGAAATGGAGCCGTACGAGTGGTTGGAGATGAGCAGGCCGGGGGCCGCCGCGGCGATTTCCGGCACGTCGGCGTTGAAATCCCACGACTGGATGCTGGCGGCGTTGTGCGACATGCCCTTCGCCAGCGGGTTGACGCCCTTGGCGACCATGGTACCGGCTACGTGCGTGGCGTGGTCGCTCAGGGTGGGGCTGGCATCGCGGTTTACGGTGCGGCCGGCCAGTTCCTGGTGGGTGGGACGCAGGGCGCCGCCGTCCCAGATGCCGAGTTTACCGGCCAGGGCGGGGGAGGAGCCGCTCAGGTTGAGGCCCAGGACGCCGCCCGTCCACAGTTCGTTGGTGCGGATGGTGGCCGCCGCGCGGGTGTTGTTGTCGGTGGTGTAGTAAACGGGAAGGCCCTTGGCATCAACGCCTTGCAGGGAAATCACCGCGCCGTTGGGCAGCACCTGCTGCTCGGGCCAGTTTTTTTCCTTGGCCAGTTTGAGGGCCTTGTCGCGCCGGGCGTTGTACTTGACGCGGAGTTCGTCGGCTACCTGTTTGCTTTTGCCGCCGTTGCCCGGCGGGGTCTGCTGGGCGTGGGTTGCTGTGCCTCCGGCCCAAAAGGAGAAGGCAAGCGCCAGTAGTAGGGTTTTCTTCATGGATCAGTGATTGGTATGTAGGAAGTAAAAAGGAAAGGGCAAGGCGATGCCGGTCGTGCCAGGGCGAATGGCGCGCCGGAAAGGGAATGGGCAAAGGGAACTGCGTGGAACGGACGGGAGGCATTGGGCGCGTCACCCGTCGGCAGGTGCCCTCCATCTGATGGACGGGTCACCCGGGAAGGATCAGGCGTGGTGTAGTCGTGCTGTCATGCGTGGTGGATTGTGCTCGGAAAAGAAGAATTGGTGGAACAGAATCGGATTTGGCTAGTTCGATTAATTACCAAATATAAGAAAGTCAGGTAATAAAATCAGCATGGTTGATTGCAATTTTCGCAACAAAATCTATCCGGCCCCGTTTAAGCGTCCGCGCCATTTGCAATTTGTTCACGAAAAAGTGCAACCAAAAGGAGGGCAAAAGGGGAGCTGGTTTCCGCCGGGCACTCCCGGAACGGGCAAAAACGCTTTTTTCCGGCTGCCGGCCGTCCCGCGCTTCACCGATAAGTGAAAGAATGCCCGGGAGGCGGTCCGGCGGGTGGCGCCTCCCGGTTTTCGTAACCCGCTGACCCATTGCCCGTAGCGGATGTGAGGTAATGCCCCGGTGCGTCCGTTCGGTACGCCCGCCCGTACGCCGGGCGTTGCTCCTTACGCGGGGCGCACCCTACGCCGGCGCAGCGGTCCGGAATTGGCACGGGAAAAGAAGCAGGAGAAAATGTTTTTTTCTACTCCATATATATAGGTATAAAGGCCGGCACCCGCGTAACCGCTACCCCGGTATGGTGGATTGGAGCCGGGGACCGGGGCACCGGGGAAGGGCCTCCGCGGAGAAAGTAACACCGCACTTCCGCTTCCCGCCCGCCGTACATTATTATATATGAGAAGCAGTATACCATTGTATATGCACCACGTATGTAGGCAGCATGCCATTATATATATTGAATAAATCCGGCCGCCCGGCTGCCGGCACTTTTAACGGACAGGCGGGAAGCGATCCGGCGGATTTGCGGTCCAGGAGAGCCTGGGTGCCGAATTTTAACCAGGAATTGAGCTTTTTTGCCTGCGGCAGATGAACGCGCAGCAGGACTTGTTTGATATTTTTTCCACCGGCCCGTTCCGCTCCGGAATGCGCCGGCGGGTGTTGCGGCAAGCCGTTACATATCTTCGTCTTTTTTGTCACCGACGCGCCGGAACCCCGTCCATGCGTTTGCCGTTCATGTCCGCGATCCCGGAGCCCGAAATGAACTTATCCAAGGGGACCGGCGCGTTCCACCGGGGCGGTCCGGGAGTTGCTAGTATCAAACCGGAAACTTATATTTGGCAAACGTGTGCGATTGGTACCCACAGGGGCAATATCCTCCTGACTCCAACTGATTTGCCTCCGTCTTACCTTCACATAGCTACTCAAACCATCTTAACGTCGTAATGGTAAATTACCGCTCCATTGAGGATTTAAATAAGCACATTATTGCCGGGCTTCACAAGGTACCCGTGGGCACCGACCTGGTTGTCGGCATCCCCCGCAGTGGCTTGCTGGCGGCCAATTTGCTGGCGCTCCACCTGAACCTGCCGCTGGCTGACCTGGAAGGATTTATGCAGGGTAAAATTCTCAAGTCTGGCGAACGGCTGAAGGACAACGAGAAACCTTTCGAACGCTACCAGCGGGTGGTCGTGATGGACGACAGCGTGTATACGGGGGCCGCCCTGAAGGCCGCCAAAGCAAAACTTGCCGGCCTGTACCCGGACAAAGAAATCTTTTTTGCCGCCGTGTACGTGGTGCCGGATGCCACGACGAGTGTTGACTTCTACTTCAACGTGTGCCCCTGGCCGCGGGTGTTCGAATGGAACATGATGCACCACAATGTCCTGGAGAAATGCTGCGTGGACATTGACGGCGTGTTGTGCAAAGACCCCACTGAGGAAGAAAACGATGATGGCGTCCGCTACGAACAATTCCTGGCGGAGGCCCAGGCCCTTTTCCTGCCCACCAAAAAGATCGGGTACCTGGTGACCAACCGGCTGGAGAAGTACCGGGCGCACACCGAAGCGTGGCTGGCCAAGCACAACGTCAAGTACAACCGACTCATCATGTGCGACCTGCCCAGCAAGGAGGCGCGCCTGAAAGCCAACAACCACGGCGGGTTCAAAGCGTCCGTCTACACGCAGTACGACGGCTTTCTCTTCATTGAAAGCTCGCACGGGCAGGCCCAGCAGATTGCCAACCTTTCGGGCAAAGCGGTGTATTGCATGGACACCCGGCGCATGGTATACCCTGCCCCGACGGTGGCTGACCTGACCGCCGGGCGGGCCAAACGACTCATCAAGCGGGTTTTGCAGCGACTCAACCTGCTATAGTTCCCCGTGCCCTGATTTCCCGTGCCCTAGTTCTCCGTTATTTACTGGCTTCCTCGTCTTCCTCGTCGCCGATGCGCACGAGTACCTTGTCAATGCGGTTGCCGTCCATGTCCACGATCTCGAAGTGGACGCCGTTCCAGTAGAACGTTTCGCCGGTTTTGGGAATCTGGCGGGCAATGTTGAAGATCAGGCCGCCCAGCGTGTGGAAGCCGGCCCGCTCCTCGGGGTCCACGTCGGGAATCTCGAAGTACGAGATGAATTCGTCGAAGGGAATGAGCGCATCAATCAGGAAGGTGCCGTCTTCGCGTTCCACGATTTCGGCTTCACCTTCGGTGGCTTCTTCCAGGTCGCCCACCATGGCCTCGAACAGGTCTTTCATCGAAACCAGGCCCTGCACCGTGCCGAACTCGTCCACCACCACGGCGATGCGGATCTTGTTGGCTTTGAATTGTTCGAGCACCCGGAAGGCTTTCATGCTTTCGGGAATGAACAGCGCCTTTTCGACCATTGCGTGCCAGTCCACCTGTTCGTTCTGGAGGAGCGTTTGCAGGAATTTTTTCGTGTTGATGATGCCGATCACGTCGTCGAGCGAATCGCGGCAGACGGGGAAGTTGCTGTACTCCGACTGGAGGATGGTCTGCTTGATGTTGTCGAACTCGTCGTTGATGTCAATCCACTCCACGTCGAGCTTGTTGGTCATGATGGAGCCCACGCGGCGGTCGCTGAGGGCGAATACGCGTTCCACGATGTCCTGTTCCACTTCCTCGAACACCCCCAGGTTGGTTCCCTGCGCGATCAGCGAGGTAACTTCTTCTTCCGTGACGGCCGGTTCTTCGGAGGGCTTGAGCCGGAACAGCCGCAGCAGCCCGTCGGTGGATACGCTCAGCAGCCACACCAGCGGGGCGGTCACCTTCGAAAGCAGGTTCATGGGCCGCGCCAGCACCGACGCAATGGCTTCGGGGTTGTGCATGCCGATGCGCTTGGGCACCAGTTCGCCGAGTACCAGCGAAAGGAACGTGATGAGGAGCACCATTACGAACACGGCGATGCCCTGGCTGTACTGGCGCACGATGGCGATGTCTACCTGGGCAACGGCTGCGGCCAGGAGCTTGGAAAGGGTGGCCCCGCTGAACACCCCCATCAGGATGCCGATGAGCGTGATGCCGATCTGAACGGTGGAGAGGAACGTGTTGGGCGCATTGGCTAAGTCCAAGGCTACTTCCGCGCCTTTGTTGCCTTTCTGGGCGCTGTGTTCCAGGCGCGACTTCCGGGAGGAGACAATGGCGATCTCCGCCATTGAGAATATTCCATTTAATATGACTAAAAAAAGTATTATGCCTATTTCCGAGCCCATAAAGGTGGTAAGTGTTGGCCTGTAGCGCAATATACTATAAAGCGTATAATAAAGTTCGGGACGGTTTCCGGCGGCGGGCCCCCTTCCCGGCGCGGGCCGGAGGGGCAAGCGCCAAGTTTCCCGGAGCTGTCAGGCGTATTATTGGAAAAGTTATAATTATTTGCCCTTCTGCGCCCCGGTAGGGGCAAGCAAAAATTACATAAACCCATGTAAGGTTTCGGGCAGGTGTGGTTACCTTTTGCGAAGGCTTTATACGGAAGCGACCCGCAAAGGGTTGCAAAGTTTTTTGACTATTTGGGTATTTTTTTTGATTATAAGAGGAAAATGCGCCATTTCGGGCAAAATTTTGCCTCCGAATTTGCATGGCTGGGGGGGAGTGGGTTATTTCAAGGGTACTAAAACCAGCTATCATGTATGAAAAAGGACAAAACACATCACAAAAACCATGGTTTTCCACCTTTCAGCCCCGTACAGGGCAAATTCATTAACACGTGCCTGCGGCTTGTTATAGTCCTAAACCTGCTCCTGGCAGCCGCCCCTTCTACCCAAGCACAAACGCCTTTCGTGACGGGAACCCGCCCGGGTTCCGTACAGAGCAGCCTCCCTTCTGACCGCTGGCAGGAACTCATTCTGAACGCCGACGGCAGCATCAACTGGGGACAGTACAGCTTCGTAGCCCAGAACTACAACCGGAGCGACATCCAGGATTACCGCATGGGACCGCGCTACAACTATTACCACAGCACCCCCGCCAGCTTCCCCACCGTGGCGCAGATCGGCTCCAACGGCTGGGACCCCTACCCCTACGACTACTACGCCAACAACCCCAAGCGCGTGGACTGGCACCAGAAGTCGGGCCAGATGCTCTACCAGCCCGAAGCTTCCACCGACCCCGGCATGGCCCGGGCCCGCATCGGCACGGTTTCCTGCCTGGCGTCGGCTCCCACCGTGATTTCCGACATGCGGATCATGTGGACGCCCGACCGGGCCAACTACTTCAACGAAAACCCGGACCTGGCCACCCAACATTCCCCCTGGATCAGCGCCTCCGGCGGCAAACTGCCCAAACCGCCCATCGCCGTGGCCCGCGCCAAGTACATGACCAGCCTCACCGGCGCCGTCATCTACCCCAACGGCCTGGTAGGGTTCACCGGCAACGGCAACGACCCCAACACGTGGAAGGTAGACAACAACGACTACGGCACCTGGCGCATTGAGCCCTACTATCCCTTCGTGAAACTGCCCAGCGGCAAAATCCCCACCGCCGTAGCCATGACGCTCAACCACGAGTTCATCCTGGTGACCGTGTGGGACGTAGTGAACCGCAAGGGCCAACTGGGCGTGATCGCCGTGCAGGCCCACCTCACTTCCAGCGACCACTTCAGCACGTTCACGGCCAGCAACATGCCCTTCTTCTGGAGCATGCCCAACTACGGCCGCGTGAACCGCCTCAAACTGCTCGGCTTCATTGACCTGCCCTTCGCCGCCCCCACTTCCATCGAAGCCACGGCCGACCTGGGCATGACGCAGGGACGCACCGACCCTTCGGCCACCATGAGCCCCGATTTCGGTTCGCAGTGGGAGCGTGACCGGTGGCGCAACGGGACCGGCGGCTACTACCGCAGAACGTCCCGCGCCGGCTACGCCGTGATTGCCTCCCGCTCCGAAGACAAAGTGGCTTTCGTGGACTTGCAGCCCCTCTACCAGTACGTGCGTGACATGATGTTCACCACGTCGTCCAACCACTACGCCACCAAAAACCAGGGCATGCTCGACAGCCAGTGGCCGCATACCTTCAGCCACGCCCCCCAGCAGCGGCCCGTGGTGCGCACGGTCCTTTCCGTGCCCGCCCCCACGGCAGTAGCCTGCGGTTTCGGCCGCGACGGCGCCTTCTTCTTCGACCGCCCCTCCGACTTCGACGGCGAACTGTTCCGCGTGTCGGCGTACGTGGCCTCGATGGACGGCACCGTGCGCATGTACAACGCCGCTTCGCTCAACCGGGCCGGCTCCAAGACGGCGCCCTACCTGGTGAAGACCGTGAACGTGGGTAAAAACCCCACCCACATTGCGTACGGTCTGCAAGGCGGCCGGGAAGCCAACCGCCTCACCATCACCTGCCGCGGCGACCGCGCCGTGTACCAGGTCACCACGGGCGGCAGCGTCGCCAAAGTGCTGCGCGACAGCCGGTTGGTAGACCCCGTGTCGTCCGAAGTGGGCCACCAGTGGCGGGGCTGCGGCGGCATCGCTACCGTGTCGGTAATGGATTACAACGGCAAACAGGCGGTGAACTACGTCACCCAGAAGTTCGTCGGGTACAACCACCAGGACATGGGCTTCCGCTTCGGCGCGGCCACCCAGGTGCCGGGCAAACCCTTCCTGCTGTCCATCGCCGAAGTGCTCTGATTTCTCTCTTCCCTTTTACTTCCATTCCTACACAATCAAGCAAGCCATTGCTATGGAAAAGATATATAGTGCCCATACCCCAGCTCTCCCGGCGGCGCAGCAAGCCCGCCCCCACGGTTCGTCCCCCGTCCCTTCCCGCCGGCTCCTGCTGAGCCTGCTCGCCCTGTTCTCCGTCTCTTTCGCCTTCGGGCAAACCACCTGGATGGGCATGCGCTTCACGGTGAACGGCACGCCCCTGAACGTCAACGCCCTCGGGCGGATGGTGGCCCCGGGCAACTCCCGCACCCACCAGCTCAAACTGGTGAATGCCCTTACCGGCAAAGACGTGCCCGGCAGTACGGTAAGCGTATCGCTGGCCGGCGCCGCTTCGGGTCAGTTCAAGTACGCTTCGCTGCCCCGCACCGTAACCCTGCCCGCCAACACGGCTTACTACCTGGTGAGCAGCGAAACGCAGGGCGGCGACTCCTGGTACTCGTCCAGCACCAGCCTGACCACCACGGGCGTCGCCACCTGCTCCGGCGGCGTGTTCTGGAACGGCAGCAACTGGGCCACCCAGGGCGGCACCAACAACAGCTTCGTGCCGGTGAGCTTTACCTACGGTCCCCGCGACCCCGAAAATCCCTCGGGCACCAGCGGCGGCCTCAACTATGCCTACTACCAGGGGGCCAACTGGTGGGATTTCCGCCCCAACGTGGACAACCTGAGGCCGGTAAGGACGGGTACCAAGAGCTACTTCGACATCTCGGGTGCCACGCAGAGCGACAACTTCGCCTTCAAGTATACGGGCTACATCAACGTACCCACCACCGGCTGGTACACTTTCTACACCTACGCCGACGACGCCTGCGACCTGTACGTGGGCGGGGCCCTGGTGGTGAGCAACAACCAGAAGAACATCGTGACCGAAAGAAGCGGCCGGATCGAACTGAAGGCCGGCAAGCACTCCTTCTCGGTGGTGTACATGGATACGCGGGGCTCGCACATCTTCTACCACGTGAAGTACGAAGGCCCCGGCGTTGCCAAGCAGTTCGTGCCCGCCTCGCGCATTTCCCGCGGCGGCACGGTATCCCTGCCGACCGAAGAACCGGTTGCCGCCGGACCCACGTTCTCGGGTTACTACCAACTGCTGGCCAAGCACAGCGGCAAAGCGGTTGACATCTCCGACGCTTCGACCGTGAGCGGGGCCGACGCCCTCCAGTACACCAGGGGCACCGGCAGCAACCAGCAGTTCTCCATCCAGTCGGTGGGCAGCGGCTACTACAAGATCGTGGCCCGCCACAGCGGCAAGGTCCTGGCCGTGACCAGCTCCACCAGCATCGTGGAACAGCACACCTACTCCGGCTCCTCCATGCACCAGTGGAAGGTGGAATTGCAGAGTGACGGGTACTACAAGATCACCAACCGCAGCACCGGCAAGGCGCTCGACGTGATGGGAGCATCCACGCTGGACAAGGCCCGCATCGGGCAGTACACCTACGTCGGCGCCGGCAACCAGAAGTGGCGAATCCAGTCCACGGGTGCATCGGCCCGCGAGGCCGCGGCCGAAACGGCAGCCGAACAACTCGAAGAAGCCGCCGACGACGTAACCCTGTTCCCCAACCCGGCCCAGGACCACGTGCAGGTGACCTACAAGGCCAAGGCCGACGGCCCGGGCACGGTGGAGGTATCGGATGCAACTTCGCAAAGCAAAATTTCCAGGACCGTGGAACTGCACGCCGGCGACAACGTGATTGACCTCGACGTGACGGCGCTCCCCACCGGCATTTATTTCCTGCGCCTGAACGCGGAAGGCAAGGAAGTGACCAAGAAGTTGGTAGTGGCGAAATAAAGCTGGAATCTTTGTACCGCCCGAAACAGTCCCGGCATTTGCCGGGGCTGTTTCTTTTTTGGGGGGAGAAGCAAGAAGCGGGAAGAATGAACACGTACTTTGCCGTTGTCACCAGGCAAGCCCGTGCCCTTTCTTCTCGCTCCTGGCTTCTCGCTTCTCACTCCCTTTTTCCCCGTGTCATGTTCGCCGGGCGGCCGGTTGTTCGGCTGAGTCCGGGGGAATTGCACCTTTCTGCGAACATTGTGTTTGCGGCGGCCCGTAAGTAGTTGAGCCTAAGGGCTGTTTGGAAAAAGGTAAATTGTTTTGCCGTCCCAGCTCTGCCCGTCCTTTGCTATTTTTAGAGAACCCTTTCCCTTTTCAATTGCCAATTTCCAATTGTCAATTCCCCTAACATGCCTGTATTCAGTCACTTACACTGCCATACCCAGTTCTCGCTGCTCGACGGGGCGGCCCGCATCACCAGCATGATGAAGAAGGCCCAGGCCGACGGCATGCCCGCCGTGGCCCTCACCGACCACGGGAACATGTTCGGGGCGTTCAAGTTCGTGGCCGAAGCCAACAAGTACAACGTAAAGCCCATCGTCGGCTGCGAGTTTTACCTGGTCAAGGACCGGCACAAAAAGACCTTCAGCAAGGAGGAAAAGGACAAACGCTTTCACCAGCTGCTGCTCGCCAAGGACCAGGACGGCTACAAGAACCTGGCCAAGCTGTGTTCGCTGGGCTACATGGAAGGGCTCTACAGCAAGTGGCCCCGCGTTGACAAGGAACTCGTGCTCAAGTACCACAAGGGCCTCATTGCCACCACTTGCTGCATCGGCGCCGAGGTGCCGCAGGCCATCCTGCACGAAGGCGAGGAGGAAGCCGAAAAGCGGTTCCGGTGGTGGCTCGACCTGTTCGGGGAAGATTACTACGTGGAACTCCAGCGCCACGGCATGGGCGAACAGGAAAAGGTGAACGCCGTGCTGCTCAAGTTTGCCGCCAAGTACAACGTGAAGATCATCTGCTCCAACGACTCGCACTACGTGGACCAGGAAGACTACAACGCCCACGACATCCTCCTGTGCGTGAACACCGGCGAACTCCAGAGCACCCCCGTGTGGAAGGGCGACAACGACGACGTGCAGAAACCCAAGGGCCACCGCTTCGGCTTTTTCAACGACCAGTTTTTCTTCAAGAAGACGGCCGAAATGGAGAAGCTCTTCCACGACCTGCCGCAGTCGCTCGACAACACCAACGAGATCGTCGCCAAGATCACCCCGCCCAAGCTCAAGCGCGACATCCTGCTGCCCAACTTCCCGCTGCCGGCGCAATTCGCCACCGCCGACGAGTACCTCGAACACCTCACCTACGAAGGGGCCAGGAAACGCTACAACGGCCTGCCCCTCACGCACCCCGACACCACGGGCCTGCCGCTGGCCTCGGAAATCGAAGAACGCCTGGCGCACGAACTGCGCATCGTGAAGACGATGGGTTTTGCCGGCTACTTCCTCATCGTGGCCGACTTCATCAACGCCGGCCGGGCGATGGGCGTGTCCGTGGGACCGGGCCGGGGTTCGGCGGCGGGTTCGGCCGTGGCCTACTGCATCGGCATCACCAACATTGACCCGGTCAAGTACAACCTGCTCTTCGAACGGTTCCTGAACCCCGAACGGGTGTCCATGCCCGATATTGATACGGACTTTGACGACGAGGGCCGCCAGAAGGTGATTGACTACGTGGTGGACAAGTACGGCAAAAACCAGGTGGCCCAGATCATCACCTACGGCACGATGGCCGCCAAGATGGCCATCAAGGACGTGGCCCGGGTGCTCGAACTGCCCCTGCCCGAATCCAACGCCCTGGCCAAGCTCGTGCCCGAAAAGCCCGGTACCACCCTCGAAATGGCCTTTGCCGAAGTGCAGGAGCTGGCCGAAATCCGCCGGGGCAACGACCTGCGGGCCACGGTGCTGCGGACGGCCGAAAAGCTCGAAGGCTCCGTGCGCGGCTCGGGCATCCACGCGGCCGGGGTCATCATCGCCCCCGGCGACCTGACCGACTACATTCCCGTGAGCACGGCCAAGGACTCGGACCTGCTCGTCACGCAGTTCGACGGCAAGGTGATCGAGGACGCGGGCATGCTCAAGATGGACTTTTTGGGCCTCAAAACCCTCACCATCATCCGCGACGCGCTGATCATGATCAAGCAGAACCACGGCGTGGACATTGACATTGACAACATTCCGCTCGAAGACCCCAAAACCTTCGAACTCTACCAGCAGGGCGACACGGTGGGCACGTTCCAGTTTGAATCCGAGGGCATGCGCATGTACCTCAAGGACCTCAAGCCGACCAACATCGAAGACCTCATTGCCATGAACGCCCTCTACCGGCCGGGCCCGATGCAGTTCATTCCCAACTTCATCAACCGCAAGCACGGCAAGGAACCCGTCGAGTACCCGCACGAACTGCTCGAACCGATCCTCAACTACACCTACGGCATCATGGTGTACCAGGAGCAGATCATGCAGACGGCGCAGATCCTGGCCGGTTACAGCCTCGGCGGCGCCGACTTGCTGCGCCGGGCGATGGGCAAGAAGGACAAGGAGAAGATGGCCAAGGAGCGGATCAAGTTCATGGACGGGGCCAAGAAGATCCACAACATCTCCGAGAAGAAGTCCAGCGAAGTGTTCGACGTGATGGAGAAGTTCGCCGAATACGGTTTCAACCGATCACACTCGGCGGCCTACTCGGTGGTGGCCTACCAGACGGGCTACCTGAAGGCCAACTACCCGTCCGAATACATGGCGTCGGTGCTCACGCACTCGATGGGCAACATCGAGAAGATCACCTTCTTCATGGACGAATGCAAGCGGCAGGGCATCCCGGTGCTCGGCCCCGACGTGAACGAATCGTCCACGGCCTTTTCGGTAAACAAGAACGGCCAGATCCGCTTCGGCATGGGCGCCGTGAAGGGCGCCGGCGAAGCGGCCGTGGAGGCCCTGATCGCCGAACGCACGGCCAAGGGTCCGTTCAAGGACGTGTTCGACCTCGCCAAGCGGGTGAACCTGCGGACGGTCAACAAGAAAACCTTTGAAAGCCTCGCCTACGCGGGGGCCTTCGACAGCTTCCCGGGCATCCACCGGGCGCAGTACTTCCACGACGAGGGCGGCACGCTCATCGAGAAGATCATCAAGTACGGCAACACCGTGCAGTCGGACCAGGGCAAGGTGCAGGTATCCCTGTTCGGCAGCGGCGACGGCAGCCTGCCGCCGCCCCGCGTGCACAACTGCGAGCCGTGGAGCGAAATCGAGAAGCTCAAGAACGAAAAAGAGGTGGTGGGCTTCTACATCTCGGGCCACCCGCTGGACCAGTTCCGGCTCGAAATCAAGAGCTTCTGCTCGGATACCATTGACAAGATTGACAACTACCGCGGCAAGGACATGTGCGTGGCGGGCATCGTGACCAAGAACGTGGTGCGGCAGGCCAAGAACGGCAACCCGTTCGTGCTCTTCACGGTGGAGGACTACACGGGTCCGCTGGACATGGCCCTGTTCGGGGAAGACTACGTGAACCTGTCCAAGTACCTCACGGTGGGGCAGTTCGTGTACATCAAGGGCAAGGTGCAGCTCCGCTACGGCACCACCGACCAGTGGGAACTCAAGCCCGTGCAGGTGCAGTTGCTGTCGGAACTGCGCAAGAAGATGGCCAAGGGCCTCCAGATCAACCTCGACCTGGCGAAGGTAAACCACACGATCATTTCCCGCCTCACGGCCGCCGCCCAGTCGCAGCCCGGCGACTGCTTCGTGAAGATGATGCTCTTTGACCGCGAGGAGAACATGCACGTGGAGGCCGCCGCCCGCAAGATCCGCATCTTCCCCTCCAACGAACTGCTGGCGCAGTTGGATGAGCTGGAACTGACGTACAAACTGATCTGGTAGGGGAGAGGTTCCGGCTGACTAACCGGGGGCGCAAGCCACTGCCACTGCGACCGGGTTGGCCGGGCCAACCCCCACATGCGGATACCGTTGTAGGGGGTAGCGCCGGCGAGGGGCGACGGATGAAGCAGGCGGCGGCCTCCTTTAATCCTGCGCCTTTGGGCATTTTTTCGAACACCTTCCTGCAGTATCGTATGAATACAAGTTTGAAATTTTTTAACAACCAAAGCATTCACCACGCAGTTTTGCCCTATAATCTGAACTGGATGCTTGATGACCTGCGCCCGGTAGAAGCTTTTTTAAAACAGAATCCCCTGGTCGTAACGGACGTCGGGGCCCGGAACGTAAGCCTGGAAGAGTTGGAAAATCTCCGGCAGTTTATCAGTTACTACGCATTTGATGCCGACAAAGAAGAATGTGAAAGGCTGCGGAAGTCACCCCCTCCCGGGTTCTACCAGTTTCGGGTGTTCCCCTACTTCGTGGCGGACAAAGCTGGTGTCGTGGACTTTCATTTGTACAAGGATCCGGGCATGAGTTCTTACTACGCGCCGGACCCGCGGTTCAAGAATAACTTCGGCAACAACGGCATGCAGATAGACCGGACGGTGCAGGTAGAAAGCGTGACGATGGACCAGTTGCTGGCCCAGGAGAAACTGCCGCTGCCTGACATCATCAAACTGGATACCCAGGGTACGGAGCTGAGCATTTTGCAAGCCAGTCCGAAGAGTCTCGCCAACGCATTGCTGGTGGAGGTGGAAGTGGAATTTACGGCGGCTTACCAGGGACAGCCACTGGTGTACGACGTGCATAAATTCATGCACGAGAACGGCTATGATCTGTTGTACCTGAACCGGGTTTTCGGGAACCGAAACAGCTATGACGGGCTCACCAGGGGGCAGTTGTTGTTTGGCGATGCGCTTTTCGGCAGAAGAGAAGACCAGTTAGCCGGTTTCAGTCCCGAGCAGGTAAGCAAGTACATCATTGCGTTGCTCAACTACGGACAACAAGACCTGGCGTATCAACTGTTCCAGATGTACCCGGCCGTGGGCAAGCACATCCCCGGCG
>CADCTQ010000174.1 GCA_902805615.1 uncultured Cytophagales bacterium
TCCTGGTGTGGATGCTTTTCTTCGATACCAACGACCTCGTCTCGCAGTACCAGCTGCGCAAGAAGGTGCGCGACCTGGAGGACAAGAAAGGGTATTTTACCGAAAAGATCGAGGAGGTGAACAAAGACCGGCGCGAACTGATGAGCAACCCGCAGTTGCTCGAAAAGTTTGCCCGGGAAAAATACCTGATGAAGCGGCAGGGCGAAGAAGTGTTCATCATCGTGGACGATGACGCCGAAGCCGAAGAAGAAACAAACTGACCCGTACCGGCCCGCGCCGGAGAATGTTCCACCATGCCGCAACCGAAGCTCAACGTCCTGTTTGTCTGCCTGGGCAACATTTGCCGTTCCCCGATGGCCGAAGGCATCTTCACGCACCTGGTCAAAGAAGCCGGGTTGCACAATGTCATCACCTGCGACTCGGCGGGGACCTCCGACTACCACATCGGCGAACAGGCCGACCCGCGGATGCGGCAGACGGCGCGGCGGTACGGCCTGACCCTCACGCACCGGGCCCGGCAACTGCGTACTGCCGACTTTGGGGCGTTCGACTACATTCTGGCGATGGACGAATCGAACTGGAACGACATTACCCGGCACCCGGGCTACCGGCCCGAACACGCCCCGAAAGTTTCCTTCCTGCGGATGCACGACGACGATACCCGCGACCTGAACGTGCCCGACCCGTACTTCGGCGGGCCGGAGGGCTTTGAGCAGGTGTACCAGCTATTGCACCGTACGGGCGGCCGTTTCCTGCAATTCCTGGTGGAGAAGCATCGCTTGCAGCCCGTCCAAAAGCCTTCCTCCTGATGGATTTCAACAACCTGCACTTCGACCAAATCCAATTCCTGGAAAGCATCCTGTTTGAAGGGCTGGGACGCGAAGTATCCGTGGACAGCTACGAGTTCCTGTCGGGCGGCGACATCAACACGTCCCTGCGCATTGATACGCGGGAGGGGTTTTACTTCGTGAAGTGGAACGAAAGTGCCGGCGAAGAACTGTTCGAATGTGAATCGAAGGGGTTGCAACTGCTCCGGGAGGCGGGGTCCGTGCGTGTGCCCGAAGTAATCGGCTACGGCCGCAAAGCCGAGAAGGCGTACCTACTGCTCGAATTCATCGGTTCCACCCGGCCGCAGCCGGCGTACTGGGGGCATTTTGCCGAGCAACTGGCTGCCCTGCACGCCCATACCTACTCGGTTTTCGGGTTGGCGTACGACAACTACATCGGCTCGCTGGCGCAACGCAACACCCCCACCGAGAACGGAATCCAGTTTTTCATCGAGAATCGCTTGCAGGCGCAGGCGGGACTGGCCTTCTACAACGGGCAACTGCCCAAAGCCCTCTACGACAAATTCACGACCCTGTACGAGAAACTGCCCGAACTGCTGCCCGCCGAAAGGCCCGCGTTGCTGCACGGAGACCTGTGGAGCGGCAATGTGCTGGTGGACGAACGGGGCGCCGCCTGCCTCATTGACCCGGCGGTGCATTACGGCCTGCGGGAAGCGGAGATTGCCTTTACCAAACTCTTCGGTGGTTTCGATGATGCCTTTTACGGGGCGTACGAAGCGGCGTTTTCCCTGGCGCCGGGCTTTGCCCAACGGGTGGAACTGTACAACCTCTACCCGCTGCTGGTGCACCTCAACCTGTTTGGCTCGGGCTACCTGCCGGGCATTGAACGGGTGTTGCGTAAATTCTGAATACTGACGGCCTACCGGCGCTGGTTTCCAAAGCGGTCGTAGAGTTCGAAGCCCAGGGCCATGCTGAGCGCAAACGTGCCGTTGTACACGGCCGGCGGGTTGGTCCGGTCAGTCACCTTCAGCAGTCCGTGGGTGTAGCGCAGGTCAATGGTCCACCATTTTTTCTTCAAGTCTATTTCCAGTCCGCCCCCCGCCGACCAGCCGAAATCAATCCTTTGGTACTGCGGCGTGACCACCGGGTCGCGGAGGAAGGTATTGCGGGCATTGAGCAACAGGTTGAAGGAGGGACCGGTAGACAGGTAAGGCAGGGCGCGGCCCGCCGCACGTCCCGCAAACACGAACCGGGCCAGCACCGGCACTTCCAGGTAGTTGAGCCGGAGCTGCGACGTGGTCAGGATGCCGTTGCGGACTTTGGCTCCCTTCTGGTTGTAGTTCACCTCGGCTTGCAAGCCAAAGCGCCGGCTGGGTTTTACCGACAGGAACAGGCCACCCACGAAACGCGGGGCAGGGGTGGCATTGGCGGCGTCTCTGCCCACCAGGGAGGAAAGGTTGAGGCCCGCTTTGGGACCGGCCGTTACCAGTTCCTGCGCAAAGCCGGGGCCGGCGGGCAGCAGGAGGAAGGCCAGAGCAATGACGCCCGGCAGGGTCAGTCGGCGCACCGGGGAGCAGGGGAGGAGCGTATTTTTCATGGATGGTATGGGACGGATGGCGTGTAGGGTTGCAACGCGCAGCCCGGAGAAACAGTATAGGCCGCTTTTTGATTTCCGCTATTCATACGTACCTGTGTAAGTAGGTGACTGAAAAAACAAACCCTTCCACGCGAAGGCAGAAGGGTTCGTAAAAATTACCCGGAAAAAACGGTGTTACTCATTGTGGGCGCCGGTGTGGGCCTTGCCACTCTTGGCATTTTTAGCGGTGCCTTCTTCCATTTGCTCGGCCATCTGGTGATGGGTCTGGAGCACGGGCAGCGTCTTGGCGGCAAAAGCTTTCACTTCTGCATCCTCGGCGTCTTCGGCCGCTTCTTTGAACAGGTCAAGGTCCTCCTGGTGGTCTTTGTGCATCAGTTCCAGGTACTCCTTGTCAAATTCCGCTCCCGAATACTTGGCCAGGTCATTAATGTGCTCCTGGGCTTCATCGCCGGGCGTGGTGGGCAGGGTTATGTTCTTCTTCGCGGCCAGCGCCTTCAACTCCTCGTTGGCTTTCGTATGATCGTCTACCATTTGCTGGGCGAACTTCTTTACTTTGGGATTGGTGGCCTTCTGGAGGGCCATGCGGCCAAGCTCCACTTCCATCATGCCGCCGCTGGCTGCCTTCACCATGAAATCAGCGTCGTCTTCGGCGTCATCGGAGGCCAGCTTTTCTTCATTTTGTTCTTCAGCCATTTCAGTACTGTCTTCCTGAGTGGTCTTGGGCGAATCACAGGCAGCCATCCAAAAGCAGAACGTGGCTGCAAGTATTCCATTTAACATTACCTTTTTCATAACGATTCCAAATTTTGGTTAAACATCGGTTTACTCCATGCGTTCCTATACGGAGAGGACCGGCGCAAGGTTTGGCAACTCCCGGGCAGGCCCCTGTAAACCAACCGCTTACTGCCCGGCGGATCGTTCCGGCCGGCGTATCTTGCAACCCCTATGCACGTAGACTACATCATTGTCGGAAGAGGCATTGCCGGGACGGTGCTGGCCTACACCCTGCTGGGCCGGGGCTGCACGGTAGCCATGCCCGAGGGCCTGCCGACCCCCAACGCTTCGGAGGTGGCGGCCGGCATCGTGAACCCGATCACGGGCAAGCGGCTGTCCAAAACCTGGCGGGCCGAGGACCTGTTCAGCTTCCTGGCCCCGTTCTACCGGCGGATGGAAGCGGAACTGGGGGAAGCGTTTTTCCACCAGGTGCCCGTGTACCGGCTGTTCGGCAGCACCGAGGAGCAAAACACCTGGATGAGCCGGATGGCTTCGCCCGAATACAGCCGTTTCATCCGGGACGGCGGGCGGCTGTACCCGGCGCAGTTGCAGCAGCCCTTCGGCGGCATGGAAATCACCGAAGCCGGCTACCTCGACGTTCGCCCGTTGCTCGAATCTTTCCGGCGGTGGTTTCGTGAAAAGGGAATCTACCGGCCCGGCGTGCTGGAACCGGAAGAGTTGACCCTGACGGGCGGCGGGGTTACGTGGCGGGACCTGACGGCCCGGAAGGTCATCTTTTGCGAAGGGGCCTTCGGGCGCGAAAACCCGTACTTCAACTGGTTGCCGTACCGGCCGGTGAAAGGCGAGTTGCTTACCGTGCAG